>JAAELL010000116.1 GCA_024226735.1 bacterium | reverse complement strand
GAGGACGGATTCGTACCAGGCGGCGAGTTCACTGCGGCTCCTGGGCCGCGATTTGACATGGATTGTGGTCATGCCGCTCAGGGTGCCGCCGGGCACAGGGCCTACCAAGGGGACGCTCAGGAGGCCGTCGGACGCTTACGATACACCGCCGCCAAGAGAACCGAGAAGAAGAAGACCGGGCTAGCGGCGGCAAGAGGTATCGGCGGCTATTGGTGTGCCAGCGCGCGACCGATACCATGTCACGATGCGCTGGTACTTGCTCCTTATCACGGCGATCCTGGGCCTCGGGATGTTCTTCGTCTGGCGCATGGAATCGGGATCGCCGGTCGGCGAGAAGAGCGGCTTCAAGAACCTCCTCCTCGTGACAGTCGACACCGTGCGCGCTGACCACATCGGCTGCTACGGGCACTCGGGGGCATCGACGCCGAACCTCGACGGCATGGCGCAGCGCGGTGTCGTCTTCGAACGATGCATTACGGTGGCGCCGATCACGCTGCCCTCGCACGCGTCGATCCTGACGGGCATCTACCCCTTCAACCACGGCGCCCGCAACAACGGGACGCACTTCTTGCCCGAGGACGTCCCGACCCTGGCAGAGAGCCTGAGCGAAGCCGGCTTCGCGACGGGCGCGGTCGTGTCGGCGCTCGTCCTGGATTCACGCTACGGGCTCGACCAGGGCTTCGATGCGTACGACGACGACCTGGCGAGTGCGGAAAAGGCGCCGATGTTCATGTTCCGCGAGACGAAGGCCGCCGACACGGCGCAGCGGGCCATCCGCTGGCTGCAGGACCGCGCGGACGAGCGCTGGTTCCTCTGGGTGCACTTCTTCGACCCGCACGCCAACTACGACCCGCCGGAGGTCTTCGCGGCCAAGTGTCCGGACTCGCCCTACGACGGCGAGATCGCGTACGCGGACGCGGGGCTCGGTGAGATCCTCGCCTCGCTCGGGACGCGCAACATGCTCGACGAAACGCTCGTCGTGATGACCTCCGACCACGGGGAGAGCCTCGGCGAGCACGGCGAGACCACGCACGCGATGTTCATCTACGACGCGACGACGCGCGTGCCACTCATCTTCATGCATCCGAGCCTCGCGCAGCGTAAGCGAGTGCGGACGGTCTTGAGCTCGGTCGACATCGCTCCCACCGTGCTCGACCTGCTCGACGTGTCGGGGACGCAGGGGCTCGACGGACGCTCGGTGGCGCGCGCTTTGGTCGTGCGCGACGCGCAGCCCGAGCCGGTGCCCGTGTACTCGGAGGCGATGTCTCCGTACTTCAACCACGGCTGGTCGGACCTGCGCGCGATTCGGGACGACACGGGGCGGTTCATTCGAGCACCACGCCCGGAGCTGTACGACCTCGTTCGCGACGGCCGCGAGCTGAACAACCTGTACGCCGCGGAGACCGCCGCGCCGTACGCGTCCTCGCTCGAGGACTTCCTACCGAACGCCGAAGCGGACGTGCGCGGTGACGACATCCGCAGCATGGACCCCGATGTGCGTGACGCGCTCGCGGCGCTCGGCTACGTGTGGAGCTCGGACGAAGCGGGCGACGAGGTTCCCGCGGGCGAGCGCCCGGACCCGAAGGACATGATGCACGTCTGGGAACGCAGCCAGCGGGCGAACGAGCTCGTCCGTGCGGAACGCTATGACGAGGCGGAGGCCGCGCTGCGCCAGATCCTCGTGGAGGATCCAGGAAACGTGATCTCGCGCAGCTCGCTCGCCGGCATCCTGGCGCGGCAGGAGCGTCACGAGGAAGCGTTGCAGCTCATGCGCGAGACCGTCGCGCTGCCGGGGGCGCGCACCAACAACTGGCTGCGACTCGCCGCCCTCGAGCGCGAGCTGGGTCTTCCCGACTGGAAGGCGACCTTGCAGAAGGCGAAGGACTTCGACCCCCGCGATCCCATGTCCTTCGTGCGCGAAGGCGATTGGCTGCAGGACGACGGAGAGGCGGACGGTGCCATCCTCGCCTACGAGACGGCCCTCGAGCTCGATGGTCGGTGCTCGAAAGCGTGGGTGGGCATCGGCAACACCGAGCACCGGCGCGGCAACGAAGCGGAAGCGGAAGCCGCGCTGAAGCGCGCCATCGAAACGGACCCGGTCAACACCGAGGCCTGGTACAACCTCGGCGTCGTCATGGAGGCCGTGGGGCGCGTGCCCGAGGCGTTCCAGGCCTACTTCAAGGCGCGTGAGCTCGAGCCGGAGCACGTCCTCACGCTCGTCAACCTCGCGAACCTGCACATCAAGAGCGACCGCCTGGGAGAGGCCGAGGCCCTGTACGTCGAGGCCCTCGAGCTCGAGCCCGCTGACTTCAACGGGAACTTCAACTTGGGCTTGCACTACCTGCGCACAGGGCGCCCGAAGGAGGCGGCCGTCGTGTTCGCGCGAGCGTGCGCGGAGCAGGCCGACAAGGTCGACGCTTGGCGCTACTTGATGGTGGCGCGGCGTCGATCCGGCGAGCTGGGCGGTGCGCTGGAAGCCGCGACCGGAGTGCTCGCTCTCGACCCAGACGACATGCCAGCCTTGCTCACGACAGCCGTCGTGGGGAACGAGCTTGGTAAGGAGGGAGCGCGCGCCTCGCTCCAACACGCGTTGGATCTAGACACCGCTGCCGTCGAGGCCCGGGCCGAACGCGACCCCGGCCTGCGCGCCGCGCTCGATGCATTGCGTTCGAACGACTAGTTCGGGCTCGGGCGAACCGCGATCGGCGCCTTGCGCGGCTCTGGACACGTCCCCGATTTCGGCTTTCGGACTCGATCGGGACCGGATAGGCTAGGTCTCTTCCATTTCGCCTCGGTCCCAAAATAGAGAATCTCTCCATGGCCTCGTTCTTCGAGAAGCTCCTGTTCGTACCTGCCTGCCTGCTCTCCCTGGGACCGTCTGCGTTGGCCGGGAACCCATACTATGTCGACGCCGCGAACGGGTCGGCCGGCGGGGATGGTACCGTCGGGAATCCCTGGCTGACGATCACCCAAGCGGTGGGCAGTGGCCAATTCAGTAGCCCCGGAAACGTGTTGATCGTCCTACCCGGCACCTACGACGCCGCGCTCGGCGAGGTCTTCCCGATCGGCATCCCCTCGGGCATGGAGATCGATGGGCCTGCGGATGGCACCGCCATCGTGGAGCGCTCGGGCGCGAACGCATTCGAACTCACCAACCCCACGGTCGGGACGTCCATCGTGGAGGGACTCTCCTTCACCGATCTGGACGGGGGTTCCTTCGCGATCGTGATCGGCTCGTCTGGAGCGGGGGGGGATGTCCGTGTCGTCGACAACCTCATCACTGGGCGGGGTGTAGACGTCACTGGTCTGCCCGATGCGCTCCTCATCGATGGCAACACGGTCTACGCGGAAAACAACGGCGAGTCCCATGCCGTCATAGTTAACCATGACGGCACATCGGCGGCCAAATCGATCATCATCTCGAACAACACCGTCGAGGGGGGCCCTGGGCTCGAGCTCAACCTCTTCGGGAGTGCTGTGGTGACTCAAGCCTCCATTCTCGGGAACATCCTAACGGGTTTCGGCAACATCGAGCTCGCCGCCGGTGGTGACGCGCAGGTGTCAGACTGCGTGATCTCGGGCAATACGCTCTCCAATGACGGCCCGTTTTCTTTCGGCGCTAGTATCTCGGTCGATGCCGGTTCGGCCGCAGTCATGCCCGGCCCGATCGTCTCGAACAACGTGCTGGAAGACGGCGGCACTCTCCGTTTTGAGTGCGGCTACCCCAATGCAATCGTCTCGGACGCCGTCGTCGACAACAATACGTTGAGCGGCGGGGTCGGGATCGCGGGGGGCGACCTGTCCATCTCGATCTCCCATGAAAACTACGGCACGAGTCTGAACATGGTCACGAACTTCACCGTGTCGAACAACGTGCTCACGGGGGGGGTGGCGACGACCGGCATGACCACAGCTCCGGGCGCGGGGACGCTCAAGGTCGGAAACCGCTACGGTCCCCGCTCCTCGGGCACCATCTCCGGCAACACGGTCACCGGCGCAGAGGGTATCGGAATCTCGTTCGCCAAGACGGAGGACGAATACGGCACCGCCAACCTCGACTGGGTCATCGAGAACAACACGGTTTCCGGAAGTGGTGCCGAGGGGCTGAATCTGTATTTAACCCACGATGACACGGAAGTCACCAGTTCCACCGTGTTCGCAACGGTGATGGTTCGCGGAAACAGCATCACAGACGCGGGCTCGGAAGGTGTCCGATTGGAGGGCACCTTCTACTATCACGGCGCCGACCTCGATCTCACGCTGGAGAACAACACCATTCAAGGCAGCACCCTCGATGGCCTCTACGCGGACATGAACGTTGGTGCATCGTACGCCGCAGGTCTCGACCTGGACCTCTCGCTGGACGGAAACTCCATCGTGGACAGCGGCGGGCACGGCTTCCGCCTGTCAGTGGGTGATGCCCAACCGTCGAACGACATCAACGTCGACGTGACGAGGAACGCCTTCAAGGGCAGCGGAGGCGACGGCGCCCGCGTCGTCGTTCTGGCTGATCCGGTGTCGACGCTGAACACGACGAGGGTCGACTACGAGGGGAACTCGATCCAAGACAACACGGGTGGCGCTCTGACGCTCCTGTACGACTATGACGTCCTGGCGGTCAACGATGCGCTCGAGGTCGCGCTGGGCAAGTACAACACGATCTCCGACAACACATCTACCCAGGACCTGGTGCTCGCCATCACCGGAAGTGGAGCGGCTTTCACGCACGTGAGCGTCGACGCGATGGAGAACTGGTGGGGCACGACGTCCCTCGGAGACATCGAGGGCCGCGTCACGCACAACCCCGACGACGCGATGCTGGGCACGGTCGACTTTTCGAGTCCCTACCCCGACACGCTGTCGATCTCGACGACGGACATGATCTCCTCGACCGGTGGGGAGACGGTGACCGTGACCGCGGGTGCGCTCACGGCGTTCGTGCCCTACATCGGGTCGCAGGTGCCGGAGACGCTCGTGATCACCGGGGACATCGACAGTCTCCCCGTGGCGGACATCGTCGTCGCTCCAGACGGGAAGTCGCTGACGTTCACCGCGCCGGCGGGCGTCACCAACGGCTGCGATGCGATCTTGACGATCACGAACCCCGAAGGCCAGACCGGCAGCACGCCGATCTGCGTCGAGGGCACATCCAACTACTGCGTGACGTCGCCCAACTCGGTCGGCCTGGGCGCGATCATGGGATCGACGGGCTCGACCAGCATCGCGAACGACGACTTCGGCTTGGTCGCCACTGGGATGCCGGACAACTTCGCCCTCTTCATCACCGGAACCGACGAGGCCAGCATTCCGTTCTACAATGGAACGCTGTGCGTCACCCCATTCTGCCGACTCGGTCCCGTTGTGGTGGTGACGGGGAACGTGGCCACGAAGGACCTTCCGCTCTCTGAGTACCCCATTCACGGCTGCGCGACGCCGATCGTGGGGTCGGAGTTCCTGTTCCAGTGCGTGTACCGCGACATGGGGCAGACCAACTCCTCGGACGGGCTCCGCGTGACGTTCGGTCTCTGAACGTCTGCTCGGTAGGCACGACAGCACCTTTCGGTCACTCTACGATGCGGCCATGACAGGCTCACGCGCCTCGTCCATTCTGCTCTTCGCAGGGACGCTGGCCGTCGCCTTGCTCATTGGGGGCGTCTGGTTCGCACGTCTAGACACGGGCAGCGACAACGTGTCTGCACCGCCCGCGGTCGAGATCACGTCCAGCGAGCCGGCGGGCGAGGTCTCCCTCGAGGCTCCGAGCGACGTCCTGTTGCCCACGGAGTCCGCCGCACCCGAGTCCCGCGTTGTGATCCCCAGAACCCGGCTCTCGGTCATGGTCGTGAACGAAGCGGGTGAAGCCATCAGCGCGGACCTCTCGGGCACGGGCCCCCAGGAGTCGAAGCTCGACGATCGAACCACGCCGTCGCGCCCCGTGCGCTGGAACGACGCGCCCGTCGGCACCTGGAGGATCGAAGCCGAGGCCGAGGGCTACCTGACGAAGGTCACAATCGTTCGGCTGCGGACCGGCGAGGTCAACAACCTCGAGATCACGCTCACCGAGAGCGAGCTCGTCAGCGGACGGATAACCGACCGCTTCGGGAGTCCGGTGGCGCTGCCCATCTGGTTCCTGCACGAGGACCAGCGCCACCCTCGGTTCCTCGACGAGGTCGAGTCACTCCTCTCCATCCGCCCCGACCGGCACGGGCTCTTCACGTACACGCCGCCGACGTCCGACTGGTACCAGCTCTCGGTCGGTCCAGTCGGCCGCACGGACGGGCGCATGCTCGAGCCCGTGTACATCGAGGTCGGCAAACCGCGCAACGTGCACATCGTCCTGAACGAGGGTACGCGGATCGAGCTTCGGGTCGAGGGCATGCCGCAGTACTCCACCGCGCCGGAGAATGCCGTCACGGCGTTCATCCTCGAGAAGCCGGGAACGTCGGCCAAAGAGATCGCGCGCGAAGAGAGACGCGCGGAGCGCGACGCGGAGAAGCGCGCGCGCATCGTGGAACAGGCCGCCCGCCACCCCGAGGACAAGGAGACGTCGGACGAGCGGCTGCAGAGGCACGACGCGCGCGTTGCCTCCCGCACGGAGCGTGCGCAGAGGGCATTGCGGTCGGACGCCAGCTGGCCGAGGCGCCGAACGGTCGATCTGCCTCCGGACGGGATGGCCGTCGTCGCGGGCCTGCAGCCTGGTGCGGTGTACCGACTGGCGCTTCGCTACGGCGATCTGTCGTTCGAATCCAGCCACGAATTCTCTCCCGACGAGGAGAGCGTCCTCGAGGTGATCGCGACACTGCCGCCGCTCCCCCGCCTGGCCGATCTCACGGGTGAGGCGCGCGCGGACGCCCAGCTCGCCGCCAAAGCGGCGGGACTGGCGCCTATCCCGACTCGGATCGACTTGCGTCTCAACGACACGGGGACTCCACCGCCGGGCTTCCACTGGAAGTAGCTGTTCCCTCCCCTAAGCCGAATCCGGGGCCCTCAGGCCTGATCGAGCGGGCTTCTGCCGCACCGAAGCCCAGCCCGGCTTGCTGGATTCCCTATCCGCTGTTTCGATGCTACTACAACTTCATCCGGCCGCACTCGAGCTTGCCCGGCCGCAAGACGCCCGCGATGCAGGCCGTGATGGTGCGGAGGAAGCCGACCTTCCGGCAGGTCTTCAGCTTCCGGGGTCGTGCGTGCTCGCCTACCCCTGTTGGGTCAGCGTCGGCGCGAGCCACCTGGCCCGTTCGGGAGATTTCATGCGCCGCGTAGCGACAGCCTGCTAGCGCTTGTAGGGGCCCTGGGTGCAGATTGCGGCGGTCGTGTTCCCGGCGCAAGCGTGCCACGATTGGAGGATTCGGGGAGTTTGTTGAGTTCGTTCGCTCGGGTTCTTCGTCTTGGTTCTCGAGTGAGTGAACCATGGATCCTTCGCACTTTCACCCCGACGACCTGATCGAGCACCGCGAGGCGCTCGGGCGCATGGCGCGGGCACTCGTCGGGGATCGCACGCGCGCCGAGGACCTGGTCCAAAGCACCTTCTTGACTGCGCTCGAATCTCCACCGCGAGGGGGCCATTCGTTGCGCGCCTGGCTGCGGCGCGTACTGAGCTCGCGAGCGACCGATGCGCAGCGCAGTCGCGCGGCTCGACGGTCCGCCGAGAGGGCGGTGAGCGACGGGTGGGCGGGTCAACGCAATCAAGCCGACCAGCAGCTCGAGCTAGCGCACGAACTGGTGGATGCCGTGCGTGAGCTGGGCGAGGCATACCGCACCGTCATTACGCTGCGCTACTTCGAGGGCCTGCCGCCGCGCGCGATCGCGTTGCGGCTGGGGCTACCTCCGTCGACCGTGAAGACCCGGCTCGTGCGCGGGCTGCAGAAGTTGCGTGAGCGCATTGCGCGCCCGGGTGACGGGGAGGGGCGCGAGCTGAGGGTCGTGCTCGCGCCCCTCGCGTGGCCGGTGCATCCACCCGCCACGGCCGGAGCAATCATCAATTGGGGACAACTGTTCATGTGGAAGAAGCTGGCCTTGATCGCGGCCGCCTTGGTGGCATTCCTTGGAACTTGGCACATTGCGGGTCGTTCGATAGGCCGGTCCTCCGACGGGATTGCCCGCTCGTTGGAGGCGGTCGACAAGCATCGGACCGAACTGGTGCATCAGTCACAAACCGCGAGGGACGCGCAGTCCGAGGGCCGGGAGGTGGGGCCCGCGGGCGACAGCGCTCCTGCACCCGTGCGCGGCACGCTCGTGGTACGCGCGCTCTGGTCCGATGGCAGTCGGGCTGCGGGACTGCGAGTCTGTGTGACGCCCGTCTCCGATCCGCTCGTCGGGCGCTCGACGATTGCGTGCGTGACCGATGCGTCGGGCATTGCGCGCGTGGAGGGCTTGTTTGCCGGAGCCGTAGTCCTCGAATCTGATCGCAGCCCGCGAGGTCGCGCTGGTGTGTTGCGTGCCGAGGTCGTTGCTGGTGCGGACTCCGAGGTCGTGTTCCGCCAGGAGCTTGGCGTCGTCGTGGAGGGCACGGTCGTCGACGGGGACGGACGCCCGATCTCCGGTGCCGCGGTCTGGCTTGCGAACTGGCACCGCGACTGGCGCGGTGGCCGGTTGGTGGCGGTCTCGGACGCGGGCGGCCGGTTCGTGCTACGCGACGTGTGCGCAACGCAATCGTTGGGGGCGACGGCCGCGGGTTACGAGCCTTCTGATCTCGTCGATTTGGAGCTCGTTGCGATGAGCGAGTCGCCGCGCCGTGTACGGCTCGAGCTGCTCGCTGGCGGAGCAGCGCTTTCGGGGCGAGTACTGAGTTCAGAGGGCGAAGCGATCCAGGGCGCTCGAGTAGCGGTCGGCAGCAACTTGGCGTTCGATCCGACTCGCGTGGACGGCACCTCCGTGGAGCGTTGGGCGCCACGGATCGCGACGACCGACGCGACTGGTGGATTCGAGTTTCACGGACTCGCGCAGGGATCGCAGCCACTCTCGATCCTGGCCGCTGGATTCGCCGAGTGGCGGTCAGTCATCGACTTGGTGCCCGCCTCACGCGAGTTCCTCGAGGTCGATCTCCAGCGCGGAATCCGTGTGCACGGTGTGGTGCGCGACGAGGCCGGTGTGCCGGTCGCCGGAGCGGTCGTACTCGTGCTCGACAAACCGTTCCAGCACCCGGAGCCGACCCGGGGACCCTACGACACCGGTGCGTCCTTCCATTGCCCTGCCGTGCGTTCGGACGAGCAAGGGCGCTTCGAGCTACCGCCCGTCGCGCCCGGGCAACTGCATTTGTACGCCTCCAAGGGAGCGCGTTTCGGTGGAGACACGCCGCTTCGAACCTGGACTTCGCCCATCTTCGGCGGTGCGACACAAGAGACGTTGAACGTGCCAGCGCTCGGGCGGTTCGAATGGAACCCCGTGCTGCGTGTGGGAGCAGTGATCCATGGCCGTGCCGCGTATGCCGATGGAACACCGATGGTCTGGGTGGTGGTGACGGCGCTCGATGAGAAGACCGGCGAGCGTTTCATGGACCATCGTACGGGTGCTGACGGGAGTTTCTCCATCCCTGGTCTGAACGTGGGCGCGTTTACCGTGACGGCGCGCGACTCTTCTGCGCCGGCCGACGCGGAGCCTCTGCAGCAGAAGGGCGTTTGGCCGAGCGAGAGTGCTATCGAGCTGGTGGCGACTTGGTCGCCGTCTCGGGAGCTGCCCGGTAGCGTGCAAGGCCGCTGGCTGGACAAGGCGCAGCGTTTGTCCGTCGCCACCTCGCCCGTCTTCTTGCTCGAGAACGAAGGACTGACGGCCTGGGAACATGCGAACTTGGACGGCAACGCGTTTCACTTTTCGGATGTCGCGCCAGGCCGCTACCGCGTTCGAGTGTTGCAGGCCGATGACCCTATCCAGGCCTGGGATTGGTTCGAGCTGGAGCCTGGAGAAGATCTTGACCTGGGGACGCTGGAGACAGCGGCGGGCGGCTCCCTGCATATTCACTTCGAACGGACGGAGGCGGCGCGCAAGTCTAGCTTCGAGGTTCATGTGATTGCGCCTGAGCGCTACTATCCTTTGCGCAGAGCGGTCGCCTCCGACGGTTCGGAACTTGTCGTCGGTGCGCTCGCACCCGGCCCCTATCAGGTTCGGCTCTACGGCGCGCAGCTCTCGACCCAGCCGCTGGACATCGAGATTCGCGCCGATGAGGTGCTTGAGGTTCGCAAGCTGGTCGAGACCGGCGCGGCTTGCAGCCTCGAGGTCTCAGGAGCGGGCGATAAGGCCTGGGGCCAGGTGACGCTCGAGGTGCGCAGGGGCGAGGAGCTGTTCGACTCCATGACGGGGTCCGCCAGCGAGCTACGCTGGCCCTTCACGCACCACGCGCGGTTGCCCGTGGGCATGTACGTGGCGAGGGCGGCAACGGAGTCGGGCCTCTCTGCTCGGCGAACCTTCACCATCTCTTCGGACCTCGACTCGCAGGCGGAAATTCGGCTCGAGCTGCGGCGCCGTTGAGCGGGGACTGCTCGCGGCTGTCACCGGCGGCGCTGCTCACGAACCACGGTCCTCGTGCCGAGCGATCGTTCTTGAACTCGACAAGGACCTTCTCTTGTGGGCTTCCGCGCACATTGCGCCAGGCCCCTACTCTTTCCCGAACTCCTTCATCGTATGGGAATAGTGCGCGCGGTCCATGAACACGAGCTTGCGCAGCTCCGGCAGCTCGCAGAGCGGCGCCAGGTCTCCGTCGGCGATGTTCGTGGATTCCGAGAACACGAACGTCTCCAGAGCACGCAGCTCGGCGAGCGGCCGCAACGTCTCGATCTCGCCACAGTTCATGAGAAACAGCTCTCGCAGCTCATGGAGCTGACCGATGGACGCGATGTCCGTGATCTTGCGGCAGGTGTCGACCTGAAGCCGCTCGATTCGATCCAGGGCAGCGAGGCCGTTCAGGGACGCGAGCTTGGTCGCGAGCCCGAGCCGCAGCCGCCGCAGCAAGGCGAGGTTCTCGATGCCGTCGAGGGATTCGAGCTTGCGGGCGCCGGTCAATCCGAGGCTCTCGAGAGCCCTCATCTGCCCGGCGCCCCGCAGGTCGACGCCGTCAAACTTGTTGACGAACAGCGTGCGTACGCCCTCGTGCTCCAGAAGAGTCTTGGCGCCGCGCCGCCACTCGAGCGAGCAGTCCTCCAAGTGCGGGTAGTTTGCGAAATCCAGCTTCGTCTTGCAGTAGGTGTTCACCTGTAGGCGGCGAAGCCGACCAAGATCGTTCACCGCGCTCACGTCGTCGATCACCTGGTCGATGATCTCGAACGCGACGAGCTGGTCCGCAAACTCGCTCACGAACGCCACGTCCTTGCCGCGCCAGCCCTTGGCGATGTTGAGATGGAGGCCCGCGGCCCCGCTCTTCAGCAGCTCCTCACGGGCTTCGCTCGACCATCGCGAGTGCAGGATCATCATCGAGCCGAAGGGGCCGTCTTCGAGAGTCCAAGCTTTTGTCATTCCTGTTGGTCGAGTACGTGCCGTCGGGCTTCGCCGATGGGGTTCCTCTGGCTTTCGAGGTTCTCGATGCCATTGAGCTCGTTGATGCGCAACTGTTCGGAGATCTCCCGCTGGGTCCGTCCACCCGTCACTTCTGTCACGTCGACTTCCGCGCCCTCGGGAAGTTTCTTCTTTCGACGGTGCTCGTTCAAGCGCCTCGGTACGTCGTTCGATTGGCCGACGTAGCGGTTGCCGGACGCTCCCACGAACACTCGTAGATCCCCTCCTTGATGCCCTTGCCGGCCCGCAAGGCGCGGATCCCGTCCGCAGTCCCGTTGTCGACGCGGCGAACGAGGCCACCTCCCCCCAACCGACGACGCCGGCAAAGGTGCCGATCGTGCTCGCGGTGTCGGGATCGACCTCGAGGAGCGTGATCGCGCCGACTTCAATGGCGTGCCCCGGAAGATCCGCCACCGTCAGGGCCGTGTCCAGGATGATGCTGGCCCGTTCGCCCTCCAGCGCACGCCGACCGGCATGCGCGGCGTCGCGGTCACTGGAGTTGGATCGGTCCCGCGCCCGCATCTGCCTGTTGATGTCGCCGATCAAGTCGTCGGTGAGTCCGAGGATGACGTTGACGACACGAAGTCTCTCGGGCGCATCGAACAGGCCGTCTAAGGACTCGTAGCCGGACGCGGGCTGCTCCTCGGTGATCCCCATCAGGTCGCGATAGACCCGCATGACCCAGAGCGGTTGCTCAATGGGCGTGACCTGCACGGCCTATCTAACGAAGGGAAACGAGTGGTTCGCCTGGTGCACAGGAATAGAGGGAGAGTGAAAAGGGGACGTCGCTTGGGATGGCCTCTTCCAGCTCAAGCCCGTGTGCCCCTACCACCCGGACGCAGCCAGGGGCGGAGCGCGGCCCGCCGGCGGCATGGTATTCTGTGAGCGGTCTCGACCAGCCGCGGTCCACAACAGAATCCCATGAGGGTACGAAATACTGCCATTGCCGTGACGGTTAGTGTCGCTGTTCTGCTTGTGGCTACGGCCGGCAAGTTGTTTGTTCAGGGGGAATCTCCAGAGCCCATCACAGGGGCGCCTTCCAGCGCTTCGTCGCTAGAGGCCCTGCAAAGTCCGCTGCCTTCGAATGATGTTGGGCGAAGGCAGCAACAGACCGTCGAAGCGGCTCGAACGGGCGTAGACTCCATATCCGGCGTGGTCCGGGATTCCACGGGCAAGGTCGTGCCAGGGGCGACTGTGCTTGCGTGGACTCGATACACAGGCGCTAGCATCGAGATGGAGGAATCGACTCGAACCACTCGGTCCGATGAGCAGGGCGCTTTCAAGTTCGTCGACCTCGAGAGGGGGCGTAGGTACACGCTCTCTGCCGGGAATCAGGGGTACATCACGGTCGAGCCTGCGCGATTGGTTGCCGTGGGCGCCAGCGCAGTTGATCTTGTTCTGCAGCCAATCTACGGCGGAGTTCTCCGTATCCGCACCAGCGATGGTCAGGTGCCTAGGTTGGATGGTGGGCTGGGTCGCGGCACCAGCTTCACGTGGAAGGGCTTTCGGTACGTCAGGCGCGCTTCTGCTGGGCTGATCGCGGCGGGTGTCGATCCGGCATGGGTTGAGGAGTCGAATCGGTACGATCAACTCTACGTCTTTACAACGACGGGTACGCAGCAGAGCAGGTCGGCACATTTCAGCCTTGCTCTTCCCGGGTACGAGCCCACCGGCGAACGAGAACTCCCTTATTCTGCCTTGTTAGATGGCCTTTCCGTGCATGACGTCGTCGTGGAGGAGGTGGCGGCGGAGTGGGGGAGCCTCGAAGTTCTTTTTGTGGGAGGGAGTGTCGACAAGACGCCGACGAACGGCCTCCGTCCCGCGGGCGATGGGGGGGGCGAGCTGATCTTGACACCCATGGAAGAGCAGCGTGCAGTTCCTTACCTGAAGTACAGGTTCGGCCGGCAATCCGCTGAAGGTGTGGTGATCGATTCTGTGCCGGCCGGAGTGTATGGGGCCGAGTACAAGGGCGGCTACAAGACCTTCAGGTTTCCGCCGAGTGAAGAAAACGTGTTCGTGACCGTTCGGGATGAGGAGCAAGCGCAACTCGTCATTGATCTAACTGGATCGGGGTCGGTCGAGCTGCAGGCGCTTGACCAGAAGGGGCAACCGGTAACTGGTCAACTGGTGGTCGCGTTACACCCTTCTGACTATTTTGGGGACCCCCAAGGCCCGCATTGGGTTCGATATGTCGACTACGCGCATGCGCCGTACATTCTAGAGGGACTGAATAGTTCCCGGGAGTTTGCTGCAGTCATGTACGACATCGATAACTACCGACTCCTTGATGACGATGAGAGGAAGCCCGGCGTGCTGGGCCCGATCGTGGGGAAGGGGCTTATTAGGGCTACGCCAAACGCGATGAAGCGGGTGGTCCTGGCAAAGTAGACTCTCCTGCACCTTTAGTGGGTGAATCCGGGGCGAACATGGGCCGGACTGACATCGACACCGCGGCGACTTCCGACGAGTAGCATCCAGGAATGACGGCCGACATCTACCCGCTCCGAGTGCTGCTGCTGACAGTCGCCGGCTGGGTCCACCGGCACCAGCAGCACGCCGTCGAGTACCTCCTCGAAGAGAACCGCGTGCTCAAGGAGCAGCTCGGCGGGAAGCGGCTTCGGCTGACCGATGACCAACGCCGGCGGCTGGCGGCGAAGGGGAAGCGAATCGGTGGGAGGGCGCCGGCCGCCATCGCGACGATCGTGACGCCTGACACGATCCTTCGCTGGCATCGCCGACTGATCGCCGCGAAGTGGACGTACAGCACCAAGCGCGTGGGGCGACCAGGACTGATGAAGGGGCTCCGCGAGCTGATCGTCCGCTTCGCGACGGAGAACTCGACCTCGGGCTACTGCCGGATCCAGGGTGCACTGAAGAACCTCGGCCACACCTGCTTGCGCAACAAGATGGCGATCCCCCTCCCGGCAGCTTCCGCCATGTCGGTCGAGTCTTCATCAGCGCCTCCTTGCTGCACTTCGCAGCAGGGCCGATCTTGCGGCACGCCGAGACGTAATCGTATTCCCGATTGTTACCTCGAGAGGGTGGCGAAGCTCGCCCAGGACGGTGGCAGGCACCCACGGCGCAGCACTGACAGTCAGCTCGGAGCACACACCGGCGTCGAGCATCCAGCTTGGAATCTCCTGCGCCTTTCGGTCTAGCTCGCTCTCAAGCGTGCACGCCAAATGCGCTCCACGCCTCCTTCGCCCGCGAACTCGGACTTCGCGTCCAAAGAACGTGTGCCACGGATACGCGACCACCGCCACTTCGTACTCCGGGGTAGTGTGGACCCGAGTTGTACAACGCGTCGAGGAAGCACATGGCGCTCGGTGGAAACGCGCCGATCCCGCGCCATCGCAGCGAAGGCCAAGGTGAAGTCCTCGCCACCCCCGTGCTCGGCGGTTTGCATAACACCTACCGTCGCGCCGCGTAGCGCATCGACTCGAATGCCAACTCCGCGCTCGCGATGGAGACGTTGTGTACGGACCGCGCGATGACGCGCTCGAACCGTGGTGGAATCGCGGCCGAAGGCCGCGCGCTCGAGGGTGTGCAGGGTTAGGGACGGGGCCGCTACCCTTCGTTGACACGGGAGCAGACTCAGATGCTGTTCCGGTTCATCGAACGGACGGCGGGGGCGGGCGAGGCGGCACGCGTCGCTGCCGACCACGTTCGCCCCGGGGCCCGTTCGCCAGTATCCTTGCACCCTTGCGAGGGAGAAGGCGGGGACGAGGGACCCGGAAGCGCGAACACGATGACGCGAGATAGCGAAGCGGACAGCGGCCCCAGTAGGAAGGCGTTCGTCGTCTGGGATATGACGACGGTCGGGCTCGACGTCACGCTCGACTTCCTCCGCCTCTCGCCTCCCGAGGGATGGTCCGTGAAGGTCGGTGGGCGCGAAGAGCGGTCGGGCAACCTCTGGAGTGGTATCGAACCACATCTCGGTTCTGCGGACCGGGTGGTGGCACTCGTGGATCTTCCGAACGCGAACGTGGGTTTCGAAGTCGGCTACGGCCTCGCGAAGGATCGCGAAGTCGTGCTCGGCTGGGGCGGAACCGAGCTGCCTCCCTGGGTCAAGGCGCCGCCGCTCGACAACTTCGTCGTGCTTCCCGGCGGTGATCAGACGGCAATCGAACGGCTCATCACCCAGGCCGAGGCGTTTCGCTGCTCGCGGCATCCCAAGGCTGGCGGGGAGACGCTATTCCTTTGCCCGAAGTCCGGTCCCGGTGACGGCTTCTCGCGCTGGGTCGAGCAGAATCGCGGCTGGCGGGTCCTGCCCGACGCTGGATGGAACCTGGAGGACTTGCCGGACAAGCTCGACGGCGTCCGGCGGGTCGTCTGGTTGCTCGCTCCGTTCCCGGAGGGAAACGATCGGCGGGATGGCCAGGAGAACGCGGCGAACGCCGTAGTCGCGGGATTCTGGTGTGGCCTCGATCGCGAGCTGCACGTTTGGAAACATGCAAAGGCGCGTGACGTCGTGGACGTCGGGAGAGAAGACGTTCCGTTCTCGAGCGCCGCCGACTTCATCGAGCTGGTGGAGTTGCTCGACCGACGTGTACCCACGCCGACGGCAGAGGCAGACCCGCTCGAGGTCTACCTCGAATACGTCGCCGAACAGCACCGTCACCTTCCCTCGCTCTTCTCTTGCGACGGCAAGGACCTCCCCGACGTCCACGTCGAGCTCGCGCTCGGCAGCGCCAAGCGGGGCGGGGAGCCAGTTGACGAGCGGCACGACCTCCTGCACATGCAGAGATCGTTGCACGAGCTGCTCCAGCTCACCTCGAAAGACGACGACCGCGTCACACGGCGCTGGGCCGTGCTCGGCGACCCAGGAGCCGGGAAGTCGACGGCGTGTCGGTACCTGTGCCACGCTCTGGCGGATCGCACCTCCGAGTTGGCGCGGAGTTGGCCGGGGGAGCTGCCGGTGCCTGTGTTCGCACTGCTCGCGAACGAGCCGATCCACCCTTTCAGCCTCGCCGAGCGCGAGGTTCGGGTGAAGGTCGGTGAGCGGCCGGCCGAGGGCATTGCCGAGGCTCTGCATGAGCTGGCCAAGAAGCCCGGGGCCGTTTGGCTCTTCCTTGACGGACTCGACGAGCTTCCGCAAGAACGCCGCGCCAGCGCGCGCGAGAACCTCCAGTCATGGGCCGACAAGCTGGAGCACTGCGTGATCGTCGTCGCCAGCCGAACGGCGGGTTTCACGCCGATCCCGGGCTTCGTCGATGCGCGGATCCAGCCGCTGGACATGAAGCGCCAGAAGGAGCTGATCGAGAACTGGCTCGAAGACGAGAGCGAGGCTGCCTGGAAAGCCCTCGTTGATCGTCCGACGCTGCGGAGCCTTTGCACGAACCCGATGCTCCTCTCGCTGGTGGCCTACGCTCAATCGGCGCTCGGTCCCGACGCGCAATTGCCGCTGACGCGGCACGATCTGTACGACCAGGCGACCGGCGTGCTGTTGAAGCGTGGCCACGGTCAGCGGCCGAAACCAGTCAAGAGCGCCTACGCATGCCGGAAGGTTCTGCCCTACCTCGCGTTGGAGCTGATGAAGGGCGGCGGCGAGCGGTGGCCGCAACCGGATCTGCTGGAAGCCGTTGAAGGGCTGGCGGACGGCTACCCCGAGTTGAAGCTGGAGCGGGTGCTGGCGCCGTGGGACGGGGCCATCGATGGATTCCTCGACGACGTGGGGCACAACTCCGGTCTGATTGGGGCGCACGAGGGCGAAGCGCAGCCGTGGCGCTGGATGCACCGCAGCATCGGCGAGTACCTCGCCGCCGACGGCCTGAACCGCCTGGGGCAGGAGACGTATACCGAGCTCGCGACCAACCTGGAAGACGCAGCGCGCTGGGGCGAGGTGTTCGGCTACCTGTGCACGTTCGCGGAAACGACCGCGGAGAAGCTCGAGCGTCTCCAGGGGCTCGCGGGGGTCAGCCCGGAGATCGCCTTGCGCGCGCTTCCCGAAGTCGAGGGGCTGGAGCCGTCCGTGTCGTTCGAGTTCTTGCGCGGGCTCTCCGACTGGGACGGTGACAACTTGCTCGCGCTTGCTCGCGGCTGGAGGGCCGAGGGGCACGAGCGAGGCGAGATCGACGAGCTACTGTGGAGGAGCATCGCGCCAGACCTGGAGCTCGAGAAGGTCGCGTACGTCGTCTACGCGCTCGACGGGATCGGAGTCGACGTCTCGACCGAGCGGCTGCACGCGAAGATCGCGGAGCGGCCGGGCGCGCAAGCGCCGCCGGAGCTCGACTGGAAAGCGTGCCCTCCATCCGACGGTTTCTCGCTCGAGTTTCGAATGGGAAGCGAAGAGGACGAAAAGGAGCGGTACCAGGACGAAGGGCCAGCCCACGACGTGACCGTCGAGCCTTTCCAAATGACGGCGACCCCGGTGACCGAAGGCCAGTACGAGCGTTTCGACCCGACGAAGGGAGCCGGCGACCGGCCCCATCCGGTCGTCGGGGTGAGCTGGTGGGAGGCGTGGCTGTTCTGTCGATGGCTGGGTGGACGGTTGCCGACGGAAGTGGAGTGGGAGTACGCCTGCCGTGGGGGGACGACGGCGAGGTACTGGTCTGGCGACGGAGAGGACGATCTCGACCGGGCCGGCTGGTACGCGGGCAACGCAGGCGGGAGTCGACACGAAGTGAAGCAGAAGCTCGCGAACGCCTTCGGTCTCTACGACGTCCATGGGAATGTCAGGGAGTGGGTCCAGGATCGCTGGTCGATCGACTACTCGGAGTCGGGGTCGGCTCATCCGCGCGCTTTCGAGCCTGCTGGCGGCTCCTCCCGGGTCTACCGGGGCGGCTGCTTTGCGGGCGTCGCGCAGTTCGCGCGCTCCGCGTGTCGCAGCAACGCCCCCCCCGGCCTTCGCGACGGCGCCCTCGGCTTTCGCCCGGCCAGAGATTGCCCCTGATCCCCTTCACCACTTCACCTCTTCCATCGAAGAACTCTGCAGCGCAGCGAAGCGGAGCTGTCCTCCCCTCGAGACGAGCGCCCGGTCGTGCGAAGCCGACCGAGGCGCGGACGACGCGCCATGAGCCGGTGACCCACTCGAGCGCGCGCGAAGCGGTGCGCTGCGGGGTGTAGGGGCGGAGCCCCACGACGCCGAGGCCGCAGGCCAAGGCCGCGCGAGGCGAGGGAACCGAGCGCTCGCGCCAAGCGCCCGCGAGGGCCGAGCGAAGCCGGCTCCGAGCGTGGCGCCCGCGTCGAAACAGGTGGCGCCCCGGAAGCTTCGGTTTCCCTACCACTCCCAGGGCGCCGTTTCGTTTTGGCCGCGCGGTTGGCGGCGCGGGAGACGAGCCTGGGCGTCACGTGCGCTGCGCGTGGTCCGTCGTAATCGACGTGACCGCAACGATCGGGCGGTGCGACGCCTTGGCGAGGGCGGAAGCCGAGGTCGTTGTTGCGGTTGCCGGGGTGGTCGTTGATGCGATACGCGGAGCGCAGAGGCTGCCGATCGGCAGCCCAACTCCGCGGCCTGTCGTGACGATTGTGTCTGCCAGCTCGAGCACCGCACGGTCCTTCACGGCACGCCGCAGACACCGGAGGACGACTCCGTGATCGAGCGAGTCGAAGCACCGTGCGATGTCCAACTCGAGGAACCACCCGTGGCGCCGTACGAGCTGCCGCGCATGGGCGAGCGCCGCGTGTGTCCCCTTGCCCCTCCGGCAGGCGAAGCTCACGTGCACCATTCGTCGCTCCAGGACGGGCTCCAAGACATCCATCAGCGCATGGTGCACCACTCGCTCGCGGAACGGGGCCGCAGTGATCGTGCGCTCCTTGGGGTCATGGATGCGGAAGGTCGTCGGCCGGCCCGGTCGCCAGGTGCCGCTCCGAAGCTCGCGTTGGAGCGCGAGGACCTCGAGCTCGAGATCGGCGAGAAACCGTGCCACCCCGGCCACCCGATGCTTTCCCCGCGCAGCCCGCAGTGCGGCAAGCCGAAGGTTCTCGAACGAGACGACCGCGTCCCACAGTCCGCCCACGCGCTTCATCGAAGGGACTTCCGCCAACCGTGGAGCATGCGACCGATCTCGTCGACGCCGCGCGCTGCGGACTCGAAGCCGCTCTTCGATTGGACCCCGCTCTCGCGGGCCAAGCGGAACAGAATCGCCATGCCAGCACGGCTCCGCGAGCAGGTTCTCCAGGCTCTCCTGTTCGGTCTCTCCTAGCCTGCGCATGCGACGTACGTACGTCTCCAGGACTTCGCGCTTCGCCGCGACCTGGCCCTCCTCCGTCATGCGCTCCGCCACGCACGCGAGCGCATCGTGCACCTCCAACTTGCACGGCACGGGCTGGGGGTCAGGCTTGTGTCTACCGTCGAGGAGAAGGTCGATGACCTGCTCGTACAACTGACTGCGCAGGGCCGCCGGCCGCTTCCCTTCGCC
The DNA here is from genome assembly GCA_024226735.1 of bacterium. Taxonomy (GTDB): domain Bacteria; phylum Planctomycetota; class UBA1135; order UBA1135; genus JAAELL01. The sequence continues at coordinate 32,120 of JAAELL010000116.1, read as the reverse complement.
GACGAGGATCGCCATTAGCGTCAGCAGCAGCGGGTTCTCGGCGAACGACGCCAAGGTGGCCTCGCTCGCGAACTCGCGGACCCAAGTCTCGGGGCTCTTGCCACCTCCGCCGCGGCCGAGGACGTTCAGGCACTGACGCAGGAGCAGCGCCTGCGCATCCTCTCCGAGCGGCAGCACATCGGCTTCGCCGAAGCCGTGCCCGAGCGGGCGGTAGCCGATGCGCCGGCACGTCACGAGAATCGGTGAGGGACCCATGTGCTCGGTCGCGAGGAGGGTGATGAGGCTGCGCGCCGCCTCTGCGCGCTCGCGGCCGACTTCGTCCAACCCGTCGAGGATGACGAGCAGCCGCCCTTCAGCACGCAGCGCTTCGAGGTCGGTGAGAACAATGTCGTCGTGACCGAACTCTTCGAGCAAGCGCCGCACCCGCGCCCACGGCTGACCGCGCCCACCCCCGGCTTCAACGAGTTGTCGGACGCGCAGGTACACCGGATACCAACGCTGCTCCGGATCGCCTGCCAGCTCCCACGCGAGATGGCGCACGAGCGTCGTCTTGCCACACCCCGGATCGCCACGAACCACCCAGCGCGGACCGGGGCCAGCCGCGGAGTCATCGAGCAGCTCGCGGAGGGAGCGTCCGCGCACCTTCGCGCCTCGAACGGCGTTTCTCGAGCATGTGGACAGAAGCGGAGTTGGGCTCGGCTACCGCGGCGACGACTTCCGACATCCCGGCGAACCAAGCCCTTCGGCGCCAGAGCGCGAGCTCCGCTGGTGACCGAGCCCGCTACTTGCCCACCTTCTGCATTTCGGCCATCGTCTCTTCGATCACCGCCATGATCTCGGTGTCCATGCCTAGACGCGTGGACTCCTTCATCAGCTTCGCCATCGGCTCCTTGATGGTCTCCTTGACCTTCGCATCGAACGCGGCTTGATCCTCCAGCTTCTCGGTGCGCGCATTGATGTCCTTCATCTTCTGCACGACCGCCTTGAGGTCCTCGTCATGCTCCTCCGCGGTTGCCTTGTCGGTGATCTTGGCTAGCACGCCCACGAACTCGTCGACGGCTTCGGCGACTTCATCCGCGGCGGCGTCGGGGGTGAGCTCGCCGCCGCAGCTGGCGAGGAAGGACAGGCAGAACGCGGTTGCAAGAACAATCAGCAGGCGCATGAGGGGCTCCGGAGTCAGGGACACGTTTTAGATGTCCACACGTTGACAGATGGAAGCGGGCGAAAGAAGCGTCCCCTCCCCAGACTTCCCCTCACGCGCTCCCACGTGCGTAGGCTGAGGGTCAACGGGGGAGTTTGCGGTGGCTCCACTCGCCGATTGACCTCCATGAGGAAGCCGTCCACCCTCGTAGCCCTCCGGTGTGGACCACGCGGCCGATTTCCTCGCCTCTTCGCATCACTACCAGTGTGTCCTCGCCCTCGGGGGAAAGATCAGGGAGTTGAGTCTCATCGTCAGGATTCAGGGGCGCGAGCCGGGGGGGAGTTGCGCGAGACTGCCACGGTGGCAGTGAGCGACTGCGGTACGTTCGAGGTTCTTCCAACGCTTCTTCCCCGGAGGGCAAACGAGCGCACAGGGAGTAGCAGATGGACCTGAGAATGAGAAAAACAATTGCAACGTGCGTCCTGCTCGCATCGATCCTGTCGACCCAAGCCCTTGCGGCTGACTGGTACGTCGACCCCATCAATGGCTCTGACGGGAACGGGGGGACGTCGCCGACGGACGCGTGGCGGACGCTGCGCCATTCGCTGGTGCAGATTCCCTTGGGCGCGCATACGCTGCGCCTCTCGCCTGGAACGTACGACCAGACGATCGGCGAATCGTTCCCGCTCGCGCTCCGGGACGGCATCGATCTCGTCGGCGAGTCGAGCCGCGACGACACGTTCGTGGTCGGCAACGGGCAGACGGACATCTTCATGGGCTCTTCGGAGATCGACACGCCCGCGTCCTATGTGCTGCGCAACTTCACCGTGCGCGCTGCGACGTGCGGCGTGAGTGTCCGGGCCCCGGAATGGGACGCCGGCGCGCTCTCGCTGGAGCTTGCGGACATGCGCTTCGAGGCTTGTGGCGACGGGGTCTACTTCGGGATCTTCAACCTGTTCCAGTTCCCGAATCTGTTGACCGTCGACCGCGTCGACTTCATCGACTGCACGAACTCGGGGATTCGAGCCATCTCAGAGGACTTCAACGACCCAGTCATTACGGTTCGGGACTCGACATTCCGTGGCCTCGCGTGTGGCGCCTATTGCGAAGCTGGAATCGAGTGCTACATGGACGCGGACTTTTTCCGTTGCACGTTCGTCGAGAACACGACGGCGATCGAGCTCGCGCACCAGAGCTCGGGCCAGGTCTTGTTCGAGATCAACGACAGCCTGATCGCGGACAACGTCAACGGCATCTTGGGTGAGTCGCGTTGTCGCATCCGGCGTTCGACGATCGCCCACAACTCGAATGTGGGTCTGCACTTCAACGACCCGCCCTCCGGCTCGAGCCTGAATGGATCGGTGATCTTCGGCAACGGCGACGACGTCGACATTCCGATGGGTAGCGGCAGCTTTGGCGTCACCGACAACAACATCGGCGACGGGGACTACGCGGGCAGCTTCGGCAACATCTCCGTCGATCCACTTTTCGTGAACCCGGATCGCGGCGATTACCGGCTCGGTTTCGGTGCCGACTGTGTCGATGCGCTCAACACGACCGCGGGTGTCGACCTGACGGGTAGCCCGCGCGGTGTCGACGGCGACCTCGACTTCGATGACGCGAACGACATGGGGGCACTCGAGCTCCGCACGCTCGACATGCCGGACACTGTGGGGATCGGCAAGAAGCTCAACATCGAGTTCTACACCGAGCCCGGGAACTTCAGCGTTCTGTGGCTCGCGCGTGGGCAGCAGCTCGCTGTTCCCGACGCTACGCCGTTCGGAGACCGCTGGTTGCCCCTGCCGTTGCTCGAGCTCGTCGCCACGCGCAAGGCGCTCACGTCGGCCCCGATCCTTGTGACGGTGCACGTGCCGGACGACCCCGCGCTCGTCGGTCAGCCCTTGAGCTTTCAGGCGCTGAGCCGATCGTCGACGTCTCCCGCTGGCGGGACGTGGACGCTGGCGAAGACGGTGATCCTGACGGAGTGAGGGCGTTGCCTCGGCCCCGGTCTGAACCCGCGAGACGTGAGGGGCGCGGGCCCCGTGCAGGATCGACGCGACTGGCGCACCCAGCACGTCAGGGCGTGAACGTCAGCTCCAGCCCGTCCGAGAAATTGAACTCCGCTCGGCTTGGGGTGGGGTGCTGGGGATCGAAGTGGGGTCCACCCGGTTCGACGGTTTGCCGTTCGAGCGCTTGCCCATCGAGCAATGGCGATACCTGGGACTTCCAGTGCTGGTTCCGGGACAGCAGCTTTGGGCTCACGAGCCAATTCACCGACACCGTGGAGATCACCTTTCGGTGAGGGGGTAGCGAAGCTTCGGCATCGAGTCTGGCCTCGCGCTTCCTCTCATCCCTGTGTTCCGGCGAGAGCCTCTTGGTGGAGCCGAACCAGGAGTGTTTCGGCAGCCTCCTCGTCTGGGCCGTCGGGCAGCGGTGACGCCGTCAACTGCTCGTTGAGGGTCGAGGTCATGTCCTCCGCGAGGCTCAAGAGCGACTCGTAGTCGAGCGCCCCGTCCCGGATTCCCAGGAGCCATTCGGCATCCGGTCGGCGGACGACCAAGACGCCCTTCGACAGCACCTCCTCTCCCATTTTCAAGAGCCGGATGAGGTGCATTGCGTGCTTGGTGTCGTAACCGTGACGGTCTTCCAGGACCGCGCGGTCGGGGTTGCGCTCCTTGCGCCATGTGTGGTAGTGGTGCCATTGCTTGAGGTCCGCGTCGTATGCCTTCTGCCGATCCGTGTCGGGGAATCGGAACCGTCCACCGGCCTCTGTCGCGCCGTACTCGATGGGCTGTGGCTGGGACGTGGGGGGATTGACCAGCCAGCGGTGGTGACGTTCCATTCGCTTCAACTGGTCGAGGGCGTAGCCCATGAAGCGCTGCCCCAACTGCTTGGAGAGAAAGCGGTCTCGAGCCTCGATGAGCTGACGTCCAGCCCCGTTGACGAATAGAATGTCGTCGTCGTGGGCGAACAGGGACTCCATGATGTTCGGGTTGCCCTGGAGAGCGAGTCGGACGAACTTCGCCAGCGCGTACGTGACATGGTCCCCGCCGTCGCTTTCGTGTTGCTCGAACTTGCTCAACCCAAGGAGGTACTTGACGGGGGGGATGCAGACCCCCCTGGTGTCAGTGTCGCTGCCTTCGCGTGCAAGCCCATGTGCCCGAGACCCGGACAGCGTCCGCAGGATGAGGTTCTTTTCCCAGAACTCAGCCACGGCCAAGCTCCAGTCTGGCTCGAACGACGTAGTCGTCGAGGCCATCGAACGAGGTCACCTCATCGGGCAGTTGGCTGTTCTCGAAAGCCGCGTCGAGCCTCGCCTGGAGCGAGTCCAGCATCGGTTGGTGGGAGGCCGCTTCGCCGTCAGCCAGGGCTCCTTTCTCCCGGCCGGATCTCTTCCTCTCGATGAGATCACCGATCTCCGGGACTTCGTACTCCTCGTTCAGCGCGGTCAGGTTGGCTTCGATCTCGCCGCTGCGTAGGACGTGGATTCCGGTTAGGAGGACCCTGTAGCAGTAGAGGAGCCTCTTGGCGGTCTCCTCTCCGCCTTCGAGGAGCTCGCGCTGATTCGATACGAAGCCGTTGTAGTGGTGGTAGAGGTGTCGAATCACGCAGCCTTCTCCGAGCGTTCGGAGTTCGTCGAGCCAAGGTCCCCCGTGAACGACCAGCGGGGAAAACAGCTGCTCGAGGACGTAGCCGTTGCGCTTCGTCATCAGCCGAGCGAACTTCGAGAGGTCATGCGCGACCCAGTCCAACTCCATTCCGTCGCGTTCTTCGAGAATCGAGATGGTCTCGTTGGGACCGCGCAGCCGGAGCACTTGATCGAGGGGTGCGACGAACGCGCCCCGCAGGTCGTAGTCGCTGTCGGCAGACTCGAACCCGTAGAGGTGCGCTCCGCTGATCGTGGCGAAGAGGGGCTGTGGACCTTGGCTCACGACATGTTGGAGCCACGGAAGCTTGCTCGAGATGTCCTCGCTCATCGCGCCCTTGCGAAGAGGCGATAGCCGTTGAGGGGGGGGCGCAAGGCGGGCAGCTCTGCGGCCCCGCGGACTCTCAGACAGTCGGCGAAGTTCGGCATTCAACCAGATTCGCAGACCTTGCCAAACCCTTCAAGTGTGGGGGGCTTCCACGACAAGGGACATCGGCTCAGTCGCCCTTCGCCGCTGCGTTTGCCGCGTCCACTTCGCGCTGCAGCACCGCCCGCAGCGCGAGCGGGTCGAGCGCCTCGTCCGCCTCGATCCGCGCGACGACCGCGGCCGGATCCACCAGCTCGGCGTAGAGCTCCGCGACGAGCCCCTCGGCGTCGGGCGTGGCGCGCTGGATCGCGCGTACCTCGTTCCAGCGCTCCGCCGCGGGATCGCAGTCCCAGATGCGCACCGTCTTGTCCCCCGACCCCGTCGCGATGCGGCGCCCGTCGGGGCTGAAGGCGATCGACTTGATGTAGTCGGTGTGTCCATCGAGCTTCATGAGCAGGTCGCCCGTCTCGGCGTCCCACAACCGCAGGTGGCCCTCGCGGTCCCCCGAGGCGATCCGGGTCCCGTCGGGTGAGAAGGCACCGCCAGGATCCGCATCTCATCCAGGAAGGCGGCGTGGATGACGTCCGGGACGGCGACCCGCGCGGACTCCTGGACCGAGCACTGGTCGCCTGAGGCCTGCTCGGGGCTCATGTATGCGAGCGTGCCGAGGATCTGCCCCACGTCCGTGTGCGAGGTCGCGTGCTGCACGGCGTCGGCGACGCGCGCAAGGAGCTCGGGACGCTTTCGCCGTCCGAGGTCCGCGTTCCGCGCGAACTCGATGAGAGGCTCGCCGCGCACCAGCTCCATCGCGAAGTACGGCTGAGGCCCGACGTCGCTCTCTGCCCGGCCCGACTCGAAGATCGGCGCGATCCCCGGGTGCTGCAGGCGCGCGAGAAACTCGCCCTCCCGCTCGAAGCGGCGCAGCGCGTCGGCCGAGAGGAAGGCCGGACGCAGGACCTCGAGCGCGACGGTGCGGTGCGGGTGTTCCTGCTCGGCCTCGTAGACAGCACCCATGCCGCCCTCGCCGAGCTTGCGCCGGATGCGGAACTTGCCGATGGAGGAGGGGAGCAACTCCGGGCCGGACGGCGTCCCCCCCCCCCCCCGATCCGAGTCGAAGAGCGCCTCGAGCCCGGCGCGCACACCGCTGTGCTCGCGCTCGGCGTCGCGCCGCAGCTCCATGTCGGCGCCGCAGGCGCCGTCCAGGAACTCAGCGCGCGTGCCGGGCTCGAGCTCCCGAGCCAGGAGCAGCATCTCCTGCAGCTGCTCGTGCCGGCGGCGCGGGTCCACGGTCACCCCGCCTCCGAGAGCCGCGCACTGATCCACGTGACGGACACGCCGCGCTTCATGGGCTACCTGCGCAAGATCCAGCGCGCGGTCCTGGACGAGCCCCGGCACCTCCTGCAAGCGCACTACACCGAGTTCCTGGACGGCAACTTCCCGGGGGGCGAGGCCACCGTCGCGCGGGTGTTCTTCGATCTCGTGGAGAAGCTGGATCTGACGCGGGACGTCGGCCTCGACGATGTGCGCGGGCACTTCCGTGACGGCGCTTCCCTGCAGTACATCCCGCTCAGCGAGGTCCTCGCCCGCGCGCAGGGGCGCTCCGTGGTCGTGCGGGCCGACGGAGCCGCTGGGCTCCGCGTGTTCGCGCAGGTCCTGGACGGTGGGCGTGCACCGGAGGACGGCGAGGTCGTGCTGCGCGGACCAGCGGACGTCGACTGCTTCGTCAAATCGCTCGTCGCCCGTGAGGCGATCCGGATCAACGGCGGGTTGCAGAACCTCAAGCTCCGCAACCTGAAGCCGGGCCATTTCATCTCTCTGCCGAACCTCGCGGCCGGGCAGGAGCTGACCGTCGACCTCGAGGGCCTGCGGACCCACCAGAACAGCAAGAGCTACGAGAGCGTCGTGTACGCGAGCCTGGAGGAGGCGTTCCGCCGCATCGACTCGGACCCGCGCTGAGCATTCGCTCTGCCACTGCGGCTTTTGCGTACGTCGCGAGCTGAAGCGTGTGGTTCAATTACTTCGCAGAGATGACGCAGACCTAGTGGTGTGGTGCAGACATTCGCAGTCGTATCCCGGCCCGCATGCACGCGCCACGGCGTTGCGGCTCCTGCGACCAATCCCAGTATCACCGTATTGGCAGCGAAGTTGCGTCGTCGCCGCGCCTTGTGGCACGCACCCGCGAGCTCGGGATACGACTGCGAATGTCTGCATCACACCACTAGCAGCTCGATATGACCGACACCGACTTGGAGAAGCGCGTTCGAATGCTCGAGGATCAGCTCGCGCGGATCGAGCGCGACTGGGCGCACGAGCGTTCGTCGGCGGCGCGCGAGCGCAGGCGAGGGGCGTGGATGCGGATCGCAACCCTCGCTGTGATCGTGGCCGCCTACATCGCGTACTTCTACGGCCTGACGAACATGTTCTGAGCAGGTCCAGGATCGGTTGATCGCTGAGCCTGCGGGACACAGAAGAAGCGGTTGATGCCGGATCGGAGTCGCCTACTTCTTCCGCTCGAGCGCGTCCTCGGCTTCGCTCGCCCGTACTACCCGGCGGCGCGGAGCTGCCCACCACGCGGCTTCGGCTGGTCCATGGGGAGTTGCGCCGCGCGCAGGACCACATCGTTGGCTGTGACCTGCACGCTGCCGACGAGCTCGAGGGTGGCACCGACCTGGGTCGAGTTGGGCTGACTGTCGCAGATCAGGCGCGTCTCGAAAGGGAAGCCGAAGAGCGTCGCCCGTCCCCTCGTCCCGGTGTCCTTCTCCGCGCCGACGAGCAGATCCGCCAGTTGGTCGCCGTTCGTGTCTGGCACGAGGTCGAGGCTTGCCCCGAAGCGGTCTTGCCCGGCGTCGCTGTCGATGACGTACAGGAGCGAGCCGTCGAAGCCCGAATACACGCGGACCATGCTCGTCTCGATCGGCACGTACGGGTCGTAGTAGAGGCTCCCCACGGCGTAGTCGTCGTAACCGTCACCATTCAGATCCCCGCCCCCGGAGCCGACCTGAGAGGAAGAGGAGGGCGGTGTGTTGGTACCTTCGTGGGCGTAGAGCTCGGCGAGAAGACTTGTAGGCGACCCGACCGCAAGCCCGCCGGCTCGGCGTCTTTCGAGCCGACGGCGAAGTCGTCGATGCCGAAGAGCTCGTGCAGAACGCTTCCGTCCGCGCCGGCGAAGGCACGTGCCGTGACGGCACGGCACCGCTGGCCGCCGTGCCGTCACGGCACGCGCCCACGATCACGTCGTCGAAGCCGTCGTCATTCACGTCCCCGGCGCCATCGACGGCGAAGCCCGAGAACCCGAAGGACCTCCGTGCCCACGAACTCGTGGAGCACGTTACCGGTCCCGCCTGCGACGACGAGTACGCGGCCGACGTTCTCGAGCGCTGTGTCGTGGTTGGGCGTCCCGATCACGACATCCTCCAGGCCGTCACCGTTCACGTCGCCGGCGCCCCGGACGGAAGTCCCGCGCTCGTCGCCGGGGGAGAGCCCGTCGACCTGGGAGAGCACTTGCTGGCCGAGCGATGCGGGTGCGGAGGGCGCGTGCTCGTGCCGAGTGCATTGTCGGCCGGACCTCTAGGGCCGTCCGTCCACTCCCGGGAGAGCAGCTCGATCCGTTGGTGTCCGCACTCGAGGCTCTCGCCGGACGCACCGGCAGTCCCTCTTTGCCCCGTGAGAATGGCGAAACTCCAGACTGGTCGTGTTCCACTGCAATTCTCTGCGGCACCCGCTGGCTCTGGATTGGCCCGCCCACGTGAGCTCGAATCGCGCTCAACCCGACGTGGTTGATTTCAGTCGGCGAGTTTGCATTGTGGGTTTCGATCCTGCCGATAGATCCCTCGATACCACCTTGCCCTGACCGGTGCGTTCAGCCGGGCTGGTGGTTCCACCGAGACGACACGTTGACCGCACTCGATCCGCAGCGATTCGGTCGGAGCGGCTATTCTGGTCGTGTAGCGGGACCGGGCCCAGGACGGGCTGATCGTGGCGTGGAGTCCAGACGGCCCTGTCCTCGCGACGAGCCATGAGGACGACGGAGAGAACCCCGTTCGGCTCTGGGACGTCGAGAACGGCACGCTCGCGGGCGAGGCGTCCGGGCACGGGCAGCCTGGCCGGAGGCGACCCTCAGTACACGGGACTCAAGTCGCTGTCGGTCTACGACTCCGTCTCGGATAACTGGCGGCACATGTCGGTGCCCGTCCTCTACCCCGGCTTCGCCATGTCGTGCAGCCGCTTCGAGGCGCGTTGGTCGCCCCCGTGCGCGAGGCCTTCGAGCTTGCGAATCGCTTGCCCTTGCCGGTGGAGTGCGAGGAGCGCGTCCACGGCGGCGTGCTCGGAGTCGGCGTCCGTGTGTTCGACGTTACGGAGCACGCGCAGCGCGCGGCCCGGCTCGCCGCATTTCGAGAGGGCGGTTGCGAGCTCCACGAGCTTTCCGCCGTGGAGGTCGAGTCCACGCCCACGGCGGCGCCGCAGGAACCGCAGCAACATCGTGCGCGCGAAGTCCGGATCGTGATCGATCACACGCTGCGCGATGTCGACCGCGGCCCAGCCGCTGAGCGGCCGCGAGTGCAGGAGAGGACCGAGTGCGACGAGGCGTGCGGGCTCCTCGGCGAACACGTCGTGGGTGATGATCTGGTCGAGCGCGCTGTCGAGGAGCTCGACACCCAGCTCCTCCTCGAGGAGGCCCGGCAAACGACTCGGCTCTGCCGTGCGTATCGCCGAGACGAGCGGGCCATTGGCGCGGAAGAGTTCGAGCCGGCCCGTGAGGTCGATCGGCCCGTCGTCGTACCAAGCCGGAGCGACGAGGGTTTCGACCTCGCCCTCCGGCACGAGTCGCGTTCCCACCGAGCGCGCGAGCTCGACCGCGATCGTGTGGACCTGTGCGCGCGCCCATGGGCCTTCTTCGTGCGCGTAGACGTGGAAGGCCAGTAGCTCGCCGCGTCTGGTGAGCGCGAAGAGGCATCGGACTTGCACCTTCCCGCGCGGATCGCGGGCCACGAGCACGCGCTTGTTCAGATCGGCGGCGTTGGCGACCGTCGAGAAGAAGTTGAAATCGCCGGGCGACAGGCACGTTCCGAACCAGCGCCCCATCTGGAAGATCTCGAGCGTGTCCGTCTCGAACGCGAAGCGCAGGATCCGACCCTGCGGGGAGAGGACCTCGGGACCGGGCGCCGGATCGATCCAGGACGCGAGGTTCAGCCCGCGCGCTCCCATCCGCCGACGCCAAGCGGCGTTGGCGGGCTCGTCGCGCAGGTCGGCTGCGGCGGTCCCGCGCAGCGCGATCAAGTGCCAGGCCAGGTCTCGAGCGGCCCGGCGAAGGGCCGCCAGCGCGGACACCATGTTCGGCATCGTCCGCTCCTGCAGCGCGGCGAACCCAACCGGCAGGTGCCGCTCCAGGCTGCCTTGCAGGGTGCGTTCCCAGGCCGCGAGGCGCGCCATGCGCGTGCGCCGGTCGATCCGCGTGCGGCAGGCCGCCACGCGCGCGGGCGTGAGGTGCGGCGGTTGGCTCATCCGCCTTCTCAGCGTCTCGAGGCGCGCGGCCAGGTGGGGGGCCCAGCGCGGATCGGCGGCCGGCAGCCTCTCCTTCAACGCCTCCACCTCCGCCTCGATGCGCTCGGGCCGCATCACGTCGTCGCGCAAGGCGCGGTCGAGCGACTCGGGACCGTCGATCGCTTGCAGGTCGCGCGCCGCGTCGCGCAGCTCTTGCGGCACCCAGGGGAAGTCGTCTGTCGACGCCGATTGGATCGGTGGTTCCTCCGATGGGCCGTCGGGTGTGAGGGCGGTGGCAGCCAAGTGCAGCCGCGCGAATTCACGCAGTCGCTGCCGCTGTCCGTCCTTCACGAGGCCGTGGAACAGGTCGCGGGCATGGTCGCTGCGCGCCGCGCGCCGCAGGCTCTCGTACTCCGCAGAGTCCCAGTCGAGCTTGCCGCCCTCCGTCCAAAACTCCGTGTCGAAAACGTCGTCGCCGCAGAGGCGTGCGAGGAGCCGCTCGTCCGGCCAGCCGCTCTCCGCTCGGGCGCCGTCCCAGGCCTGGATCAGGTCCGCGCAACGCACAGGCTCCTTGGTCACCGCCAGAAACGGTTCGACCTGAATCTCCCACGCCGCGACTGTGGCGAGGAGGTTCATGCCGGCGGTGCCGCGACTCCCGAGCTCGCCGAGCGTTGCGACGAGCAGGTCCAGCTTCGGCCCTGACATCTTGGAGGCCTCCTCGAGGGCGACGCTCGTGAACGCGTCAACGAGGCGCTGGGCTTCGCGGCTCGCGTGTGTGCGCAGGAGCGCGAGCTGCGCACTTGCCAGCCGCGCGGCCTGCTTCCGCCCGAGGCCATCCTGGAGAGCGTGCGTCCAGCGTCTTGCGACCAGCTCGCGGTGCGTGGAACCGCGCCAGCTGCGCTTGCTCAGAGGCGACCCGTCGGGGACGGCTTCCCACGCGGCGAGCACCTGGACGGCGAGTGAAGGATCGCACCGTGCCGCGAATTGCGCCGCGGTCCGGCGTGCGCGTGCAAAGTCCCAAGGTGCTGGAGGCTCCGCGAGCTCGGCGAGCCAGCTCTCGCCTTCCGTCGCGACGCGCGCGAGGTCCTTGTTCGGCACGCGATCGTGCAGAACCGCGCGGCCCAGCGCGGACCGGACTCGGCGCTCGACGTCCTCGGCAGCGCGCCACCATGCGTCCCACTCGTCGAGCCGGGTGGCCGATAGGAGCGCACCCAGCGCGCGCAGGTCGATCTCGCCGGGGCGCCGCAGCAGTACCGTGAGGAGCTCGTGCGCGAGCCGCGGCTGCGGTCGCGGAACGCCTGGAGCCAGGAAGCCCACCGTCAGGGACGAAGCGCTGTACTCGTTCTTCTTCCCGCTTCCCCGGAGCATCCTGCCGATGGCTTTCAGTGTTGCCGCGAGCTTCGCGCGGAATCCGCCTTCCTCGTACGGTCGGAGCCAGGTCCGTCGATCGCCCAGCATGCGGCGGAACGGCTCGAGGTCCTCGGTGGGACCGGGACGGAGCGCGACTTCCAGCGCGAGATCACGCGCGTCGCCGGTGCGAGCCGCGACTTCGGCGAGCGCGAGTTGCCACTCCGCGAGACGTCGCTGCGCCTCCGACCAGTGCTCCACGCGATCCCACAGCGCCCACAGGAGCGGCGCGGTCAGGTCGGGGGGCATCCGGTCGATCGTTCGGCCGCTGAGCGCGGAGAGCGTCCGCGCGTCGGGGAGTGGCGCACCCTCGTGCACCGCGGCTTTCAGGAGCTCGATTCGCCGCTCGACACCCGCGGACCACGCGTCGACGTCGCCCACGACTCGCGCAAGGGCACGCGGAAACTTGCGCCGCGCGCCGCGCAGACCGTGGGAGCTCGAGCGCAGACGCTCTCGGTCGACCTCGATGTCGACCGGCGCGCCGCCCGGCTCGAGCGTTCCAAACGCGCGCCAGCGCACGAGGCCTGGCTCCTGCCCGGTAGGGAACCCCTCGAGCCAGCCGAGGGCGTTGCGCAAGTAGGTGCGCGCGGCCCTCGCCGCGGCGTGCTTGCGAGGCTTTGGATCATGAGGTCTCACGGCGCGGCGTACACCTTACCCCCGGGTCGGGATCCACGCGCTTCTGAGATCCTGGCGAAGGTGCGCTTGTTGGGCCAGCGTGGACCGGCGCAGTGCGCGCCGGTCAATCCTTCTTCGGCTCGAGCTTCGTGTGGTGGACGTCGAGAATGAGCGTGCGCTCGGTGCTCTCGGCGGCCCAAACCCGATCGCGCAGAATCCCGTCCGTCTCGAAATCGAATCGCACGACGTACGGGACGACCTCGTGTCCCTCGTAGCTCATCAGATCGAGCTGCAGGGCGCCGTCTTCCAGCACCTTCAGCTCACCCTCGCAGACACCACCGGACCTCGACAGCGCGAGGCAACGCAGCGCGTCCGATTCGGTGTGGTCGTAGACGTAGGCATCGAGCAGATGCGTGGGCTCGCCGTCCGCGACGAGCGCAACGCAGCGCGCGTGGACGTAGTCGGCGTACGGGACCCACTCGAACGTCGACTGGATGTGGAAGACACCTCCGGTAGGCCAGCCGCCCTTGGCCTCCCACGTGGGGCCCACGAGCCTCTCGAGCACCTGCAGGTGCTCCGAGGTGACGTCCGTGGGTGGGGCCAGCGTGGTGAGCGTCTTCGACCGGACGTAGTCGAGCTCGTTGAGGGGCTCGAGACCATCGGGGCCGGTCGCCTCGAGCGGCGCCTCGTGGTACCTGTCGGGACCGTCGAAGGTCCAGCGCAGGCCCATCTTGCGGGGTCTTGGGTCTGGTAGAGGTCGAAGATGGCGTCCGCGGTCTCGCCTTCGAACTCCATCGTGCCTTCGCTCACGCCCCTTGCGAAAGGGGATAGGCCAAAGAGGCAAACTCGCTCGCGACCCGGATGCCAGTAGAAGACTCGCAGGGCACGCCACGGCTCGCCGGCCGCGCCGGAGCCATCGGTCTGCACGCGCACCGAGTGCTTGCCCGGGCCCGATCGGACTTTGAGATCGGCTTGGGATGGCGGAGTTGCGCGCCTCGTGCGATCCACGCACGGCTGCGGCTCCCAGTGTGTGAGGAGGCGATCGATTTCTCGTTTCTCGCGTAACGCGGGCTCGCCCCCTGCTCTGTGGTGAGGCACACGGGAGGTTAGCTCATGTTCAGACCCAAGTTCCTATCCAGGTACGCTCGTCGGTCGCTCGTTTTCTCGAGCGCGTTCCTCTTCCTCACGCAGGGCCTCCAGGCCCAGATCTGTGCTCCCCCCCCGCCAGGCATCGTGGGCTGGTGGGACGGCGACGCCATCGCAGGGACCACCGCCGACGACATCCAAGGCTCGAATCAGGGAACCATGCTTGGAGGGATGGGGCTCGCGCCGGGGATCGTGGGCCAAGCATTCTCTCTCGACGGCGGGGACGACAGCATCGACGTCGGTCTCGACCCGAGCCTCGACATCGCCAGCGGAGATCACTCGGTAGTGACATGGGCGCGCTGGACGCAAACAACGGGCAACGCGCGCGCGTTCATCAACCTCGGTGGATTCCAGCAAAGGTTCATGCTGAGCACGAGCTTCAATAGTGGCGGCCAGGGCAAAGTGGCCTATGGCTTCGCGTCCAGTGCCGGAGGCGGCGGCGCGAGCGGCACTTGGTTCTACAACGCCGGCTCGGGGCTGAACGACGGCCTGTGGCACCATATCGCGGCGACGAAGGCGGGCTCCACCGTGCAAATCTACGTGGACGGCGTCTCGGTCGGGTTCTCGGTCGGCACGGTCGGGTTCTTGAACAGCAACGTGATCGGCCACGGCTTCCACGGGAACTTCAACGGGGACATCGACGAACTCGCCCTCTTCGAGCGCGCGCTCTCCGCCGCCGAGGTCCAGGCCATCTACGACGCACGCAGCGCGGGCATGTGCAAGACGCCGGCCGATCCCGACCCGCCTGTCGTCAGCATCGACTCGCCGCTCGACGGCGCCGTGCTCGGAGCGAGTAGCGTGCTGCTCGAAACGACCGTCACGGACGACAGCGCGACGACCGTCGTATCGACTCCCGCCGGGATCGACACGACGCTACCCGCCGGGGGAGGTTCCACGAGCGGTACGGTCGCCCTCGTCGAAGGGCTGAACAACCTGAGCGTGACGGCGACCGACGACGCCGGCAACGTGGGCGGCACGACGGTCGCGGTGACGAGCGATACGATCGCTCCCGACGTGACGGTGCTGTCGCCGCTCGACGGCGCGGTCTTCGGCATGTCCCCCGCGCCCTTATCCATCTCGGTCGTCGACGCGACCGGTACGACGGTCGAGTTCGGCGCGGACTCGGTCGCCCTGGCCGCCGGCGGTGGTACGGCGAGCGGGGACGTCGACCTGGTCGAGGGCAGCAACCCCATCACGGTGACGACCACCGACGAGGCCGGCAACGCGACGGTTGTGAGCTTGACGGTCATCCTCGACCTCACCGCGCCGATCGTCACGATCGACTCCCCGGCCGACGGCGCGTGCTTCGGGCCGGGCGAGTCGCCGATCGCTGTAACGGCCACCGTCGACGATCTCACGGAGACGGATGTCGAATCGGCGCCGAGCGGCGTCACGGGCACGCTGCCGGCGGGCGGCGGCATCGCGATGGGCGCGGTGGCGCTCGTCGAGGGTCCGAACACGATCACCGTGACCGCGACGGACGCGACTACGCAGCAAGGCTCGGCGGGGATCATCGTGATCCTCGATACGACGGCGCCGGACCTCTCGCTCGACGCACCCTCGGACGGCGCGACCGTGCGCGGGAGCATCGACTTCGACGTGACGGTGGTCGACGTTTTGCCGGGCAGCGGCGTCGCGCAGGTGGACTTTCGCGTCGACGGCAACCTCGTCGCGTCGCTGACCGCGGAGCCGTTCGAGCTCGACTACGACACGACCGTGCTCGCAGACGGCTCGTACGACCTGTCGGTCGAGGCGTTCGACGGCAAGGGCAACTCCGCCACTGCGTCTGCGATCGTACTCGTCGACAACACGGCGCCCACGATCACGATCCTCGCGCCGCTCGACGGCGAAATCATCAGCGGGACGATGAGCATCGACGCCTCCGCCGACGACGGTGGCGCGGGTCTGGTCGAGGTCGAGATGCTCGTGCGGGGCGCTCCGCCCAACCAGCTGGACGGTTCGGTCGTCTTCGGGACGCCGCAGGGCTCTGCGCTGGTGACGAGCCTCGACGACACGACGCTGCGAGGCGACGGCACGCTGCTCGTGAGTGTGCGCGCGCTCGACGCGGTCGGTAACGAGACGATCGCCACTGCGACTGTGACCGTCGACAACCAGGCACCAACGAAGACGCTGGTCGCGCCGGCGCACCACTCGACAGTGTCGGGCGTCATCGACATCATTGCCGACTCCACGACCGCCGACCTCGAATCGCTCGAAATTGTCGTCGACGGCGTCTCGCTCGGCACACAAACCTTCGCGCCGTTCCAGCTCAGCTACGACACCACGACACGCCTCGATGGAGCAATGGAGGTCATGGTCGTCGCGCGCGACCTGGCCGGCAACTCGAGCTCCTGCGCGGCACTCGTGCGCATCGACAACGTGCGAGTCACGATTCGCCCGCGCGTCATCAACGGCAGGTGGCGCAAGCCGGGCGGGCTCGTCCGGGCCCGGCTGGCCGGACCCAACCTCGACCTCATGCAGCCCACATCCGCGCACGACATCAAGCTGCTCATCCCCGGCGGCAACCCGGTGCCGCTGCACTCCGACAACATGTTCAACGATCGCCTGGTGCTGAAGTTCGAGCGTCGCCAGCTGCTCTCCTCGGTTCGCGCCGGGATTTGCGCCGGCGTGATCCAGCCGAACTCCAGGTTCGGCGTGCGCGTGAGTGTCGACGGCAACATCGTCGGTGCCGATCGCATGTTCATCATCGGGGGAGCGGACTGATGAAGGCCGCGATCACATTAGCCGTCGCCGCGGGCTGCGCGTTCCTGACGCTGGCCTGGGTCTGGGGCCAGGTACCTCCGGCCGCAAGTAGATTCGCGTCAGAGATCGGTCGCCCCGAGCAGGCGTGCAAGGCGTCCGAGGTCGAGGCCGTCGAGGGGCCGCGCCCGCGGCTCCTCGCCGCGTCGACGCCCGAGGAGGTGCGTGAGGTGATCCGCTATTGTCGGTCCGCGGGCCCCGAGCGGGCCGCTCACCTACGCTCCGCGGCGCTCGCGTCCGACGACCCGCTCGTCGTTGGCAACGCAGTACGCGCGTTGGGACGCCTGGGCGTCTTCGCCTCCGACGTCGAGCTCGCGCGGCTCCTCGACGACCCGCGCCAACGCGTGCGTCAGGAGGCGATCCGAGCGCTGGGTGCGAGCGGGGATGCTACGGACCTGCCCCGTCTATCGTCGATTCTCAACAAGCGTGATCCGACGTTGGGGCCGCTGGCCATCGAGGCGATCGGGCGGCTGCGCGACGGGGCCGGACGGGAGCTGCTCGAGAGTCTCTGCCGCGGCACGCGCCTCTCCGACGTTGAGCGTACGTTCGCTTCGACGGTGCTCGCGGCGATGCGTGACTCCTGAGTCGCGCGCGTAGTCAGCCGCGCGACGGCGCGGCTGACCCGTGCTCGGGTCGTCTCGAGCGCAGCTCCCGTGTTCGCACCCTCGACCCCGATGCTATCCTCGCTGTGCTTGGGAGCGGGGCTTCCGGGCATTACAGCTTCGCGGAAGCCAGGCGGTCCCTCGCGGGATCGACACGTCAGATGACGCGCACGAACGAACTCTCCGGCGCTGGGCCCGACGACGACTCGGAGCGCTTGCTGTTCACGCTGCTCAAGCAAATCGAGACCGGGGACAAGGATGCGTTGGAACGGCTGTGCCGCGAGAATCCAACCAGGGCGGCTGAGCTCCGATCTGCGGTCGAGAGACTCTCGGACTCGGGCTCCTGGGCGAACACGGTGCGGACGCCGACGAATTGCCAGAGAGGCTCGGTGACTTCCGTCTGATACGTCGTATCGGTGGGGGCGGCATGGGCGTGGTGTTTGAAGCGCTGCAGGAGTCTCTCGGCCGGCGTGTGGCACTGAAGGTCGTACGCCCAGAGAATCTCGTCTTCGGTAGCAGCGTCGACCGTTTTCGGCGCGAGGGGGCCGCAGCCGCGTTGATGCGCCACCCCGGGATCGTGCCGGTCTACACGTTTGGCGAGGACGCGGGGCTCCCGTACTTCACGATGGAGCTCATCGACGGCTGCACGCTGGCCGAGGTGCTCGAGTCGCTCTCTGGTCAGCGTCCCAAGGAGCTGAACGGTGACGACCTCACGCGCTCGGTTCACGCCGTTCGAGGCATGGATGGTGAGCGTGCGGACGTCTGGAACGGGCGCCCGTGGGTCGAGGTGTGTCTCGAGATCGCGCGCCGCGTAGCCGATGCGCTCGAGCACGCTCACCGCCGCGGTGTGATCCATCGCGACGTGAAGCCGTCGAACATCGCGATCACTCGCGATGGGCGCACGATGCTGCTCGACTTCGGATTGGCCGCTGTAGTTGGGGAGACGCAGCTGACGAAGAGCGGCGTCGTGCCGGGCTCGCTCCTGTACGTCTCGCCCGAGCGGCTCAACGGAGAGCGCAATGTCGACCCGCGCACCGACATTTACTCGCTCGGTGTGACGCTCTACGAGATGCTTGCGCTGCACACACCCTACACGTCGGCGTCGACCGAGTTCACGATGCAACGGATCCTGGCCGGCGCGCCGCCACGCTTGCGCGAGACGAACCCGCTGGTGCGCCGCGACGTGGAAGTCGTCTGCATGAAGGCGATGGACATCGACTTGAGGCGACGCTATCAAACGGCGGCTGAGTTCGCGCTCGACTTGTCGAACCTCTCGAACGGCCGGCCGGTCCAAGCGCGTCCGCCGACGCTCAGCGCACGTGCTCTGCGCTGGGGGCGCCGTCATCCGCGCTCGACGTGGGCTGCGGCGCTGATCTCGATCGTCGCGATCCTGGCCGCAGGATCGGAGCTGTGGCGCCACCGCATCGAAGTCGCCATCGTGGCCGAGCGAGTCGAGCGTGCGCGCGCTCTCGCGGAAGAGGGCGAACTCGACGGCGCGCTCGCCGAAACCGAGCAGGCGCTTGGCCTACGTCCCAAGGACGTGGCGGCGCTCACCCTGCGTACGGAGCTGCACAAGCGCGCCGATCGGCGCGCGCGGCTCTCCGCGGCCCAGATCGGGCGTCTCTCGGACGTCAAGATTCTCCGCGATCTGATACGCAAGGAACCGGAGCTGTGGCCAGCGTTCCCGAGTCGGATCGGCTACATGAGCGCTTGGCTCGCTCGCGCGCGGGGTGTTCTGGAGAGTGAAGACATCTATCGCGGAGCCCTCGAAACGCTGGCTGTGGACCACACCACCGAGCTCGTCGAGGATACGGAAACCGAGTGGCAACGCGAGATTCTCACCGAGCTCGTCGAGGGCCTGCGTGAGCTTCCGGACATCGTCGGGCACGTTACGGAGCGCATCACATTGGCCCAACGTACAGCGATCCTCAGCACGGAAGGGCCAGAGGCGCGCCAGAAGTGGATCGAAGCGAGTACGAGCATCGCCGAGCTCAGCGTCTATGGTGGGCTCGCGCTCGCACCGCAGATGGGGCTGCTGCCGCTCTGGCGCAACCCGCAGTCGGGGTTGTGGGAGTTCCTCGTGGTTCGGACTGGTGAGGCGCCCGAGCGCGACGCGCAGACGGGAAGATCCACGGTTGCCGAGGGGACGGGAATCGTGCTCGTGCTCGTGCCCGCCGGGTCGTTCGCGATGGGTTCGTATCCCGTTTCAGCCGAGCACCCGCGCGGTTCACCGAACGCGGACCCAGAGCACCGCACCACGGACCCTACGGTTCGAACCGTGGCGCTGGGCGCCTATTTCCTCTCCAAGTACGAAATGACCCAAGGCCAGTGGCTGCGGGTCACCGAGAGCAGCGCCAACTTCCCTGACCGGGCGGAGTCGGACGATCACCCCATGTCATTCGTGTCGTGGCGCGATGCGAACGGCACGCTCGCCTGTCTCGGTCTCTCGCTTCCAACGGAGGCCCAATGGGAGTACGCCACGCGCGCCGGATCCTCGACCGTGTTCTGGACGGGGGATGACGTGCAGTCGCTCGTGGGCGCGGCGAACATCGCCGACGAAGCGCTGGGGCGCCATGACCCCAAGGAGTGGTTCGAGCGTGGATTCGAAGACGGGTTCATCTACAAGGCCCCGGTTGGGTCGCTACGGCCCAACGCTTGGGGAGTCCACGACGTCCACGGGAACCTGTGGGAGTGGTGTTTGGAGACCAGGGAGCCCGGGCAGGGATTCCGGACGAACGCGAGTCCGAGCTTCGCGGCACTCGCCACGGCCAGAGGAGGCTCTTTCCTGGATAGTCCGAGCATGATGAGGGCAGCCCGCCGGTCGAGCGACAATGCTGGTTCGCGGGAGGTGAACCAGGGTGTGCGGCCGGCGCGTTCGATCGAGCCCCGGTGAAGCCACACCGAGCCCAGGCGCCTAGGGCCGCATGAAGCCCGCTCTGACCGCCAGGCGGGCGACGGCTCGGCACAGCAGCGCGCGGACAGCTCCGGGACTGCGCCCCGAGTCCGCGGCGATCTCCGAGCGCGAGCGACCGAGGATGTGCGCCTGCACGATCACTTCGCGATAGTCGTCCGGTAGTTGTCGAAAAGCCTCTTCGACGCGTGTCAATTCCTCGCGAGCAGCGGCCTGGCGGCTGGGCGAGAAGAATCCCGAGCAGCCATCCAGCACGACCTCGGCCTCCTTCTCGGTCAAGGAGCGCATCGGTAGGACTGCCTTGCGGGCGCGAGCCACGATCTTGCGCTGGACCGTGCGGTAGAGCCAGCGCTTGAAATCGACTTCGTCGCGGTAGATGCGAAACTTGGGAAGTCGCTCTAGCACCTCTCTGCAAGCCGACTGAACGATGTCCAGCGTCGACTCACGCGCTCTCAGCTCAGCACCCGCGTTGAGGCGCACGTAAGCCGCGAGACCGGGCAAGTGGCGTTCGAGTAGCTCGCCAGCTGCTCTACGATCCTGCCTTCGAGAAGGATGCGTACGCAACGAGCCGGCGACGGGATGTCGCGGCATCACGAGACGATGTCTTGGTCGAACTTGTAGCGTCGGGCTCGATCGGGGGGGCGGTGATTTACCCGAATGGCGTGGAGTACGGCGAGTTCGTGATTGGCTGCCGGATGAACCACTACTCAGGAGAGGGCGTAGCGCCGAACCGGACAAGCGTGGGCCTTAGGGACGGCACCTTCCTGTTCGATGGCTTGCCACCTGGAAGATACACGATCGTGGTGAGTGCCAAGCAAGAGATCCCCCTACGCAACTGACGATGTGTACGTGAAGGGCGGACAGTCAGAGCATCTCGAGATCGACGTTCGATAGGTTGCGTGCTCGCAGATACAGTCGCACGTGGGCTCACTTCAGCCGGTGAATCGTGTTGTGGATCTTCCCGCGAACGGGCTCGCCGGCGGCGCTCGAGAGCTCGTACCGGATCTCCATGCACCACGTCGGCGCGATGTCGGGAACTGCGAGCAGCACGGTCTGGCCGTCCGGCGCTAGGACGGCGGAGGCGACCTGCAGGGTCTGCTCGTTCAAATGGGGCGAGCCGTAGTTCCTCGTGCGTTTCAGGTCCCACGCCTTGACGTGGTAGTTCGCGGGCAGGGATGCGGTAGTGCGGTCGAGCTCGCCGCTGAAGCGTAGCGTGAGGCCGGTCTTGGTCGCGCTGAGCTCGACCGGCAGGTGCACGGGGCGGCCCGTGTAGCGCAGCCGGTAGAGGCCGCCGGGTTGCTGTTGGCTTCCAGCCCACGCAAACATGCCCGCCAGGTAAAGCTGGCCATCGCCGGGATGGAAACGGCCGCGCATGACGCCGGTTGGAAAGTCCTCGATCGGAAGGGAGCACATGCCGCCCTGCATCTGGCCACCGACATCTTCGTGCGGGACGACGTAGACCCGGCCGTAGCCGTACGAGAGATTGAGGAGCTGCCCCTCGAGTGGACCCCACTTCGGACTGTCGACCCACAACAGCTCCCCCGGCGAACGATCGAAGCTGTTGGTGATCCACGCCAGTGGTTGCTCCATCGCGCTGTCCGACTCGTCGGTGACGTCGTGGTAGCCGTACATGTTCCCGTAGAAGCCGCCCGGCTTGACGTAGTTGATGCGGTTCTTCGGGTTCCAATGACCCTCTTGGTCGGTGACGATGAAGGTGCCATCCGAGTTGATGCAGACGCCGTTCGCGGCCCGGAAGCCGCTTGCGACGATCTCCGTGCGCTGGCCGTCCTTGCTCACACGCAGCAGTGTTCCGTGGTGCGGGACGAGCGCGGGAAGTGCGTGCCGTGCCGACTTCGCGTACAGCAGGTTGCCCTCGGCGTCGCTCTGCAAGCCCATGGCGAACTCGTGGAAGTGCTCGGTGACCTGGTGGTCGTTGTTGAAGCACTCGAACCAGTCGATCTCTTCGTCGCCGTTCAGGTCGTGCAGGATCACGATCTCGTCCCGGCAAGTGACGTAGACCTCGCCGTTCAAGATCTTGACGCCGAGCGGCTGGAAGAGACCCGAGGCGATGCGACGCCAGTGGATCGGGACCGAGCGTGGCGCCGTCCCGCCGGCTTGCCCGGGGAGTCCATTGAGCCCCGACACCTTCCAGATACTCCCGTCCCACGCGCTGACGATGGCCGTGTCCCCGCCATCGGTGAAGTCGAACCCTGTCAGCCGGATGCGACAGAACCAGGGGTTGTCGGTCGGGCGCTTGAGCACGTCGACCGCGAAGGGGCCGTCGTCGGCACCGATCGAGGCCTCGCTCGTCAGGACCTGCGCCCAGCGCGCGGGGCCGCCCTTGGTCTTGGGCGCGAGATCGCGCGCGGGAACGTCGATGACGACGGCATCGGCCAGCGCCGTGGCGCTGGCACGATCCTCGCTCGTGGCGAACCACAACGTGAACCTCTTGGCATCGTTGCCCGCCGGGATGTGCAGCCGCAGGTCGCCCGCACTCGCGGACCAGCGCATTCCGTCTGCCTCGCCCTCGACGCCTGCGACCGTGACCCCGGCCACGCGCGATGGGGGGGGGGCGCCCTCCCCTGCGCGGACCTCGGCGTGATGCCCCTGTCCGCTTCGATCCTGTGCGCGTCCGTCGGTGAGCGCGCTCGGGTGCCAATGCCCGGCGAGCGCCTCTGCACGACCGCGGCGGCCCGCCGCCAAGTCCTCGACCTCGGCCGATTCGAGCGCAGCGTTGAAGAAGCGCAGCTCCGCGATCTTGCCCTCGAAGAGCGAGGGGCTTGGGAAGTTCGAGGCGGTGTAGCCGATACGCACGACGGGGTCGGCGAGTGGTGCCTCGCGCCGCAGGTGTCCCACCCGCTCATCGGCCTCGCTGTCGACGAAGAACTGAATCTCGCCCGATGCTTGCCTGTAGCGGACGGCGACCTCGTGCCACTCGTTGTCCGCCACCTGCTCGCTACCTTGGAAAGCCCCGACCCAGCCGATGTCGATCGTCAGCCGCCCCCCGCGCACGAACCACGTCAACCCGTCCCGCACCCACTCGGCCTGATCGCCGGTCAGAGCGACGATGGTGCCGTCGCGGTCCGTGCGGATGCGTGCCGCGAGCGTGAAGTCGCCGTTTCCCGCGTGCAGGCCGTCTGCGCTCGTGAGCTCGAGGAAGGCGGAGCCATCGAAGTGGAACGCGTCCGGCGCGGGCTCGGCATTGGAGGGCGCGGCCGCGTCCACGTGCAGTGCACCCAGCCAGGCGGTGCCGCCATCGGTCTCCAGTGCCGCGAGTGGGTCGTCGACGTGCGCGACCTGCAGGACGAGCTCCTGGTCGCGCGCACCGACGTTGAACGTCCGAGTGAAGGCCAGCGCCTCGCGGCCTGCCAGGACACCCGGCATCTCGAGAACTCGGGTCTTGCCGACGGTGTACTCGATGAGCGTGTCTGGGCCGTGGTAGTACATGCCGCGGTACTGTGCCCAGTCTCGCGCGAGCGGTCCGTACCGACGGTCGTCTCGCCCGACCAGGCGCGAGTCCTCGAAGCTCCCATCGGCGGGCCGCCCCCAGCCGGGTCCGGTGGGGTTCTCCAAGTGGAGCTCGCCCGCGATCCGCGGATGGATCGCGTGACGGCCATTGAAGTGGATGCTGTTCCAGTCGATGAACTCGTCGCCGCTCCAGGCCGCCGCGACACGCAGCGTGTCGTAGTCGTAGAGCATCCAGTAGCGCCCCTGAGCGACTCCCCCGGGCCCTGCGTCGAGGCGGATCGCGTTGCCCTTGTAGGCAAAGTTGCTGCCATCGTCGCCGACCTCCAGAGTCATCATCTGGTTCGGCCCGTAGTCCATCTGCAGCCACTCGGTCGTCTCCGCTGGCTCTGGCCCGCGCGCCGTTCCTTTCGGCAGCCGCGCGAGGTACGCCCCATCGACTTCGAAGTGCTGAGTGGGATTGTGATCCTTCAGGTACGCCTGACGCACGTAGTGGATGACGTCGTACTTCTGCGAAGGCACCATCCAGGTCTGGGCCGCCATCATCCCGAAGCCGCTCGTCAGAGTGCGGTACATGGTGTGCGGGTCGGAGCCGTTCTTGAACGGCTGCGACGCGAACCGGAGCGACGTCGGTAGGGAGCCCTCCTGTTCGTGCGTGCCATGGCAGTTGACGCATGTGCGCTGGTAGATGGCCCTTCCGCGTTCGAATGCCTCCTGATCCAGATCCTCCAGGAAGCCGGCGTGGTCGATGTCCTTCTCGTACGCGGGAAGCGGGCGCAAGGCGTAGAGTGCCGGGTCTGGTTCCAGTTCTCTCGCGCGCGCGCTTCCGCCGTCGCGGAGCTCGGTGAGGTAGCGCACCAGGTCCAGGAACTGCTGCTTGCTCGCGAGCAGGTTGACCAGGCCGGAGGGCATCGCGGACACGGAGCTTCGGCGGTAGGAGCTCAGCTCCGCACGCTCGAAGCGCACCTCTTTGTAGTCGCGCGAGGAGTCGCGGAGGATGATCGTCTCGGCGTTCTCGGAGACGAGGAGTCCCGTGACCAGCTGCTCGTCGACCTCGAGCACGACCGGCTCGTAGCCCTCACGAATCGCTTTCGACGGCCTGAGAATCGACTCGATCAAGTGCTCATCGGCGACCTCACGGCCCAGCGCAGTCAGGTCCGGCCCGAGCCGGTTCGACGCCTCGTCGGGGATGTGGCAGCGCGTGCAGGCGAGGTCCGCCTGGTAGAAGACGACCGCTCCGCGGCGCGCGTCACCGAAGCTCAGTGCTTCTGCGGCCAGAGTGCTCGGGTCGGTCGTGCTCAGTTGTTGTTCGAGGTCCTGCGCCGTCCCCAGCTCGACTGAGAGAAGCATTGGGACGAGCAGGGCGGGAAACAGCTGGAGTACTTTCATGCGCATGGGGATGGTCCGCACGTACGGTACCAGTTGTCGGGCGCGTCGAAGTGCCCGGCGGTGGATCGCCGTTGGGCCCGGCGAGTCAGGCGCCCATCCGCGCCAAAGGCACCTATTGGGCTTCGACCGTCATGTAGAAGTTGCGGTCGAGCTCGAACGACTCCAAAGGTGGGTCGAATCCAATGGTCGTGGGAGTCTCTGAGACCGTAACGCGCTGCTCTTTGCCGTTGATACGTAGCAGGACGGGCACTTGGAAACCCGACACCACGTTGTCCCACCAAACCTCGAGAGACGGGCCCTGGTGCGCGTGCTTCAGCACCGGTATGTCGGTAGTGCGCAGGTACTGATCGAAGACCAGGCTGTAGTCGAAGCCGGCCGCTCGGCTGATGTAGGCCTCGAACTCTTCCGTCCCGACGGTCTTGTGCCAGAAGTCGGCGTTGAGCCCCCGCAGAACGGACCGCCAGCGGACGTCGTCATTCAGCATGTGACGCATCGTGTGCAGCATGTTGCCGCCCTTGTAGTACATGTCACCCGAACCGGAGCTGTTCAGGTGATAGTCACCGATGATCGTAGTGTCGTTGCCGATCAGATCGCGGCAGCCGATCACGTAGTCCTGGGCCTCTCGCTCAGTGAAGTGGTGCTCGACGAACAGGCTCTCGGCGTAGTTGGCGAAGCTCTCGTGGATCCACATGTCCGCCACATCCCTCATGGAGATGTTGTTGCCAAACCACTCGTGAGCGGACTCATGGATGATGATGAAGTCGAACTCGAGCCCCACTCCCGTCTTGCTCAGATCACGCCCGCGGTAGCCGTTGGCAAAGCCGTTGCCGTAGGTCACCGAGCTCTGGTGTTCCATGCCCAGGTACGGCACCACGACCAACTTGTAGCTGTCTTCGTAGAAGGGGTACTTCCCGAACCAATGCTCGAAGGCGGCCAGCGTACGCGGAACTTCTTTGAAGTGCGCGCGGGCCTTGTCCTGCTGATGCTCGAGGACCCAATACTCCGTGTCCAACGTGCCGAACTCGCCCTCGTAGACCGCGGGGATGACCGCATAGTTGCCAATGTTGACGTTGACGCAGTAGTTGTTGATCGGGTTCGTGACGCGCCAGTGGAACGTTCGAGTCTGCGCTTCGGAGTCGTGCTCGCTGGATTGCAGCCTGCCGTTGGAGACGGCGGTCAGGCCAGCTGGCACGGTGACGCGAATGTCCATGCCACGATCGGGCTCGTCGTAACCATGATCCTTGTTCGGCCACCAAACGCTGGCGCCGATGCCCTGACAGGTCGTGGCGATGAAGGGGTTTCCCAGCTCGTCGGTGTCCCAGGTGAAGCCGCCGCTCCAGGGCGGGTTCTCGCTCTCGAGCGGCGTTCCCTCGTAGAACACTTCGATCTGGTCCTCCACGCCGGCCCGGAGCGTGCGGTCCAACGTCAGCCAATAGACGTTTCCCTCACGCTCGAAGGCCAACTCGCGCCCCGCGCGGGTCACGCGCGTGATCTCCAGAGGCGGCTGTAGATCCACTTGCATGCGATCGCCAGCCGCCAGAGTCTGGAAGACGATCACATTCGACCCCCCCAGGCTCTTCACGCCCGGGAACACCTGCAGCGCCAGGTCGTAGTGAAGCACGTCCCACCACTCGCGCTCGGGCGTGATCGCCCCGCGCAGATGATCCTGCCTCGTGAAGCCCTCGGGAATGATCTCCTCCCGAGGGTCGAGCGCCTCCTCGTAGGTGGCGCACGCGGTCCAAAACGTCAGGACGGAGACTCCAACGAGTAGCCGAGGGTGGTGGAGATGCATTCGATCTGGGCAGGGGGGGGCGGCGAGAATAGACACTCACTGCAGAGTGACGAACACTCCATCGGTGAAGTTGCTCGTGCTCCCGTCCTGGTACCAGCACTGAAACCAGAGCGTCTCCCCCGGGAGGGCGACCTGACTGCCGGGCGCGTTCGTCGGGAGGTTCGCCAGGTCGACGTGTAGGGTCCCGAGGGGGCCTGCGACGATCTGGGGCAAGGCGTTGAAGCGGCCGATGTCGCCCTGCAGGCAGATGGGTCCGGCGGCGTTCGGCGGGACGAAGGAGCCGGGCGCGCGGCCAACGAGGAAGTAGCCGATCTGGCCCGCGGGGAGCTGCGTGGCGGTCAGGCGCAGGTCGTTGACCGTGACGGACGTGGCGCCGCAGGCCTGGATCAGCGCCGGCGCGCCGCTCGAGTTCCCGGTGCTCGGGCCGCAGTACGGCTGGCCGACGCCCGGCATGTCGGTCAGAGTCAGGACGGTGCCGTCGGTCACGCCGCCGGGAATGTTGAAGGCCCACTCCACGTCGACGTCGATGCCGCCCGCCTGGTATCCGATCGTCGCGCTCGCGCCGCCCGCGGCGCGTGGCTGCTGCACGTCGGTGTAGACGAAGTGCGCCAGAGCGGATCCGCTGGAGGGGACCTGCAACTGGAAGGTCGCAGAGTCCGTGCTCGCGTAGAACTGTGCGTCCTGCCACTGGACGATCAGAGTGCCGCCGACTTCGTCCCAGTAGATCTCGCCCGCGCTGCCGGCCCCCGTGTTGAAGTCGTCCCAGAACGGCAGCAACGCCTGCTCGCCGGAGAAAGCTCCGTTGCTCGGAATCTGCCCGTTGCCGTATTCGAGCTCGAGCGCTGCGCCGCCGAAGCGCACGCCGCCGTTGCTCCCGATGCGGACGGTCCCCGCCGCGAAGAGCGCGTTGCCGACGGTCGTCTGGATGTCGACCTCGGCGTCGTCTCCGAGGCCGAGCGGGATGCCGCTCGCGGAGATGTCGACGAACGCTCCGGGCAGGGAGTCGAGAATCAGGAGCTGGCCGCAGGGCGCCGGAGGCGGCGGCGCCGGCGGGCTGAACGTGCCCTCGAGCGACAGCACCGTGCCGTTCGTCACTGCGTTTGACGTGTCGAAACTGTACTGAACGTCGTTGCCCCACGTGCCCGCCTGGTAGCCAATCGTCGCGCCGCCGCCGCCGTCCGCGCGCGGCGAGAGGACGTCGGCGTACACGAACTGCGCGTGGACGGGCCCGCTCGAGAACACCTGTAGCTGGAACGTCGCGTGGTCCGTGTTGTTGTAGAACTGCGCGTCCTGCCACTGAACGATGAACGTTCCCGCGATCTCCTCCCAGAGAATCTGGCCCGCGTTGCCGCCTTGCGTATCGATGTCGTCCCAGAACGGCAGCAGCACCTGCTCTCCGGAGAACGCAGCCATGCTCGGGATCATCTGGTTGTTGTAGTCCAGACCGAGCTCATCCCCGAAGAAGCGCACGCCGCCATTGCTCCCAATGCACACGATCCCCGGGGCGAGCAGCGCGTTCCCGACCGTCGTCGCGATGTTGACCGTTCCGTCGTCACCGAGACTGAGCGGCGTACCGCTGGCAGAGATGTCCACGAACGAGCCCGGGGTCGAGCTGACGATCGTCAACTGACCGAACGCGGCGCTGGTCGCGATGGCGAGGACCGGAGCGAGGGGGAGGAGCCGCATCGAATGCCTTTCGGTGAGGAGCTGGTGCGCGCCCCAGCTTCCACCCGGGACCGGACTTCTGTCAATCATGTGCCCCGGATGCCTGGCACCACGCAAGGTCGCGACGGGACTTCGGCTCTCCGATCGATATGCCCCATCAGGGTGAATCACACCACTAGACGCCACGCGAGGTGTTCTCGTCATCGATAGCCCCGAGCTCGCTCGGCGAATTTGGAGAAGGTCCTCGACCTCGTCCTCGGCAACGCGGGAGCGGCGGTCAGTCTCGCTCCACCGTCCGTCGAATCAAAGGAACGTGATCGAGATCGCGTCGGTGAAGTTGTTGGGGCCCAGATCGCGGTACCAGAGGAGCAGGAGCTCTTCGAGGAAGCGCGAGAAGCGTGTGAGGGGAGCTGGGACGACGCAGACTCGACGCCGCTGTTCGAACCGGTTCCGGACGGGCTCGCTGTCCTCACGAGTTTCGTGGAGGAGGCCAGCGGGCGATGAGCCGTTTGTCGGGCAGATACAACATCCTTCCGCTAGCATGGGGGTAACCAAGGAGCGCCATGAAGACCCTCGTCGCCTGCACCGTCGTCGCCACGTTCACCACTCTCTTCACGCCCGTGGACGTGACGGCCGCCCCGCAGGGGTGCAATACGGCGTTCGACATCGGGGGAAGCTGGGCCGTGAATTCCACGTGCGACGAGACCGACTGCGGTGACGGGCCGGCCGAGATGTACGCGTTCGGAGTCCTCGTCACGCAGACCGCCGCGAGCGTCACCGTCACGTTGCCCGACGGGAGTCCGCTGGTCGGCCTGTTGTGCGACGACGTGTTGACCGTGACGGGGACGTATCCCGACGACGGGGGGATGACGACGACGACCCTGACGTTGACGATCGCGGCGAACCAACAGTCGTTCAACGGCACGAGCGCGTGGACGTGGAACGGAGCGGGGGGACCGTGCACGGGCGCGTGCGTGTTGACCGGATCGAAGGCCCTCGTCGGCGCCAACTACTGCGGTCCCGCGGCCCCCAACTCATCCGGTGCGCCGGGCCAGATCACGGCGAGCGGAAGTGTCTCCGTCGTCGAGAACAACCTGACGTTGACGGCGATTCAGCTCCCGCCGGGCCAGTTCGGCTACTTCCTGGCGAGCGAGACCCAGGGCTCGTTCGTGCCGATGGGGAGCCAAGGCACGATCTGCGTCGCGGGGAACATCGGGCGCTTCAACGCGGCGTCGTCCATCATCCAGGGACCCGCGGGGAGCCTGCACGTCGACCTGGGCAGCGTTCCGGTCAACCCGCCGCAAGCCGTCTTGCCCGGCGACACGTGGAACTTCCAGTGCTGGTACAGGGACGTCAATCCGGCGCTGACGAGCAACTTCACGGACGCCGTCAGCATCCCCTTCATCTGATTCATCCTCCAGCCTGGACTTCGGCGTGCGTGCGGCCGTGTCGGCGAGGCTGCGGTGATTGACGAGCTCGCTGCACCGAGGGACGGAAGAGGTCGGCGCTCCTATTGGAACGTCAGGCTGATGCCGTCGGTGAAGTTCGAGCTCGCCGCCTCGCGGTACCAGCACTGGAAGTGCCAGGTCTCGCCGCTGACGACGGCCGCCGAGCCCACCGGGCGGGGTAGGTTGTTCAGGTCGACCTGAATCCGGATCGTGCCGAACTGTCCGGAGTTGGCCGCCTGAGCGTTGTGGCGGCCGATCTGTCCGCTGACGCAGATGTTTCCGTTGCTGCTGCCGGGACCCCCGGTCGGAGAATGCTCACCAGTGCGGGGGCGGCGGGGGCTCGTGTTCGACGAAGAGGGGGGATCGACTGCGGGAGCGGAAGTTCGCACGCGAGCGGAACGGTCTCGTCTCATCCCTCAGCGCGGCCCCAAGGCCAATTCATCCCGCTCGGCGACCCTCCCCGTGGCAACTTCCGGGCGACGGACGCGCGAGCCCAGACGCGGCGAGGGGGAAGCGGTGTGGCCACCGCTTCCCCCTCGCCCGTACTGTCCGCCGCTATCGACTCACTCGAACGTGATGCTGATCCCGTCGGTGAAGTTCGACGTCTGGCCGTCGCGGTACCACGCCTGGAAGTTCCAGGTGTCGCCCGGCTGAAGAGCCAAGGTGAACGGCGCGACCGAGATCGGCACCGCCGCCAGGTTGATGCGCAGCGAGAACGTCCCGGTGTTTCCGGAGTTCTGCACGAAGCCGTTGTAGCGACCGAGGTTCGGCCCCGTACCGAGGCAGAAGTTCCCCGAGCTGTTGCCGGGCATCATGATGAAGCCCTGGTCCGGGCTCGCCAGGAAGAAGCCGAACTGGTTCAGGGGCATGTCGCTCGCGTTCAGTCGCACGTCGTTGACCGCGACCAGGAGACTGCCCGTGGCACCGATCGACGCGGTGACCCCCGTCGAGTTCGCGGCGGCCACGCAGTAGTTCGTCCCGAGCACGGCCGGATCGACGATCACGTAGGCGACCTTGGTCTCGGTGTCGGAGCCCCCCGGCCCCGTCACCGTGAGCGACACGGTCTGGGGCCCCAGGAAGTGGAACTCGTGGGTCGGGCTCTGCTGCGTCGAGGTCTCGCCGTGCCCGAAGTCCCAGAGCCAGTCGGTCACCGCTCCGGTCGAGAGGTCGCTGAACACGGTGATCACCGGAGAGGTCCCGCTGGTCGGCGTGCCGGAGAACTCTGCCACGGGGCCGAGCGAACTGACGGTGACGTAGTCCACCTTGGTTTCGGTGTCGATGCCGCCCGGGCCCGTGACGGTGAGGGAGACGGTGTACGTTCCATCCGCCAAGTAGCTGTGGCTCGGGTTCTGCACCGCGGCGGTGCTTCCATCACCGAAGTTCCAGGCCCAGCTCGTGGCCTCGCCGGTCGAGAGATCGCTGAAGGTGACGGCCAGCGGCGCCGGGCCACTCGTCGGACTGCCCGAGAACTCGGCGACGGGCGCCGCCACCTCGGAAGTGATGTAGTCCGTCTTCGTCTCAGTGTCGCTGCCGCCCGGGCCGGTCGTGGTGAGCGAGACGGTGTAGACCCCGCTCGTCGTGTAAGTGTGGCTCGGGAACTGTGAGGTCGACGTACCGCCGTCGCCGAAGTCCCAGCTCCAGCTGGCGACGACCCCGTCGCTCTCATCGACGAAGTCCACCGTCAGGGGCGTGGGGCCGGTCTGCGGATCACCAGAGAACTCGGCTACGGGCGCCGTTGCGCTGACGTTGATGTAGGCGGTCTTGGTCTCGGTGTCGTTGCCGCCGGGTCCCGTGACGGTGAGGGCCACCGTGTACGTTCCATCCGCGGTGTAGTTGTTGCTGGGGTTCTGCGCGGTCGAGGTGTTGCCGTCGCCGAAGTCCCAGCTCCAGCTCGTGACGTCGCCCGTCGAGAGGTCGCTGAAGCTGACGGCGAGCGGCGCGGTGCCGCTCGTGGGGCTCCCCGAGAACTCGGCCGCCGGTGCGGCGGCGTTGACGGTGACGTAGTCGGTCTTGGTCTCGGTGTCGTTGCCGCCGGGGCCCATCACCGTGAGGGCGACGGTGTAGGTGCCGGGGAGGGTGTAGTTGTTGCTGGGGTCTTGGACGGTCGAGGTGTTGCCGTCGCCGAAGTCCCAGCTCCAGCTCGTGATGTCACCCGTCGAGAGGTCGCTGAAGCTCACGGCGAGCGGCACGGTGCCGCTCGTGGGGCTTCCCGAGAACTCGGCCGCCGGTGCGGCGGCGTTGACGGTGACGTAGTCGGTCTTGGTCTCGGTGTCGTTGCCGCCGGG
>JAAELL010000115.1 GCA_024226735.1 bacterium | reverse complement strand
CCGCCAGGCTTGCCCGCGAAAAAGGCTGCCCGAAGCGATCGCGTTGCCGACGAGCTTGGCCCCCTGGTCGAAGATGCGACCCGCGCCGATGGCGTTGTGCCCGACCTCGCTGTTGCCCATGTCGTCGTCGCCGGGCATCCCGACGCCGGTCCCGTGGGCGACGAGTCGCGTGGCCGGCGCACTGGTCATCAGACGGTCGAGGTTGGGTGTACGTGCGAGCCAGACCGCGTCCGAATCATCATGGCGACCGATCCCCACACCGTCCATGATGCAGATCACGACAGGTCCTTCGACTCCGGGAAAGTCGGGATGCGGCGGCAACTCGAAGCTCATGAACGTTCCAGCCCTGGGGCGCGGGATTGCGCGGCGAGGTGAGTCTCGCAGGACCCAAGCCGCGCGACAAGCAGAACGCCCGGGGGCTAGTAGAGACCCGAGAAAACGAAGTTCGCCCAGGTGAGGGGCTTTTTCAGTCCCAGCCGCGCCTCGCTCGAGATGCGCGCGAGCTGCGCGCTGCGCAGCGATTCGGGGCCTTCGAACAAATCCCCCCGGTGCGTCTTCGAAACCAGCTGCCGGTAGAAGCTCGCCATGAGCTTGCGCGTCACGACGTCGTTGCTGCGCCACAGACTCGTCACCAGGGACTTCGCGCCGGCCGCACGGAACCCCCAACGCAGCCCCTGCACCTCCTGGCCGCGCCGGTGCAGACCCGTGCCCGTATCGCACGCCGAGAGCACGACCAGTCGCGAAGCCGACAAATCGAGACCCGCTGCTTCCAGAGCGGTCAGGATCCCACTGGCTTCCTCCTCACGCGCGTCCGCCCCGACGGGCTTCGCGTCGTTCGCGCCGGCCAGCACGATCCCCGACAGCAGGAGCGGATTGGGAACCACGGGAAGCGAAGCAGCGCGGGACTCATCTGCCCGCGGTGCGACCGTCCCTTCGCAGCCCGCACCGCCCGCGAAGTAGGCGTGCGTCGCGAGATGGACGATTGCGGGCCGGGCATCGAGAGCGCTGTAAAGGCGCGACTTCGCGGCCTCGGAGCCGACCACCACTTCGGCCGAGGGGAGCAGGCCGCGAATCTCCTCGAGTTCCTGCACCGTCCCGGGGAGCGGCTCGAAGGGAGGGAGACGACACGGCCCCGCAGCCGTCAGCACCATGGGTCCGCCACCTTGCGCCTGCGAACCGAAATCGGGAGCGCCAAACAGCAGCGCGCGCATCCCCAGGATGTCCTCTCCCTCGCCGTAGTGCGCGAGTTCGTGAATCGACGTCAGGCTTCCCGCAGTGACGCGCTCCACGAGATAGCGCTGCGGGTCTTGTGGATCGGGCAGTGCTGCAAGCGGGACACCCCACAGCGAGCCATCGGGAACCCATAGCCAGCGCGCGCTGCCCTCGAGCGCAGCGCGCAGTGGAGCAAGCAGCAGGCGTGCGAGTTCGACGCGCGCTTGCGGCGCATCACCCCGTTGATCACGCATCGCACGCGCGAAGCGATCGGCTGCCTGGTCGATCGCGGATGCCGGCCCCAGCTCGACACGCTCGACGCGGCACTCGCGCGGACCGTCGGCGGCCCGCGGGCGCACGATCATCGCGAGATACGAAGGCACGGGATCCACCCCCTTGCCCGCACGCACCCGGTCGTAGACGACGAACTCCACGAGTGCGGCATCACGCGGAAGATTGCGACACGCACTGTGGACGATCTCCGAGGGATCACGCTCGCGCGCCCGACCGCGCGTGAGCGCCAGGACGGACTCCTCTGTGTCGATCGCCTGCGCGAGTTCGCGGCTGCGTCGCGCCGCATCGGGTGCTTCACTCAAGACCGCGGCCACGTAGCGCGCGCGCAGCTGCCGCAGGGCCTCGGGGGTCCTGCCGCTACTGTGCCGTTCGCGCGCGCGGCCGGCCGCGATGCTACGCAGCACCGAATCCCGCTGCGGAATCATGGCTGCGTAGGCCGCGCGTGCGTCGTCGCGACTTGCCGAGAGCAATGCACCGACAACCTCCTCGGCGTCGGCGGCGAGCAGCACACGCTGACGATCCGGCATCGCTTCGAACGAACGCTGCAGGTAGAGGTCGAAGACGCGCGCTGCCTCGCTCGCATCGCTCCACGCGAGCTTCCACTGGCCACGCGCGGTCGCAACACGCGAGCGGGCACTGCGCGCACGAGCCACCAGGGGATGTTCGTCGCCGTAGTGACTGCGCAGCAGCGCAGTCGCGCGATCGAGTTCCACACTGGCCTCGTCGAGTCGACCGCTGCGGGCGTAGAAGCGCCCGCGGGCGATGCGCGTCTGCCCGAGTGCGGGGTGAGCCGCACCGAGCGCGCGAAGCTGTGACTCCATCGCCGCATCGAGCAACGCCTCGGCGGCTTCCGGATTGCCGAGCTTCTCCTGCATGCGGGCCAGGTTGCGGCGCGCATCGGAGACGACCGGGTGGTCTTCGCCGTAAGCCTTGGCCAGCGCATCGAGTGTGGCCGCATAGTGGAAGGCTTCGACCTCGCTTTCGTCGCGTCCCCAATCGACCAACACGCGGTTGGCGCGCACGGTGACGACTTCGGGATGGTGCTTGCCGAGTTCGTCGCCAAGGGACGTCAACGCCGCACTGAATTCGGCATCGGCCGACGACCAGTCGGAGAGATCGGCAGACAAGACGCCGAGTGCGTTGCGTGTGCGAGCGACTTGCGGATGCCGCGCACCGTAGACCTCTTCGCGAATCGAAAGCACTTCGCGCAGATCGCGTCCAGCCGCCGGGAGATCGCCCGCCATGCGGTGGGCGCTGCTGCGCAGTTGCAGCACCGAGGCGGTCGAGGGGTGTCGCGCACCGTAGTGTTCGCGATGCCCTTCGAGGGCGGTCTCGAGTTCGGCCCGCGCGCGTCCGGGAGCGCCCAGCTTCAACGCCAGATCGCCGCGCGCTTCCGCCAGTTCGGCACCCAGGATCGCATCTCCATCGACGGCATCTGCGAGTGCGGCGAGGCGCTCGCTGGCGAGATCGAGATAGCGCACCTGCGCGAAGAGCCGTGCCATGGCGATCTGCGTAGCGACGTCGCCCTCGCGTTCGGCCACACGGTCGGCTTCGCGTGCGGAGGCCGCGGCACCCGCAAAGTCTCCCACCTGCAGACGAAGCAACGCAAGCGTGCGTGCCGCAGCGATGCGCCGCTTCGCATCCGCCTCCCTCATCGCGAGCGCATGGGCGCGCTCAGCCGAGATGGCTGCCGCCGCGTACTGGCCTTTGTTCGCGAGCACGCGCGCGACCTGTAGCTGCGCGTCGAAGT
>JAAELL010000114.1 GCA_024226735.1 bacterium | reverse complement strand
CGCACGAACCCGGGTGGCCGCGGCCACGCCAGGCCCTGCTCGTGAATCCTCGCGGCGATCTCCCCGACCCGGGCGTAGATGCGGGCGAGCGAGCGTGGGTCGTCGGCGAACTGTTCTTCCAGCTCGCCCAGATGTTTGCCTTCGATCCACTCGAAGACGTCCACCTGGCGAGATTCGGGCACACCGCCCATCCGGACGCGCTTGAACAGCGCACCACCACCGGTATTGACGACCTCGGGAACCTCCACGCCGTGCTCGCCGAGGGCTCGGATCCACTGCAGCTCCGAGCGCAGCGCGTCGTCCGAGTGATAGCCGGGCCGATGCACTCGGACCGCGACCGGGGGCGTGCGGGTGTGTCGCGCGGAAGACGACGTTCTCCCGGTATTTGACCAACGACAGCTCCGCGCCACCCAGATCCCAGTGCACCAGCGCATCGGACGCGAGCTGGCGCAGACGCTCGGCCCGACCGCCGGGATCGAGTTCGTAGAACTCCGCGGCAGGCGAGCCCATCGGTCAGAGGG
>JAAELL010000113.1 GCA_024226735.1 bacterium | reverse complement strand
GGTCCGAGCGTGGCGCCGGCGTGTGGGCACAGGCCGAGAGCACCAGGAGCGGGACGAGCGCGCGGTACATCAGAGGATCAGGGCGGCTCCGGTGATGACGTTGGGGTTCAGGTCGTAGAGGTCCTGGGTCGTGATGCTGCCCGAGTTGAAGCCGGGGTTGGTGACCAGGACTCCGTTGAGGAACGAGGAGCGCACCGTCCAGCCGTTGTTCTCGGCAGTGCCGTACTGGGGAAGCGTAGCACCGTTGAACGTCGCGTCGTAGAGGGGCCACTCCCCGAGCGACTGCAGCACGTTGTCATAGGAGTGGATGTTGCCGCCGTAGGGGATGCCCGCGACGGTCAGGGGCTCGAAGAAGTGGAAGTACTCGACCTCCCAGCGGCCGGGAACCGTGGCCGTGGTGGGATCCGCGGCGAGGAGCAGCTGCAGGGTCAGGGCCATCAGCTCGTCCTGCGTCCAGAGGCGCTTCGGCTCGTCGAGCCAGAGCGCGAGCATCTTGTTGGAAGAGGCGCCCCACTCGGGGTCGGCGGGGTCGTCGAGCATGTCGATCGGCGCGCTGACGATCAGGTAGAAGTCGGGCTCGACCAGCGCCGTGTGGCCGAGTCGATCCGGGGCGTTGTAGGCGACGGGGCCCGGCGCGCTGCCACCGTCGGACGGGCCGGAGATCGTCACGTGTGTCGCGCCGTCCGGAACGGGGACCGCCTCTCCCTCGGACACACCGGTCGTCGTTCCGAGCGAGTTGCCGTCGGCATCCGTGAACTCGACGTCCACGTCACACGGCAACTTGTCCATGTTCAGCTGGTCCGGCGGATTGGTGTGCGTGACCTTGACGCGGCCCCTGCCGATCACGGTGTCCGCGTCGAGCTCGGCCGTCGTCGTGCCCTTGCACGCGACGAAGCCGAGGCACAGCGCGGCGGCGATCGAACAGGCGGTGAGGATGTTCCGAGTGGGACTCTTCAAGGACTTCTCCTGAGGTCAGTGGATGCAAGTGGGGAACGCGGCCGTCCGGAGCGTGCCGGCTCAGCCTCGGAACCGCGTCGACGGTTCGACCGAACGAGTGCGCGAGCCACGCGGGGACTCGTTGTCTTCCCCGAATCTGCGTGCGCGCCGGGAGCGACCCCGTCGACCGATGTCGACGCCGCCCGCTCGACCTCTCAGGCTGCGGAACGCTGCGCGACGAGCTCGTCGACCGTCACCGCTCCCGCGGGGTCCGTGCTCAGGTCGATGGCCTCTTCTTCGCCCGCACCGTCGACGAGCACCAGGGGACGGTCCACTCGGTTGCCCTGAGCCACCACGGAGGCCTCGTCACCTGTGGAGAGACGCACACGGCTCCCGTCGGGGTAGAGGCCGTTTCGCTGGATGAAGTGCCACAGCAGGAACGGATCGAAGTGGCCCTTCATCGACATCATCACGCGATAGGCTCGCAAGGGTGACATCCGGTCCTTGTACGGGCGCACCGCCGTCAGCGCTTCGTAGACGTCGCAGATCTTGACCACGCGGGTGCACGTCGACAGCTCGGCCTCGTGGATCGTCTTGGGGTAGCCCCCGCCGTCACCGGTACGGTGGTGGCCGAAGGCCGCGGCCACCACCATCGGGTCGCCGCCCGCGAGCTCGAGCAGGATCTGGCCACCGTACTCGGTGTGCCGGTTCATCTGCTGCCGTTCCTCGTCGGACAGCCGGCCGGTGGAGTGCAGCACCTCGAACGGCACCCAGGCCTTTCCGACGTCGTGCAGCATGGCGGCGATTCCGATGCGGTGGAGGAGCTCCTCGTCCGTGACGAAGGTGCGCGCGAAGTTGAGTGCCAGGAACGCCACTCGAATCGAGTGGCCGAAGGTGAAGGCGTCGTAGCGCTCGTAGCGCCCCAGGCTCATCATCGTGGCCGGGTCTACGTCCAGACGGTTCAGAACCGTCTCCACGAAACCGCGTGCCTTGTCGACGGCGATCGGCTCGCCGCTCGCGGCGCGCACCATCACGTCCTGGAGCATGTCGACGATTCCCTGGTAGGTGCGCATGGGCAAGTCGATGACACCCCGCGGATCGAAGACCTGCTCCGATCCGTCTGCAGCGGTGCCGCTGTAGGGGGGCAGGAAGCGGACGAGGGCGTCGCCGGCGGCCGCGGCGGAGCCGTGGTCTTCGTGCAGCGCTTCGGCAGCGCGCTCAACCTGAACCTGCACTTCCACGCGCTGGTGATGGACGGGGTGGTGACCTGCGAGCCCCCCTTCACACGCGCGGTGTTCCACCCCGCGCCGGGCCTCGAGGACCGGGACGTCGAGCTCTTGACCCGCGCTCTTTGGCGCCGCATCACGCGCTACCTCCAGCGCCGCGGCCAGCTCCCGCGCGAGGGGGAAGGCGAGGTCGCGCAGGCGGAGCCCGAAGAGCCCTTGCTGGCCGAGCTCGCCGGTGCCTCCATCCAAGGGCGCGTGGCCATGGGGCCCAAGCGCGGCGCCGCCGTCACTCGCTTGCGCGGCCCGAGCGCCGTCCGGCCGCTCCTCATCCCGGGCCAGCTGTGCTGCGACGTGGACGGCTTCTCGCTGCACGCCAAGGTCGAGGTGGGAGCCGACGATCGCGAGCGTCTCGAGCGCCTGTGCCGCTACGTCGCCCGCCCGCCGCTGGCGACCGAGCGCCTCTCGCTCTCACCCGACG
>JAAELL010000112.1 GCA_024226735.1 bacterium | reverse complement strand
GTGGGGGCAAGGCGCCGGGTTCTGTGCGTAGCCTCTGTGCTACTCACACCAGGGATAGATACTGTCTTGGGGCAACGCCGCCACCGCGCGAAAGCGGCCGGACAAATGCGCCGAACTTTCGACTCACACCACTAGAGGTCCGGCCGACAATGCACTCGAGCGCGAGCGCGCACCATTCGCGCCGGATCAAGGTGCCGGATGCCCCTCGTAGTCGCTGCGCTACGCAGGGTGGCCGGCAACGCCGAGCCGGTGCGGAGGGCGCGTGCTCGTGCCGAGTGCATTGTCGGCCGGACCTCTAGCGCGGAATGCGCCCGCCGAGGGCGAGCAGCGCCATGTCCCGCAGCGCCACGGCCTGGCCCCGCGTCAGCCCCGAACCCAGGACCATCGTCGTCTCGTCCCCGCGCACGACGACGGTGTCGCCGCCCGCCCCGAGGGCGATCTCCTCGATCTCCGCCGCCTCGAGAAGCGCGCTCCCCACGCGCACGCTCCCGCGGTCCACCTCGAGCGCCTCAGTGCCCCAGAACGCGTTCCACAGGCCCCACAGGCCGAGACATCCGAAGCCGCCGAAGAGCAGTGCGTAGATCGGGGCGAACAGCCAGCCCCATACGTTGAGGCCCGCGCGGACCTCGTCCGCGAACCGCGCGAGGCCCCAGGCCCCGACGGCGACGAACGCGATGCTGTAGACCACCGGTGATCCGAACCCGCGCGGGCCGATGAAGACCGAGACGGTCTCGCCACGCACTTCGGCACGCACGCGGTCGCTGCGTGGCAACACGGGCCAACAGAGCTCGCTCCAACAGGTGCGATCGACGACGGACGCGTCGACTTCGTCCGCCGCCCGTACACACGGCTCGTCGAGCGTCGCGTCGACCATCGGAACGTCGAGCATCTTCGCGAGACGCTCGCACCACTCGCGCCCCGCGGCAGCGTCGAGCGCGCGGTGCAGCTCGAGCCGCCCGTCGGCGTGAACGTAGCGGATCGGCCACACGTCCATCCGCGACTGCGAGCCGGTCGGGATCGTCGTCTCCTCCAGCAAGACCACGCCGATTCCATCGAGTGGCAGCGTGCGGACCTTCGAACGCCCGAAGCGCCGCGTCACGACCCCGACTTCGCCGTCCGCGACGCGCACCTCGATTTCGAGCGTGAGCATGCCCACCGCGCCCAGCCCGAAGGCGAGTGCGAAGACAGCTCCCACGATGCGCAGGACCGCGTCGGCCTCGGCGGTCGGCTCGGCCTCGATCCAGCGACTGCCGACGACGGCGAGGATCAGACCCAGCGCCGCGGCGAACGCGAAGATCGCCCCGCCGAGGCGAGGTCCCGTGTCAGGAATGACGATCGTCCGTTGCATGACGGCAGGACAGTCAATAGCCGCCGCCGGCCCCGGGGCCGCGCAGCCGCTCACGGAAGCCCGCTTTCGCCCGGGCGAGGTCGTGCTCGAGCTTGGCGCGCACGCTCCCGCGGTGGTAGCCGAGGGCGTCGACGCCGGCGGGCTCGCCGCTCCCAACGGCCTCGCCCATCCCCATCAAGGCCGCATGGGACTCGGCGACGCTCGGGCCCGCGACGCGGAAGCCCGCGCTGTGTTCGATCTCGCCGATCACCCAGAAGTGCGAGGGGTCGGAGTAGTGCTCCATCACCGAGTACGGGATGCGCGCATAGCCGCCGTCGCCCCAGTCGGCTCCCCACGAGTTGCGGATCAGCCACGTCCCGTCCGCGTCGTCGTAGCCGACGATCAGCATCGCGTGGCCGCCGCCGGGCTCGGGCCAGCTCCCGTTCGTCGGCGCGGTGACGCGACCGGTCAGCGTCGCCTCGACCTGGATCATCTCCCTGTTGATGGACGCGCCGAAGACGATCGGGAGCCCCCCCACGAGCGCCGCCTTGCACGCGCTGCCCAGCGGCGTGCGGGCGTAGCTGACCGCCTCGAACGCGAGCGCCGCGTCGTAGCACGCCTGCACGGGCTTGGTCGCCCACATCGCGCGCTGGTACGGCCACATCGCCTCGGGACACACGCCGTAGGCGAGCACAGCGGCCATCGCGTGGTGGATGTACGTCCCCGAGTCGTTCGCCTCGTTGTCCGACAGCTTGCGCGCGTTGTAGTAGAGGAAGAGCCGCGACAGATCGACCTCCGGCTCGCCGTTCTTGCGCTGGTGATACTCCATCGCTCCGACGACCGCGTTCGCGGCGCACGATCCGATCATGCCCTGATCCTCGACGGGCGCGCAGAAGCCGCGCAGGTCGATGCGCTCGGGCAGGCCAGCGGACGAGGCGAAGGAGAGCTCGGGGGCGGCGATGGGTGCCTCCTCGAAGAGGCAGGCGCCGAGGCGGTAGTTGTTGAAGGAGCGGGTCATGGTCGTTTCTCCGTTGGGTCTGGGTACTCGCACGGGCATGCGCTGGGCACACCGCGCAGCTGACACATCTCTCTCAAAAACGCGTGAGGGTCACGGTCTCGACGACGCCGTGATGGGACTCGAACGAGGCGCGCACCGCGAGGCACCCACGCGTGCGGGCGATCGGGCTGAAGCGGTCGCCGTCGCGCAAGAGGACCGAGGTTCCACGGGGCACCTGCTCGCCGTTGATCCACGCGCCGAGATCGCTCTCGACGCGCAGCACGAGCCTTGCGTTCTCGACGCACAGGCCGAAGTGCTGGCGCGATATGCCGCGCGAAGCCGCCTCGTCGATACCGCTGAAGTCGCCCGGACCCGCGAGTGCGAGCAGCCGCGCGTCGTTCGTTCCGCCCCCCACCCGCGCGCGCGAGCGGCCGAGGGTCAAGAGCCCCTCCGACCCGCCGATCGGACCGGCGGGCGGTGCTTCTCGATCGCCGAAGCCGCGCCAGACGACTCGCACCGTGCGCGGGACGACCGTGCCGTCGTCGTAGCCGCGCAGATCGAGCGCACGCTCGAGCCTGCTCGCGCGCGTCAGAGGCAGCGCTTTGGGCGCAGCGGGCGCTGCGCACGGACTCTCCGCCGCCTGCACGCGCAGCGGAGCGTAGATCGTCGCTCCCGTCTGGGGCGCGTCCGCCGCGTAGGTGATGTTCTGTTGCACGGTCAGGGCCTCCTCGCCCTCGACCGTGAGCGCGAGGCCCGTCGTGAAGGCGAGGACCTCCTCGCGCCACTGGTGGCGGGTCGCGACCGCGAGCGCGATCTCGAGTTGGTGAACGCCAGCGCGCTCGAGCGCCTCGGCGCGGACCGCGATCGGTGCCGAGGTGCCCGCGTCCAGCCGCTCCCAGGGCACCTCTACCGCGCGCCAATCCCCGCCCGCTTCGCGCGTCCAGAGGCCCTTGACGAAGAGCGGCCGGCGGGCACGCGAGGCGTTGGTCACGATCAGGGGCAACGACAGCGCCCCGCCGACCCGAGCCGCGCGGACGCCGTCCGCGTCGAGCGCGAGCTCAGGCGCGACACACTCCTCGCAGCAGCCGTCGGAGTCGAGCAATCCGCCGCACTCTTCGAAGGCCGGGCAGCGCAGGAGCGGCTGACCGCAGTCGTCACAGAAGGCCGCGGTACGATCGAGCGCGGCGCGGTGGCAGCATTGGGCCTGCATGGGATCAGGTCCGAAGTTGGTGGCCGCAGCCGACACAGAACCTGGCCTTCGCCGGGTTCACGCGGGAACACGTAGGACACTCGGCGGTCGCCGAGGCGCTCACCTGTGCACCCGGGTCGGCGTCCGCGCCCTGGCCGCCGCCGGTGTGGCGGGCAACACCGACCGCGCCGTCGATCCCCATCCGGAACATCTCGCGCGCCTGCGCCTCGGAGGCGACGCGCGCCTCGGTCGCCTGTGAGACCATCTCGCGCATCAGCCCCAGCGCCTGCTCGTGGCCGCCTCCCTCGGCGCGCGCACGCTCGACGAGCACGGCGGCGACGTCCTTCGAGAGACCGGCGTTGACAGCGAGGACTTGCTCGGCGCTCATGTTTGCCCCGGCCTGCATCTGCGCGACGCGCGCGTCCGCTTCGGCGCGCACGGCGTCGACCTCGCGCCGGCTCTGGCCGTTGCGCGCCTCCTCGGCGAGCCGCGCCTCGTGGGCAGCGGTACTGTTCTCGATTTCCTGCAAGCCGGCGATGTGCTCGAGGCTCTGCCTCTGCGCGCGACCGTTGACGTCGAGCTCGAGGGTCCTCTGGCGCTCGTCGATGTCGAGCTCGGCGAACGCGCCGAGCTTGCGCATCTCGGCAGCGTGCGTAGCGCGCATCGCCTCGATCTCGAGGTTGACGCGCGTCAACGCACGGCGGTAGCGGTTGAGATCGATCTGCTGTCCAGCCTCGGCGAGTTCGTTCTCGATGCGCGCTGCCCTCTCGGTCTGCAGCACCTCGATCTCGTGGCCGAGGGCCTCGAGCTCCTGGCGGCGTTGGGCGCTCTCGCGGGCGTCGAGCAGCTCGACCTCGCGCGCGAGCACCAAGCGCTCGATCTCGTCGTCGGAGTCGAGCTGCAGCTTGGTCAGGTCGAGGCTCGTCTTGAGCTGCACCTCAGCGGCATCGGCGTTGCGCTCGAGCCCGCGCTTCACCCATTCGAGGCTGCGGTCGAGCGCATCCTGCTGACGGTCGATCTGGGCGTAGCGCATCTCCTCGCGCTCGACCTCGCTCAGCGCCCACTCGGCCGAGACGGCGCGCACGGTGAGGCCGATGTTCCCGGCGATGCGCTCGAGCTCGCGCATCACCGAACCCTGGAGGAGGTCCTGAACGCCCGTGTGGCCGCGCAGCTCGCGCGCCTCGATCTGACGCAGGACCGACTCGAAGACTCGATCGGCGAGGTGCGGCCGAA
Organism: bacterium; assembly: GCA_024226735.1. Taxonomy (GTDB): domain Bacteria; phylum Planctomycetota; class UBA1135; order UBA1135; genus JAAELL01. Next base: position 14,232 of record JAAELL010000112.1, on the reverse strand, counting down.
ACCGCTCGAGGATCCCGGTCCGCGTCAGGTGTCCGACCGGGCTGATGAGCCCCATCACGTTTTGCGGCTCGTCGGGGTCGACCTGCAGCTCGAGGGTCACGACGCCGGCGACCTCGACCGCGTCCTTGGTGATCGCCCGGACCGGCGACTGGATCGAGAACGGCTTCAAGTCCGCCAGGAGGACGCGCACGTTCTGCGCACCGGTAGCGAAGCGCAAGAGCCCGCGCAGCACGCCGCCGATCGAGAAGTGCGCGCCCTTGTACGTGTCGACGACTCGGCCGTCACGGATCAGGATCGCCGCGTGGTCGGGCGGGGCGGCGAAGCGCTTCTCGAGGAAGCCTTGCAGCTCGCTCTGGAGGACGTATTCGGCGAGGAGCTCGGGGGAGCTGAGGGCGAGGGACTTGGAATGCATGACGGGTCTCCGGTGAAAGGGGGTGCGGGGGTCAGCTCTCGGCGCGCCACTTGCGCTCGACGAAGAAGGACACGACGTGGTAGGTGATGACGAGCACGCAGACGCTGAACGCTAGCGGGTGCGACTTCATCACCGAGACCAGGCGCTCGCTGGCCGAGTAGCGCTCCCAAACGGTCCCGATCCAGGTGACCTGCCAGACGGCGCCCGCGATCATCGCGGCGAGCGAGAACGTCGCCATGAAGAGGCTCGCGAAGCCGGCGAAGCGGGTGACGCTCGAGTCGTGCTGTTCGGTGCGCTCCGCGCGCTCCTTCTGGATCTGGAGCTCTTGGGCGAAAGCGTCCGCCCGCTCGAGCGCCAGGGCGCGCGCCTCGCGGTCCCGGATCAGGAACCTGGGCTGCGCGTTCGGATTCACGGGCGCCGCCGTCACGGGCGTGAGGTTCATCAGGCTGCGGCGCCATGAAACGAAGACGAGCACCGCGAGCCAGAGGGCGGCCACGCCGACGGTGCAGCCGAGGATCAGCCGCAGCCAGGGCTCGAGCTCAGGGGCGTCTTGGAGGGTCTGGAGCATGGTTCGGGTCCTTTCAGGTGGGTTCACCGGGGCATGCGAGGCGGTCCGATCGCAGCTGCCACGGAATCCGGAAGTTCCTCGAGCCCACCTGTGCTGGTCCAGCGATCGCCGCTTGACCACTTCACCAACGCCAAGCGAGAGGAGGACCAAAGAAAAACGCTCCCACGCAAGAACGTGGGAGCGCGAGTGAGCGATCAGAAAGACCCTACGAATCACGCCTTCAGAAGCCGGACTCGGCGATGCTTGACGGGTCCATCCACATCACTCGAAAACGATCGTGATCCCTTGCGTGAAGTTCGAGGTCGGCCCGGGGTCTTGATCGCGGAACCAGCCCTGGAAGTTCCACTCCTCGCCGGGCGCAACGGCCAAGGGCGGGCTGGAGGGGAAGTCCGTCAGATCGAGCGCCAGCGAGAACTCGCCCGCCGAGCCCGAGAACTGCACCTCGCCCGCCCGCGCGAAGCGCAAGATCTGGCCCCCGAGGCACAGGTTCCCCTGACTGCCAGCTGGATTCGCGATGAATCCTCGGGTGCGGCTCGCAAGGAAGTACCCGAACTGGTTGGGCGGCAGCGCGCTCGCTTCCAACGCCACGTTGTTCTCGATCACGAACGGGCTGCCGGCCGCGCTGATCACCGCCGGGAGTCCGGTCGAATTGGCCGGAGCGGGTCCGCAGTACGCCTGGTAGATCACGCCGCAGGGCCCCTCGACGCGCCGAGCCTGCAAGCCGTTGAGAACGCCGTCCCAACTCGGCGTGGAAGCCGTGACCTTGAGCTCGATGACGATCTGGCCGCCGTTCGCGACCGCGAGGGTATGGAGCGCGTGCGTGACGCCCTGTTGGAAGCCACCCGGCCAAGCACCGCCAACGGTCTGCATGCCAGCGCCGACCACCTCGACCTCAACCGTCGCCGGGGCGAAGTTCGGCCTCCAGGCGTAGGTGCCGACCTCGTACGTCCCGCCACACAACCCGCTTATCGTCACCGTGTGCACGGAAGGGCCGATTTCCCCGATGTGCGCGCCGTCGTCCATCAGGGACTGCGCCGCGCCGGAGGTCGCGGGATCGTCGATCCCCACGCAGGGGTGCTGGCCGGCTGAGGTGGACACTGTGACGGAGGTCGACGACCCGCTCGTGTCTACGACGGAGCCCCCGAACCAGGCCATCTGATTCCAGACCCCGGCCTGACCCAGGGCACCCGCGAACCCACTCTGAGTCCAGCCGTAGTGGTTGCAGAAGTCGATGTTGAAGCTCTGTGCCGAGGCGCTGGCGCTCGCCAGCAGCGCGATGATCGCGGCCGAGCACGTCGTGGCGCGACTGTGAATGGACATGGTTTTCTCCTGGATGGAAGGACTGCGACGCTTTGGGGCCGCCACCCTGGCGGCCCTTCACCAGCTCCTGACGAATTGCCCGCGGCGTTGGACGAGAAACTGGCAATCCTCTCTCGCGACGGCTGGAGCTCATTCCCCTCCAATACGGGTCTGCACCGTGTCGCTGGGGCTGCCGGCCCGCGGCGTTGGTGCGCGAATCGCGAGCGGCGATACAGCTCCCCCATACCCGGGACTTCAGGACCCGATCGAGAGAGACGCGGGCCTGCCAAGCTCCGTCATCATCATGTGACGGAGTGCGGCGGGCCGAGGTCCGCTTTCTACTTCCCGCGCAAGTACGTATGCACGACCCCGTTCGGGTCTTGCCTGCACCAGGTCCCGTAGCCCTTGCGCCGCATCACGCCGATGCCGGGAGCGGGCAGGAAGGTCGTCACGAGCTCGAGCAGCTGCCGGTCCGAGAGCTCCCTGACCAGGCGCAGGACGCGCACGATCGCCATCTCGGTCTGCTCCGGGTCCTCCTCGCGCTCGTCAACGACTGCGACCACCTCGCAGGCCTCGAACCAGGCCGGCGGCTCGGGGAAGTAGTCCTCGTCATCGACCGTGCCCGGCGCGAGTGGGGGCTGGCCCACGAGCGCGCGCAGGTAGTCAACCAGTTCGGTGGCAGGCACGCGCGCGACCGAGGCGGCCTGTGCCAGTGTCGCTACCCTGCCGATGCTGTGGCGCAGGAGCGGGTTCCTCAGCTTCCTGAACGGGGGAGCGAAGGTGATCAGCTCGTCCTCCAGTTGTGGGTAGCGCTCGAGGAAGGACGAGACTTTGGTGCTGGGCTCGATGAGCGGGTCGTTGGACACAGCGAGAGCATAGTCCACTGCTCGAGGGCCGGTCAGCGCTAGTGGTGTGATTGACTCTGATGGGGCATGATCGGCGGTTCGTACGGGATATGAATCGAGACGTCGGACGTGCCCTGGAGGCTGCTGGGGCCGGTCTCGCGATTCGATGCGGGCCGCCGAGCAAGCTGTGCGGATGAAGTCGTGAGTCCACCCGGCCTACAAGACCAGGTACCGTGTGACCAACTGGCCCGAGTACGAGCGGGGGCTCGTCCGGCGCGGCGACGTCACCGTGTGGATGTCGCCGGACGCGATCGCCGCGTGGAGGCCGAGACCTGACGGGCAGCAACTCCCCTCGGCACGAAGAATCTCCAGGATCCTCACTCACCGAACGTGGGCATGAGCATCCGCCCCAACTCACCCCTGGTTCCAGAATGACGATCTCTACCTCTCTCCCCGGCCGAGCCCTGTTCGCACTCGTGGCTTGCGGTAGCGTTGCCCTCGCGAACAGTGCACCCGCGTGCGCGCTCCCTCAGGAGCGCGCGGGGCAGGAGGAGGTCCGCCTGGCCGACCTTCCTGCGCCGGCAGACATCACCTTCGAACAGTGGATCGCCCTCACACCACAGCGGCAGAACGGGTACATGCGGCTCCACCCGATGTCGGAATGGGCCCCGCTCATGAAGCGCATGATGCCGCTGGTCAAGGAGCATATGCGCAAGCAAGCGCAGGCCGCCCTGCAGCCGGGTGGAGGAGGAGCGACCGAAGGCACGCAGCAGGCCATGCAGACCGCCAAGGACCACCACGTGGGGCTGCTCGAGCAGGCGCTCGAGCGCGGGGACCGCCGGGCCGTCGAGGTTGCCTGCGACAACCTGTACAAGCTCACAGGCGAGGACGAGTACCAGTATCTTCGTCAGGAGCAACTCCTGCAGCGGTCAGTATCGGCTAACTACGTCGGAGCTGTCGAAGCCGCCCTGGCGCTGGCGGTCGCCGACCCCGAGCGCTGGACCCGATGGGTGCAAGCGAAACCCGACGCCCCAATGTCCCGGCAGCTGGCCGAACTGCTCGGGCAAGTCGATGGCGCGAATGCGTCCACGCTTCCCGCCGACTTCTGGAAGCTCCTGGCCGAGGAACTGGCCCGGCCCATGGACTCCGAGGAGAAGTCGCGTCGACTCTCGAAGCAGTCCGACTACCTCGTCAGGTACGCCCTCCTGCAGGAGGGCTTCCCCGACGAGCGGCTGGCCGCTTCGCGCGGAGTCGCGGCGGCACGCAAGTACGCTGCGGTCGCAGGCGATGCGCGAGCCGCGCTATGGGCACAGAAACTGGCGGTTCGCTCGTCGCGGCTCACCGGCGAGAACTTCCCGAATCAGGCATTCGTGCCCCTCCTGCGGAGCTTCCCCGGCGCAGCCCCCGAGGTGCGGGCGCTCTTCTACCTGTGCGACGCATGGCGCAACAGCAGTCAGCTCGGGGCCATGGAGTCCCTTGCCCGAGCCTCTGTCCGTGAACATCCGACGGGAGGCGGTTTCTACGCGCTGGCTGTAGTCCAGGTCCGTCAGGAGAAGTGGGACAGCGCACGCAAGAGCCTGACTCGATCGATCGAGGCTGACCCCGCGTCCTCTCAACCCCACCTGCTGCTCGCGCTGGTCGAATCGGAAGGCGGCTCCCCCGAGCGCGCTCGCGAGCAAGTGCTCGAGGCGAGCCGGTACGACCTCGACCTCGTCGGCTCGTGGAAACTCTTCGCGACCTGGCTGCGAGGGTCCGGGAAGACGCTGGCGGGAACACGAGCTCTGATCGAGGCAACCAAGGTGGCCCCCGACGACCGGGGCCTCTGGGCCCTCAGAATCGAGTGGGCGAACAAGGACGGGGACCTGTTGACCCTCGTGGATGCCCTGCGCGGATCGATCGCCGCCGGGATGAACGACACCGAGCAGTGGACGGCGCTCGCCGAGGCCCTCGACGAGCTGGGGCGCTCGGAAGAGCGCGATGAGGCGTATGCGCACGGCATCGCCCTCGACCCGCAGGCGCCCGCCCCATGGCACAGCCTGCGAACGCGCTCCCTTGCGGGCCTCTCGGATCACGTCGCCCTGGCCTCTGCGGGAGCGATCGCACTGCGAATCCGCTCCTTCGTCCCCGAGTCCGCAGCGCCGCCGTGTCCCGCCACCATGGAGATCGCGTTCCTCGAGGCCTTGCAAGGGTCCGATGGCATCGCCGTTGCAGATTACATCCGGGCGTTCGAGAGCTGCGGCTCGGGCGTGCTCCACAAGAACCTCACCGATCTCTCCCACCTGATCGACGAGGCGAGATTCGTCAGCCTGTGTGATGGGATCATGGACGAACTTCCAGGGTGTGACCTCAGCTCGATCCGTGACGCTCGTACCCGCGAACGCCTGCGGGAAGAAGAGCTGAACCGGTACGCGCAGCAGAGCCAGCGCCTGTTCGGAGGAGGCGGCGGGGGAGCGAGCCGCGGCTTCAGTACCGGCGCCCTCTCCGCCTACCAGCGGGCCAACGAGCAAGTGCAGATGGAGATGGAGGAGTACTACAGCGCCACCGGAGGAACGATGGCGGCGATCACCGGCATGACCTGGGGGAACAGATGATCCGCAGAACAACGATCACTCGAACCGCACTGCAGCTCGCCGGCATCCCGGCGATGATCGCGCTGCTCGCGCTCCCCGCCGCGGCAGATTTCGAGCACGTGACGGAGAAAGAGCTCGAACGTGTGGCCGCCCTCGACCGAGGTGAGCTCAACCGGTACGTGTCCAAGTTCGGCGCGCAGGAGCGCGCTCCCTTCCAGATGTTGCTCAACAACTGGAGCACCGGGCGGTCGCACCTGGAGAACAAGGACTACGCCAAGGCCTTCGAGAGCTTCGAAGCCATCATGTCGATACGCCTCGGCCTCTCTTGCTACTACCTCGCATGGATCGCCCACGAGCACCGCCAGGCAGAGGCCGCGGGCCTGGTCTACCGGCCCGACCCCGCCCTGGGGATCCCCACGCGGCCCGCGTCCACTCGCCTCGACGTGGCTCATCGCCTGGCCCAGGCGCACGTCGCCGAGCCGGAGCTCTGGAGCTCACGCTTCGGCAAGAGCGATCACCCGCTTCACGCATACGCGGCCGACCTGGAGCTTCTCCGGAGCAAGTACGACGGAGGCGCGGTCCCCATCGAAGCCTCGAGCTTCCTCATCGATTCCTTTGCGGAGGCCGGCGATGCCTTCGGTGCCGTCGCGAGTTGCGAGAAGCTCGCGCGGGACTACTTCCACTCCGACAGGAAGACGTCCTATCGGCTGACCTGGAAGACATGGGAACTCGCGGATCGTCTCGGCGTGCAACCGTTCTCCGAGCGGTCTGCCCGTGAGCTGAGCGGCCTCTGCCACAACAACGAGTGTCCGAGGGACATTCGCCTCGCCGCAGCCGTCCGGTTCGCACAGGCGAGCCTCCCCGCCGGCAGGACGTCCAAAGGGACCGCAGAGGCCGTGGAGCGGAACATGCGGGCACTGCTCGATTCGTTCGAGGATCGTGCGGAGGCGCAGCTGATCCAAGCACAGCTGCTGGAGCTTCAGTGGGATTTCGAGCGAGCTCGGATCGCCTACGCGAAGTGCGCGCAAGACGAAGAGACCCGCGAGGCTGCGACGCTGCACCTGGCCGTGTTGACGGCCCTGACCGGCGAACTGGACTCCACGTTCGCGCTGCTGCAAGGCCTTGACGCGGCCGCCTGGCGCACGTTCGCCGACGCCATGCTGGATCGCGGGCTCGACGACATGGCGTTCGCAGCGCTGAGGCGCGTCGCGGACCGGCCCGAGGGGGCGGTCGCTTCACTTGTGCCCCTCGCGGAGGAGCTCGTCGCTAGCGGACGTCCGCGAGAAGCGCTACAGGTGCTGCGCCGCGCAAGGGAGGCGGGACGCCCGGCCGAGGAGGACCGTCCCTTGCTCGCGGAGCTTGCGGCGGTTGCTGGTGATCGCGATGCGGCATTGACCGAGATCGACCTGCACCTGAACCAGAACCCGCACGACCCCGACGGGTGGAACGCACTGCTCTTCGCGCTTGCTTACGGTCGCGATCTGGATGTGCTCGACTCGGCCAACGCGGAGGCCGCACTCGTCGAGTTCGACCAGCGCTTCGAGCACCACGGGGAGCCGACTGCTGCGCTACTCGATGCCGCTCGCCTGCGCTCGTGGATGCGACATCCGAGCGCGCAGGACTTCTGGCTGCGCGCCATGAGCGAGGACACAGCCCGCACCGAGCCCCATCTGGCCTTTCACCTGGCCCGCCGGGGGCGCGAAGTCGCGCTCCTGCGGAGCGCCGTCGTGAAAGCGGGCTTCGAAATCCGGGAACCCTCGCACGAGTTCGTCAACAACCGTGACCTCCTTAGCCCGGACGGCAGGATCGGCGAGTCCAACGTCAGACCCCAGGTCCTGGGCCGAATCTCTGACCGGATCCGCGCGGACATCGCCGCACTCGGCAGGCGCGGATACGTGAGGATCCTGCCCGCCGGAAAGCGGACGTTCCTCGAGAACTACACGGTTCCCGATCCCGTTGCGGAGGCCGCGGAGCAACCCGTCGTGGAGCGCATGTCGCCCTACGACGACTTCGAGGCGGAGACCCTGAGCGGCGAAGTCGTACGCCTTCGCGACCTGCGCGGCAAGTTCGTATTCCTGCACTTCTGGGCGCCCTACGGGCCCGCGAAACTGGACCTCCCCTACCTCGTGGAGGCGTACGAGCAACACCACGGCGAAGGACTCGAGATCATCGGGTTCTGCAACGACGCGAACGCGGACCGGATTCAGGCACTCTGCGAGCAAACCGGCGCCACGTGGCCCCAGATCAGGGGCGCCATCGCCTGGTATGCCGCCTTCGAGATCCGGGCCACGCCCAAAGGAGTCTTGCTGGCTCCCGATGGTCGCGTGATCGAGCACGGCCACGGTCAGTCCATGCCGCGCGGCAAGGACCTCGTCAGGTTCATCACCAGGGCGATCGAGGACTCCGCATTCGAGACCGAGGCCGTCGTGGACTCTGCATCCGAGCAGGTCGATTCGCAGCAGCTGCCGGCACTGCTCGTTCCTGAGCCGAGCGTGCCGATCACGCATTCCACGATCAAGGAGACCAGGCGGCGCATGAAGGGGCAGGCTCTCATCGAACGCAATCGCATCGATCTCCAGGCCACCTTCGCCAAGGCCCTTCAGAGCGCTCTCTCCAACCCGCAGGGGGATCACATCACGTTCGAGCGGTTCCGCGCCGCGTTCGCCGGCGCCTGGGGTGTCGGCTGGGCGGACGTCCGCACGGGCGGCGACCGTACGCGGGTGACGTCCAACCTCGAGCGACTGGAGGAGAGGCTGAGCACCTGGCTGAAGAAGTCGAAGAAGGACTCGTCCCGCAGCCGCTCCAGAGCGAGGAGCCTGCTCGAACGCGTCCGTGACGCACGCAAGCAGTATGCCGCCGGCGAGTACGCAGCGGTCATGGATCAACTGGCGGCGATCAGGGCCTGGATTCTCGAGGGCTCGGACTTCGAGCTGCACTGAGGTTGGAGTTCGCGAAACGCTGAGGAGCCTCGCTTCGCACCTGTGGTGCCGCCGGATCGCCCGGAAGCGCGCCCCGCGACGTCGGTCGCGATCAGGACGCGCACGCTCTGGTTGCGGAACCGGGCCAGCACCTGGTCACGATGGAACTGATCCAGGTCGCCATCGAGGCGGTCCACGCTCAACCCGGAGGCGGCCAGGGTGCGTAGGTGTAATCGTCGCCGGGCAAGGCATCTTCCGATAGACGGGTATGAGTTCTGCTTCAGTCCCCCAGCTCGATCGTCACGACGTCCTCGAGGTCCATCTCACGTGGATCGCCCTCCCACAGGATTTCGCCCCGGGCGTCCTCGAGCCACAACCGGTCGAAGTCCCCGGGAAAAAAGGTGGGCCAGTCGATGCGTCCCTCTCGATCGGTCGTGTCCAACAGCCCCGAGTACGCGCCGCAGACACCGCCAGGCACGCGCGCGTGTCGCGCGTAGAGGCGCTTGCCCGGGGCTGGTCGGTCCGCCTCCCTCACGACGAGCCGCAACCGGCGCACCACTTTGCGGCGAAGGAGCACAACGGTCTCCTCGTCGACGAGGCGGGTCACGAGCTCCATGGGATACTCGGGGAGTCGCGGGTGCTCCAGGAGCCATTCCGGAGCCTCGATCCTCAATCCCACCTCCCAGTCTCCATCGGGGACCTCGATGCATCCGAACGCGTCGGTCCGACCGCTCGCGATCTCGCGCGAGCTCATCCTCGCGCAGTGGTTGCTGGACGAGAAGAAGACGCACGTCCGTACGAGGGCCCCCGAGACGGGCTCCCCCTCCCGAGTCGCGAGCCGCACGACGCGCGGAACAGCGCGCCGCAGCCGCACCGACATCGTCGCGGTACTGCCACGGGACAGCGCGACGTGCGTGGCGCCCGGGAAGCCGAATTCGGTTTCTTCGCGGCGAGTCGCATCCCCTCCAGGTTGCCCGATCCACGCGATGGCCTCCGAGCGAACGGGAGCGTGATCCTGAGCTTCAATGAACAGAAAACCCATCGAGTCCGCCTGAACGTCCCGTCCGCAGCGATCCCTGACCGACGCGACGTCGATCGGCAGGCGCACTCGCGTGCCGTCCGCTTCCAGCCGAACGAGCTCCGCCCCTCCCCAGCGAACCAGCAGGAGCTCGCAGCGCAACGGTGCGAGCGGTTTGCCGTCGGAATCCAGGAACTCGAGGATCACCTCGGTCCGAGAGGGCGCAGCTCCACCACAAGCGGCCAGCAGGGCGAGCGCGGCGGCTCTGCCGCTCCACCGCGTGACGGAACTCCTCGTTTCCATGAACACCCCTGTCATGACCTCCCGAGGGGCGAGACTACGTCGTCTCGAGGGGACGATCCAGGAGCAGCTTATTCGACGATGCTCCAGTTCGACGCTGCGGGGTTTACGCAAGCGATCGTCGGGAGCCTTCGCACTACGCCGCCGCCCCGTCCCGCCCCTTCCCCGGCTTCGGCACGCGCAGGCCCTTCGACTCCAGGTAGGTCGCGAGCGCGGCCCTTACTGCCCGCAGCGCCTCGACGAGCTCGGGGTCGGCCGCCTCGCACAACACCTTGTTCACCGCGCGCACGGCGGTCGCGTCCGGTGAGCCCATGCCCGATCGTCAAAGCGTCGCCTCTCGAATGGGCGGGGACAGATCTCCAAGGGCGCCCGCCCCACGCACCGGGTGAAGCGTCTTGTGCGACCGCACGAGCTTCAACTTCCAGCGTAGTTGGCCGTCGTCCATCTCACCAGCGGCGTACGCGCACTCATGGATGACGCGTGATCGCTGCAACCAAGAAAGAGCCTTCAGCAGCTGCCTCTCCCGCAAGGCGTCGTCCTTCCCTTGCGCACGCTGCACCACGATGATCGCGGATCTTGCCGCCACGAAGAAGGGGCTCGCCTCGGCTTCCTGGAAAGAAGAGCTGTCGAACGTCTCCGACTAGGTCTCGACCGCCGTCTCGTGAAGCCCAAGACTACAAACGGCGAGGGCTTCTTCGAAGCGCCCGAGCTCGAAGCTTGTGGAGCTCGACTTCGAGCTCCGAGTTCTCCATGCACAGCTTCTCGATGTCGGGTGATGTGCTTCCGGAGAGTCTTCCGAGCTCTGCAGCGTAGATGTGCTCGGCCTTGGAGCTCGGGTCTTCGGAACTGTGGGAGTGGGCTGCCGGCATGGGAACTCCTGGTATCTGGCAGCCAGGATAGCGGGCGTGGTAAAAACTCGGGCTCTGGGTGCTGCCGTCCTCCCCCGACAGGGTTATCGGGGGTCACAGGGCGAGTACCAGGTCCGACTGTTCTACGACTACGACGCTCCGGGCGGACGCGGCGTGCTCCGCGAGCGCACCAACGCGGCGGAGGTGCTACTCCGCGTGACGCCGCAACATTCACGGCATGGGAAGACTGTCGCTGACGTACCTCGAGGCGCCGTTGGAGGCAGCCGTGCCGCTGCTCTCGGAGTACTACGACTGGCTGCGCACCCCGCAGCTCCGCGGCGAGTCGCCGTCCCTCGAGGCGGCGGCGAACACGGGGCGGCGCGGGTGCGCTGCGATCCTGGGAGAGATCGACGGTCGCACGTACGTGTTCGACCGCGAGCTCGAGCCGCGCGACCTGTCGACCCTGCTCGCGCTGTCCGAGCGCATCGGCGGGCTCGCGCTCACAGGCTTCCACGAGAGCATCACAGGCGGCACCACGTTCGTCGCGGCGCGCGCGGGCGCGCTGCTGCGCAAGCACGTCTCCGAGCCCGAAGAGAACCTGCTCGTGGACGAGGGCACACCGCTCGCGAGCGAAGCCGAGCGGCCGTTCGCAGAAGGCGACTTCGACGCCATCGTGGCAGCCGCGCAGGCCCTCGGGTGTGACTGGACGCGCTGGGAGAGCGAGGGGCCGTTCCGTGTGCTCTCGGACGAGCTCGACGACGAGCAGCAGCCACCCGAGGTCCTGCGCATCGATCCCGACGCGCCGCGGCCCGGCCTGATTGAGGTCCTGCGCTGGATGTGGAAGATGCGCGGGCGCAAGTGACATGGGAATCGGAGTGGACCTCCGCAACCGTCAAGGCAAGCTCCTCGACTCCGTGGTCACGCCAGGCCGCGCCGGCGGGCGCGGCGCCCCGCCAGACGCAACGGACCGAGGCGGCGAGATGCTGCTTCGGCCCGTTGCTCGTTGACGAGCTGGTATCGGCAACGCTCGTACTCGGCACGATCTTACAGAGAGCCCGTTGCGGCCGTCCGGCGGGGCGGCGATCATTCCTCGCGGCCGGATCTTCGAGTTCCGGCGCCGAACCCGCCAATGCTCTCACCGCGAACGGCCCCATGAAATTCGTCTCGCACCAGCCGCTCTTCAACGCCGCCTGTCTTGCGCTCGCCGGTCTCACCACGCCCGCCGTTGCGCAGGTCGAATACGAGCTGAGCTTCGAGCCGGGGGCGGGCGGATCCTGGTCCGTCGAGGCGAGCTTCCCCGACTCGGGCGGCGAGGTCATGGACCTGTGGTTGGCTCGCTGGACGGCCGGCGCCTATCACCTCGCCGACTTCGGTCGCTTCGTCGAGATGCCCAGCGCTCAGGACGCCGCGGGCACGAAGCTCCCCGTCGAGCGGGTGAGCGAGTCGCACTTTCGCATCGCCAAAGGGGCGGCCGAGCGCGTGATCGTGCACTACCGCGCGGAGTCGATCTCGGAGGGTGTCTTCACGCGTGGAGTCATCGACGTCGAGTCGAACCGCATCGCGGAGGACTACGCCTACGTGACGCCCGTGTCGCTCTTCGGCTTCGTTCCCGAGCTGGTCGGGGAGGAGGTCGTGCTGGAGGTCGCGCTCCCCGCCGGCTGGCGGGCGGCCACCGCCCTGGAAGCGGATGAGGATGGTCGCTTCCACGCGCCCTCCTATTACCACTTCGAGGACTCCCCCCTGCTGTTCTCCGCGGACCTGCACACGGTCCGGTTCGAAGTGGACGGCAAGCCGCACGCCGTTTCCGTCCACGGCAAGGGCAAGGAAGAGACCGCCGTGATCGCGGACGGCTGCCGCCGGATCGTCGAGGCGACCAGCGCGCTCATGGACGGCCTGCCCTACTCTCACTATCACTTCCTGTTCGGGTTCACGCCCAAGAGCGGTGGATCGGGGCTCGAGCACAGCTTCTCGACGCTGATCCTGCTCCCCTCCGCGCTGGATCCGGCCCGCGCGGGGGCGCGGGCGCTCTGGGGCATCGTCGCCCACGAGTTCTTCCACACCTGGTGTGCCGAGCGCATTCACGTGGAGGGCTTGCACCGACCCGACTACACCAAGCCTTTCTCGACCGGCACGATCTGGGTCAACGAGGGGGTCACCGAGTACTTCGCTCACCACATCCTCCTGCACGCCGGTCTCGTCGATCGGGATGGGTTCCTGCGCGCACTCGCCGGCAGCCGTCTGTCCGCGAAGGGCCGCGCCACGTCGTGGACCGACACGAGCCGCGCGGCGACCCACTGGACCGAAGGGGCAGGTGTGATGGACTTCACCTCGGCCATGTACGGCTCGGGCCCGAAGGTCATCCTGGCCCTGGACCTCGAGATGCGGCGGATCACCCAGGGCGAACGGGGCATCGTGGACCTCCTGCACCTCCTGCGCCACGAGTACATCGATCGCGACCGGGGCTTCCCGGAAGGCGCGATGATCGGACTGATCAACGACGTGACCGAGGGGGATCTAACCGGGTTTTACGAGAGCTACATCGCCGGGACCGATTATCCGGACCTCGCCGCCGCACTCGAGGTCATCGGCTACAGCAGGAACCGGCGCAAGATCGTCGAGGTCGACGAACCCAGCGAGGACCAGCTCCGCGCTCGCGCGGACTTCTTCTCGATCCCGCGCTGAGTGCCGACGCCATGCCCGCCTGCATCGCTGGCGTCCTGCGCGCGGGAAGGCTCGAATGCCGCCGGTTTGAGGCGTTGGTGCAGGACCACCAAAGGAGCAGGAGAGCCAACAAGACCGACTTCGGTCAATTGATGTCAATAGCGGGTACTGTGCAGCAGACAAAGACGGTTCAAGGGCCGGTTGGGCGCTCGCTGTCTACGACCCGCACCTCGACGCGCTTCCCCACCGTCGCCGCCACCCGCCGTAGCATGGCCAGGCTCGCGCCGCGGTACTCGTCGCGCTCGAGGCGGCAGATGACCGCTGCTCCTGTCCCGACGCGCAGCGCGAGCTCACGCTGCGTCAGCGGATAGGGCGGAGAAGGCGTTGTGACCGATCCAGCCTGCGACGTAGACGTTGTCCGCGGAGTCGACAGCGACGCTGAACGGAGTCTGGAGCACGTTGCCGGCACCGTCTCCGGACGCGTCGATGATCTGCGTGATGACTCCCCCGGGCGTGACGCGAAAGACGTTGTCGGTTAGGTAGCCCGCCACGTAGACGTTGCCCTGTCCGTGCACCGCGATGTCGTACGCCTTGTTGAGCGGATGAACTCCATCTCCGGTGTGATCAATCAGCTGGGTGATGACGCCGGCCGGCGTCACCTTGAACGCCGCGGCGCCGCGCGGCCTCGACATCGTCGCTCGTCCACGCCGCGGCGCGCCCCGCGGCCGCGGCGATGCGCTCGGCCCGGTTCTTCAGCGAGCCGCAGCCAGCCTCGCACGAGCCGTTGTAGCTC
>JAAELL010000111.1 GCA_024226735.1 bacterium | reverse complement strand
CACTCTTGTGCGGCATTTTGGTCGGCCCGTACCCGCCCGCTGCTGCGTTGCGCCTCCTCCGAGACTTGCAGCGAAGTCGCGTCGTCGCTGCGCCTTGCAGCGAACGCGTACGCACCGACCAAAATGCCGCACAAGAGTGAATCACCCCACTAGCGCCCCAGCAGCGCGACCTCGTCTCCGGTTCCTCGGCGCTTCTTTTCTTCTTGCTTCGGGAAACGTCCGTCGAGATGCGGGCCATCGAGCGTCCAGCAGTTGTCCGCGGCCTCGCTCTTCAGCGTCGAGAGCACACGCCGCAGATCGCTCCAGGCATCCTCCGCGATGACGCGCTCCTCGCGCAGTCCATCCTGCCACGCCATGGTTCCGCCGCGCATCGCGTCGCGGCCGTGGTTCACGGCGACCAGGAGCGCCGTGGCGAGCTCTTCCGCACGCGCGTCCACACGCGTGCGATCACGCCAGGTCCCGTCGAGCGGGAGGTCTTGCTCGAGGTGCGCCTCGCGGGCCGTGGCCAGGGCCGTGGCGAGCTCGGTGCTCGCTCTCTCGCCGCCCTCGAGGCTACCCGTGAGCGTCGCGGCGAGCGCGGTGCGTGCGCTGCCCAGCTCCTGCACATAGACCTCGAGCGCGGCGCCGGTGCGCGTGATGAAGTAGCTGGTGAATTCCTCGAGCTGGAGCGAGAGGTCGCTCAGCGCGGCCGCGAGCTCACCCGGTGCCGGGACGTCGTGCTTCGAGAGGCGCCTGGAGAGTGCGCTCGCGAGCTCCTCTCGCGAGCGGTCGACCGCGCAGTTGGCGCGCTCGCGCACCTCGTCGCGGATCGCGGCGACCGTGTTCACGACCCACGTCGTGCGTTGATCGTGCTTCGCGCCGAGGCGCTCGCTGCTCTTGTCGAGCGCGCGTCTGCCCTCGGACCAGGTGCGCACGATGCGCTCGGAGAGCAGCTTCGCGCTCTCCTCGCCGACGCGCGCGAACTGGCGGCGTGCGCGCTTTTCGTCCTGCGCGTCCTCGCCCTGCACCACGCCCTGCACCACGATCGGCGCCACCTTCCCGAGCTCGCTCTTCAGCGACTGGATCAGCTCCTCCAGGTGCGTGTCCACGCCCTGCAGGCGTTGCGCGGGAAGAAGCTCGGCGAGGTCCAGGCGCAGGCCCGGAATCCGCGCCGCGAGCTCGGCGGAGAGCCCCGCATCGATCTGCTCCAGGAGCTCCGACCTGAGCGCTTCGAGGTAGGTGGAGATCTGCTCGGTGAACGCTTGCTCGAGCTCCTGCCGTGCGCCCTTCGCCTGCTTGCGCAGCGTCCGCGCCTCGTCGTCGAGGGCGCGGATCCGTTCGGAGTAGCCCTCCGCCCTGTTCGAGTAGTCCTCGCGTAGCGTCTGCACCTGGACCAGGCGGCGGAAGGGGTGCTCCGGTGCGAGGGTCTCCCAGGACAGGAAACCGTCGGCGGAGGCCTCTGTCGCCGTGCCGAGTGCGACGTCCCGCACGACGCCCGCGCGCGCGATGCGCAGCGCAAGGCCCTTCTCAGCCGCGAGCGCGCCCGTCACGACGCGCCCGTCCGCCGCCTCGCCGTCGACCGAGAGCACGACGTCGAAGGGCTTCAGCCCCGCCGCGTCGGCCGCCGAGCCGGACTCGACGTCCTGGACGAGGAAGCCCACACCCTGTTCGAGGCCGAGGTGCGCGGCGAGCTCGAGCGAGGCGGGCAGCACGGTCAGGCCGCGTCCCGCGAGCTCCACTTCCGCACTCTCCAGCTCAACGGGTTGGAAGGCCCCGGCGTCCGCCGCCTCCGCGCGCTGGGTGGTGGGCGTCGTCGCCGCGAGCTCCTGCTGCTCCCCTGCCGCCGCCCTGAAGCCGAGCACCGCGACGATGCCCCCCGTGCAGATCCCGAGTTTCGTGGCCATTCCGATCATCGCTGGTCCCTCCGAGTGTTCGATGCTCCGACCCTGTGTCTCGCACCAGCCTAGACGCGCGCGCGTCGGCGTGCAGCACCTGGTCGAGCCAACCACGCAAGCACGCGCGGCGCAGGACCTTGCGGGATGCAAGACGTTCGTCACGGCACTCGCGCCGCGCGGGCTCAGCCGGAAGTCTTGCGCGAGCGAGTCGGCGCGGCGCTGTAGCCACGTGGTGGAGAACGAGTCCATCGCGCCGAGGCGCTCGGGCGGGAAGCGGTCGAGGTCGAGGTCGAAGTCGCTGGCGCGTGCAGAGCCACCATGCCGGCGAGGTACAAGATTGCTGCGAGCCGGTCCCGGACGGTCCTCCCCTTCCGCCGTGCGGTTGCGGCCGGCTGTGTGTACGCGTCCGCCTCCGCCAGAATCGAACGCTTGTACTCCGCCGTGAATCGACGTCGCGTCGCTCTCGGCTTCACCTCGGTCGGGGGTCCTGCGTCCTCGCTTGTGTTGCTCTTCCTCGAACTCGTAATGCGTAGATCCGTAACTCGCCCTCTACCTTGGGCGTCGACTTCGGCGCGATCGTAGCGGAGTGGTGTGATGCAGACATTCGCAGTCGTATCCCGGCCCGCATGCACGCGCCACAGCGTTGCGGCACGCACACGCGAATCGTGACTACTCCGAGACCCCACTAGTCCCAGTGGAAGCCCGGGGGTGGGATGGCCGGGTCCCTCGGTTTTCGTTCCAACGTCGTGGACAACACCGGGAGGCCGGCAGCGCGCGCTGCTTGGCGAGCTGCCTCGCGCTCCTCGCCGGTGAAGTTGGGCGCCAGGGGCGGGGGCAGTGTCGCGTGCAAGACCGTCACGTATTTGCCATCGAGCTCGAAGATCTGATCCGACGCGTACTCGAGGCCGTCGATGCGCAGCGCTAAACGGTACTCGGACGTGGTCGGGAGGCGCTCGAAGATGACGAGGCCGTCCGCGGGAACCTCGGCGTCCAGGCGTCGCCGCCAGGGCTCGGGGCGCGGGTTCTGCTCGGCCTCGACAGCACGCGCGTCGCGCCCGATGCGTCGTCTCTCGAGGTCGTCGAACCGCGCCTGCTGGTCGGGCGTCATCGGTCGCGTCGCACGCTCTCTCCGGCGCGTCCGCCGCTCCTCGTCGCGTCGCTTGCGCCTCTGCGCTTGCTCGAGGCGCGCGGGCGAGGGCGCCGAGCGCTCGAGGGCGACAGCAACGATGCGATTCGCGGCGGGCCGAGTCGATCCCACCATGCCGTCCACGCGCACCTCGAGCCGTGTGCCGGAGTCGAGCACGACCCGGACCTCGCGCGGCTGATCGACGTCGACGTAGACCGGCTCGCGCATGCGCCCGTCGACGCGACCGACCGGGCCGACCGACAGTCGGTACCAGCCCGACTCGGGCGGAGTCCACGTGAAGATGCCCTGACGATCCGGGCGCACGGAGGGGCGCGTCTCGCCCTCCGACAAGCTCAATGGGTGCTTGGCGTCGGTGCTCAGGAACCAGATCGGCCAGCTCGCCGGAGCTCCGAAGCGATCGTGCAGGCGACCGCTGATGATCTCGCGCGGGACCAGGGTCAAGCGCAGGTTGTTCGTGCCGCCCGGCTCGAGGCGGACCTTCGCGATTCTCGGCAAGTAACCATCGGCGTTCGCCTCGATCGTCCATGCGCCGACCGCGATGTCGCCCCATTGCGCTGGCGCGGCCCGCGGCTCGAGGAGGGACGCCGCTGGCCCCTGGCCCTCGATACGCGCGCCCTCGATGGCGCTGCCCTCCCCGTCGAACACGGCCACCGACAGCGCGGTCGTCGGGGTTTCGATCCGGGCAGCCGACGGCGTGGCCGGCTCGCGATCGGGCGCGTCCTCCGGCCGTTTGAGGTTCGTCGGTTCGAGCGTTGCACGAGGTGCTTCGCCAGCGGCGGGCGGGTCCGCGCCGCCCAGCTCACCCGTCCCATCCCCGGCGAACCAGTTGCTCCTCTGGAGCAACGTGATCGCGACGATCACACCGGCGAGAAGGAGTAGTTTGGAGAGGCGGGTACGCATGCGAACAAACGTCGGGCGGTGGGCGACGGCCCGAGTATAGTGCCAAGCCACTGCGCCGGTGAGACGCTAGCTCTCCACCCTATGCCCCGATCCAAGACAACTTCCCCTGCCGCCCGTGTCACACCACGCCGATTGTGGGCCGCCCTCGGCATTGCCATCGTCACTCTGGGCGCCCTCGGCGTATGGGCGCTGAGCTCCGGGCCTCCGACCGGGGAGGCCGGCGACTTCCGCAACCTGTTGCTCGTCACGTTCGACACGACTCGGGCCGACCATGTCGGGTGCTACGGCTACTCGAAGGCCTCGACGCCCAACCTCGACAACATGGCCCAGCGCGGCGTGACGTTCGAGCGCTGCATCACCGCGGCACCGATCACGCTGCCCTCGCACGCGTCGATCCTCACGGGCCTCTACCCCTTCCACCACGGGGCGAGGAACAACGGCACGCACTTCCTGCCCGAGGAGGTGCCGACGCTCGCCGAGGCCCTGAGCGCGGCCGGTTTCTCCACCGGCGCGGTCGTCTCGGCGCTCGTGCTCGACTCGCGCTACGGCCTGGACCAGGGCTTCGACGCGTACGACGACAACCTCGCCAACGCCGAGCGCGCGCCGCTGTTCATGTTCCGCGAGACGAAGGCGCTCGATACCGCGCAGCGCGCCATTCGCTGGCTGCAGGACCGGGCGGACGAGCGCTGGTTCCTGTGGGTTCATTTCTTCGATCCCCACGCGAACTACGAGCCGCCCGAGGTCTACGCGGCGCGCTGCCCGGATTCGCCGTACGACGGAGAGATCGCCTACGCCGACGCCGGCCTTGGCGAGGTGCTCGAGTCCTTGCGCACGCTGGGCAAGCTGGACGAGACGCTCGTCGTCATGACGTCCGACCACGGCGAGGGGCTCGGCGAGCACGGCGAGTCGACGCACTCGATGTTCATCTACGACGCGACGACGCGCGTGCCGTTGATCTTCATGCATCCCTCGCTCGCGCAGCGCAAGCGCGTCCGCGGGGTGGTGAGCAGCGTCGACATCGTTCCCACCGTGCTCGAGCTCCTGGACGTGCCCGCCGGGGGCAGCTTCGATGGGCAGTCGGTCGCACGCGCCATGCTCGTGCCCGATGGACGTCACGCGCCCAGGCCCGCGTACTCCGAGGCGATGTCGCCGTACTACAACCACGGGTGGTCGGATCTGCGCGGTCTACGCGACGAAGCCGGCCGCTTCATTCGCGCGCCGAAGCCCGAGCTCTACGATCTGCGCCGCGACGGTCGCGAGCTGAACAACTTGTTTCCGAAGGCGCCAGAGCTCGCAGAGCCCTACGACGCGCGGCTCGCGTCGCTGCTTCCTACCACGGAGGCGGACGTGCGCGGCGACGACATCCGGAGCATGGACCCCGAGGTGCGCGCCTCGCTCGCCGCCCTCGGCTACGTGTGGGATTCGACGGAGGACGGCGAGGACGCGGTCGCGGCCAGCGAGCGCCTCGATCCCAAGGATCGGGTCCATCTGTGGGAGGTCGCGCAGCGCGCGAACCAGCTCGTGCGCGATGAGCGCTTCGAGGAGGCGGAGGCAGCGCTGCGCGCGACCGTTGCCGAGGATCCGGGCTCGCTCCTGTCGCGCACGACGCTGGCCAGCGTCTTGATGCGGCTCGAGAAGTTCGACGAGGCGCTCGAGCTCGTGCGCGAGACCGTGCTCCTGCCGGGAGCGCGCAACAGCAACTGGCTGCGCCTCGCAGAGCTCGGACGCAAGCTGGAGCTCGGCGACTGGCGCGAGCACGTGCTGAAGGCCAAGGAGCTCGATCCACGCGATCCGCTGCCCTGGGTGCGCGAAGGGGACTGGGAGCAGGACGACGGTGACGCGGACGCCGCCATCCGCGCGTACCAGGCGGCGCTCGACCTCGACGGGCGCTGCGCCAAGGCCTGGGTCGGCATTGGCAACACGGAGCACCGCCGCGGGAACGACGACGCGGCCGAGCGCGCGCTCTTGAAGGCGCTCGAGGCCGACCCGATCAACGTCGAGGCGCTGTACAACCGCGGTGTCGTCGCCGAGTCGCTCGGCAGAGGCACAGAAGCGGCCGCCTTCTACGCCAAGGCGCTGGAGCACGAGCCGAAGCACGTCCTGGTGCTCGTTAATCTGGCCAACCTGTACTTGAAGGCCAAGCAACTCGCACAGGCCGAGGCGCTCTACGGGAAAGCCCTCGCGCAAACGCCGGATGACTTCAACGCGAACTTCAACCTCGGCGTGCTGCTACTCGGATCGCGTCGCGTCGAGGAGGCCGTCCTCGTGCTCGGGCGCGCCTGCGCGAGCGAGCCCGAGCGCATCGAGGGGTGGCGCACCCTCATGACCGCTGCGCGCGCGAACGGAGATCGAGACCTGGCGTTCAAGGCGGCGACGCGCATTGCGGGCATTGAGCCGGACAACCTCCCGGCGCTGATGACCGCCGCTGCCATGGGTCACGCGCTCGACCGAGGAGACGCGGCGCGGGCTGCGCTTCGACGCGCGCTCAACCTCGACGCCGCGCGAGTCGAGCAGCGCGCGCAGCGCGACGCGGAGCTGCGCGCGGCGCTCGAGGACTTGCGGGCGGCGGGTGGGGATTGACGCGGTACGCCCAAGAGCCACCTTCCTAGCAGACGGGCTGCTGGGTACTGTTTATGGGCTTTCCAACCCCGCTCGCTTGGTCGAGGATCTGCATCATGACGTCCATTGGACAGAAACTCCTGCTTCTGCCAGCCTTCCTGCTCACCCTCGGCGGCCCTGGCCTCGCCGCTGCGACGACGTACTTCGTCGATGCCGTCAATGGAACGGCGGGGGGAGACGGCTCTGCCGGCAGTCCCTGGCAGACGATCACGCAGGCGATGACGAGCGGGACGCTGATTGCGGGTGACACCGTCACCGTGGCGTCCGGGACCTACGACGCAGCCCTCGGAGAGGTTTTTCCGATCGGCTTCGTCGACGGCGTGAGCCTGTCGGGACCCGGCGACGGTTCGGCCAGCGT
>JAAELL010000110.1 GCA_024226735.1 bacterium | reverse complement strand
GACGGCGATGTAGCCCGTCTTGGTCTCGCCGTCGTTGCCGCCGGGACCGGTGACGGTGAGGGCGACGGTGTAGGAGCCGCTCGAGGTGTAGGTGTGGCTGGGGTTCTGCTGGGTCGACGTCGCGCCGTCACCGAAGTCCCAGCTCCAGCTCGAGACCTCGCCCGCGGACTGATCGGTGAAGCCGACTGCGAGCGGGGCGGTGCCGCTCAGGGGGCTGCCGGTGAACTCGGCGACAGGGGCGGCGGCGTTGACGGTGATGTAGCCCGTCTTGGTCTCGCCGTCGTTGCCGCCGGGACCGGTGACGGTGAGGGCGACGGTGTAGGAGCCGCTCGAGGTGTAGGTGTGGCTGGGGTTCTGTTGGGTCGACGTCGCGCCGTCGCCGAAGTCCCAGCTCCAACTCGTGACCAGGCCGTTCGACAGATCCGAGAAGCTGACGGCGAGCGGGGCGGTGCCGCTCAAGGGGCTCCCCGCGAACTCGGCCACGGGGGCGAGGGAGCTCAGGCGCACATCGTCGACGTAGCCCTTGGACGGCTGGAAGTCGTCGCCGCCGTTTCCGATCTGGATGCGCAGCCGAAACACCGTGGTCTCGTCCGAGCCAGGGAAGAGTGTCGCGAGGTCGGCCGTCACGGACTCGACGGCCGTCATGGCGTAGCCATACTTCACCGACGTTCCGGACGTCGGCGAGAACGTGTCCTTGTAGAACACGTTGTAGGTCGTGGCGCCGTCGGAGACATCGATGCTCATCCAGTCGTTGAACATCGTCTCGTTCGGTGCTTCGTTGCGAAGGAACGCGGCGTCGAACTCGAGGATCGACTGCCCAGCGCCGTAGCGGAAGTTCTGTCCGATCCCCGCCCCGCCGATCGGTGCGGCCGTGACGCCCCCCGGGTTGGACGGCGGCGTCGCGTCGTTCGTCGTGTCGGCGCCGATCTCGCACCAGTTCGTCCCGTCCGTCGGCATGCCGTTGTCCGAGCTCACGCCCGACGGACTGATGACGTGCGTCCCACCGAAAGTGACCCAGGGATCCACGGGCACGTCGCCGGGGGTCTGGCTCTCGAAGCTGCCGTCACTGATGCCCGAGGGCGCCGGGATCCCGACGATCTCGGCCACGACCATGACGTTGCGGTTGACCGTGCCCGAGAAGTCCGCCCTTGCCGTACGCGTTCCGGCCGGCGCCACGAGAAGGCGGTCCGCCGTCGAGAACGAGCTCGACCCCGCTTCCTGGTCGGTGCTCTCGGTCAAGTCGAGCGTCCAAGTGAACGTGCCCGGCCTGCCGCATCCGATCGCCGCGACCGCGGCATTGCCCAACCCGACTGTGAGCGAGGCGCTGAGTGGATCGGTCGGCGTCGCGTCCGAGTCCTCGACGCTGACCGTGTTGCCGATCGGATTCGATGGATCGACGTTGCAGTACGTGACTGCGGCGACGCTCACGTCGCCGAAGCCCGGGCCGGTGACCGTGACGGCGATCGCGTCGCTCGTCGCCGCGGCGATGCCCGCCTCGTCGAGGTACCAGAGCTGGTCGACGAAGGAGAAGCCGACCGCGCTCGTCTCGAGACCGGTGAGCAGCGTGAGCGACTGCCCGCCGTAGGTCACCGCCGTGAAGTCGTTCGCTCCGTCGACCTCCGACTCGCCACCGAGCGCGACGACGAGCAGGCGGTTGCTCCCCGTGCCGGCCGGGTGCGTCGTGCCCGTCGTCCATTCACCACCGGGGCACACCGAGACCTGAGCGTGGGCAGGCGTAACGAGGGCGACAAGGGTAGCGCCCAGAGCGAGGAGAGCTGAGTTGGTCATGGTGTCGGAGGAGTCGAACCGCTCTGCGTGGAGGGAGGCGTTCCATTGGCAAATAGGCGGGCATAGGGGGGCCAATGGGGGGCAGGGAGCCTCCTACTGGAGTCTAGTGCGGGGCCTCGGTTGCGGGTCGACAAACCTCCGGGAGCGTCGATCTGGGACAACGCGGCCGCGGTCGCGAAGCGGCGCGGGCAGCTCGAGGAAACCCTTGTCGCTGAGCGGCCTCGGCCTCCGGATCGAGCAAGGAACGGGCCCATCCCGCTCTTGCCGTCACCGTCAGCGACAAGACGGCAGTCTTGCCTTCTGGGGGCAATGTGTGACGAGCCGACGCTGACGGTGACGGTAAGAGCGGGATGGCCCGTTCCTTGCTCGATCCCGAAGTCGAGGCGAGTCACCTGTCACCCAATCCCCTCGAGCAACCAGTGCTGGTTCCGCGATGAGGCGGCCCCGACCGGCCTCGTGCCTTGGAGCACTTCCAACGGGCTGGCGATCACCTTCGTGAACTGAACGGAGGGGTTCTCGGTCCGCGCGGGGCTGTCGCGTCCAGCGGTTCGGTACGATTCGGGGGCAATGCATAAGGTCCTCGCACTCGTCGTCTCGCCGCTCCTGCTCACCTGTGCCCAGACCCCCGCGGACCGCGAGGTTCCCCGCGCGCGCCCCAACGTGATTCTCGTCATCACCGACGATCAGGGTTACGGCGATCTGGCGGCGCACGGGAACGCGATGATCGAGACGCCGAACCTGGATCGTCTGCGTGAGGAGTCCGTGCGGCTCACCGACTTCCACGTCGACCCGACGTGCTCGCCGACGCGCAGTGCCCTGATGAGTGGGCGCTACTCCACGCGCACCGGCGTGTGGCACACGATCATGGGGCGCTCGCTCATGGACGCGGGGGAGGAGACGTTGGCGGAGGTCTTCCGGGCGGGCGGATACCGCACCGGGATGTTCGGGAAGTGGCACCTCGGCGACAACTATCCGCTCCGTCCGCAGGACCAGGGTTTCGAGCACGTCGTTTGGCACCACGGAGGCGGCGTCGGGCAGGGGCCCGACTACTGGGGCAACGACTACTTCGACGACACGTACGAAGTGAACGGGGATTGGAGACCGTTCGAGGGCTACTGCACCGACGTGTGGTTCGACGAGGCGACGAAGTTCGTCGAGGAAGAGGACGACCGACCCTTCTTCGCGTACCTGTCGACCAACGCGCCGCACAGTCCGTTCCACGTCGCGGACGCGTACTCTCAGCCGTACATCGACGCCGGTGTCGCCCCGACGATGGCCAAGTTCTACGGCATGATCACGAACATCGACGAGAATCTCGGGCGCTTGCGGGCGCGGCTCGCGGAGCGCGGTCTTGCCGAGAACACGATCTTCGTCTTCCTGACGGACAACGGCACAGCCGCGGGACGCGCGCCGAGGAAGAACGAGGAGCGCACTTGGGAAGGCTTCAACGCCGGCATGCGCGGGCAGAAGGGTTCGGAGTTCGAGGGCGGGCACCGCGTGCCGTGCTTCGTCTCCTGGCCCGGTGGAGGCGTGGGGGGCGGGCGCGACGTCGATGCGCTCTCCGCGCACATCGACGTGCTGCCGACCTTGAGCGCATTGTGCGGCCTCGAGCGCGCGGGCGAGCGCCCCCTCGACGGCGCTTCGCTCGCCGGTGCGCTGCGCGGCACCGCGCCCGCGCCGCGCGACCGCACCCTGTTCGTCCATTCGCAACGGATCGAGCTCCCGCGCGCTTGGCGCAAGAGCGCGGTCATGACCGAGCGCTGGCGACTCGTCAACGGCACCGAGCTCTACGACATTGCCCTCGATCCCGGGCAGAGCCGGGACCTGGCGCTCGAACAACCCGAGCGCGTGGCTGATCTGCGGGCCGAGTACGAGCGCTGGTGGAAGTCGCTCGAGCCTGTGTTCGACGACTACGTGCGCATCGGGCTCGGCGGCGCGGAGAACCCCACGCACCTGATGTCGCACGACTGGCACACGCGCGATCAAGGCGTCCCCTGGCACCAGAACCACGTGCGCAACGGCTACGTCGGAAACGGTCCGTGGGCGGTCGACGTCGAGCGCGCGGGCGAGTACGAGCTGATGCTCCACCGCTGGCCTGCACACCTCGAGCGTGCGATGGACGCGGTCCACGCCGTGGTGGCGGTGGGCGACGTCAGCGCGACGAAGGCGATCGACCCGTCGGCGACGCACGCGGGCTTTCGCCTGCGCCTTCCGGCGGGCCCGGCCGAGCTCTCGACGACGCTGCGCCGCGCGAGCGGGGAGGAGCACGGCGCCTACTTTGCTTCGGTACGCTGGTTGGGGGAGTGACGATGAAGATTCTCGATCGCGAGACACCATGATCCTGGGTGCGGCGTTGCTGACGGCGGGGGCCTGCGCGCCGCCCGCCGAGCGTCCCCCGAACGTTGTCGTGATCCTCGTCGACGACCTCGGCTACCGCGACCTCGGATGCCAGGGCTGCGTCGACTTCGAGACGCCGAACATCGACGCGCTCGCCGCGGGCGGCGTGCGGCTCACGCAAGGCTACGTCTCGCATCCCTACTGCAGCCCGTCGCGCGCCGCGATCCTCACGGGCCGCTACCAACAGCGATTCGGCCACGACCACAACCCGCGCTACGACGAGAGCGACGACGTCACGGGGACCGATACCCGTGAGGTGATGCTGCCAAAGAGGCTTGCGGAGGCGGGCTACCGGACGGGCCACCTCGGCAAATGGCACGTCGGAGCCGGCGCGCCGTTTCGGCCGCTCGCGCGCGGGTACGACGAGTTCTTCGGGTTCCTCGGCGGCGGGCACGACTACTTCCGAGCGGACGGCACGAACGAGTACGCGGG
Organism: bacterium; assembly: GCA_024226735.1. Taxonomy (GTDB): domain Bacteria; phylum Planctomycetota; class UBA1135; order UBA1135; genus JAAELL01. The sequence goes on along the minus strand of JAAELL010000110.1, from coordinate 2,521 downwards.
AGCGCTGTGGAGGGGAGCGGCGCCCACCGAGCAAGCGCCCTCCTACCTCACCGACGACCTCACGAACGAGGCGCTGGCGTTCATCGAGCGCAACGCGCAAGCACCGTTCTTCCTCCTGCTCGCCTACAACGCTCCGCACTCGCCGAATCAGGTGACGCCCGAGTACCTGGAGCCCGTCGCGGGCATCGCGCACGCGGCGCGCCGCAAGTATGCGGGGCTCGTGCGTGGCGTGGACGCCGGAGTCGGGCGCGTGATGGCGGCCCTGAAGGAGCACGGGATCGACGAGGACACGCTCGTCGTCTTTCTCAGTGACAACGGTGGTCGGCGCGGCGTGTCGGACAACCGGCCGCTGCGCGGCAACAAGGGCTGGCTGCACGAGGGCGGGTTGCGCGTACCGTTCCTGTTCCGCTGGCCCGGCAGACTCCCCGCGGGCGTGACCTACGACGGGCCCGTCAGCGCCCTCGACGTCTTGCCGACCGCGCTGGCCCAGGCGGGGATCGAGCAGCCGCGCGACCTCGATGGCGTCGACGTCGTGCCGTTCCTGGCCGGCGAGCGCGAAGGCGTGCCGCACGAGACGCTGCACTGGCGCGTCTGCGGCGGAGGCGGCTGGGCGATCCGGCACGGGGACTGGAAGCTCGTCCAGGACGTCTCGATGGAGTCGGCGGAGCTCTACGACCTGTCGAAGGACGTCGGCGAGAGCACCGATCTCGCGGTGGCACGGCCCGCGATCGTGCGCGACCTGGCGCGGCGTCACGCTGCGTGGAACCGGGCGCTGCGCGAGCCGGTCTGGACCGACGGGCACGCGCGGAGCGTGACGATGGAGCGCACGAAGGCGCTGGACGCGGGAACGCGGCAGTACCCGATGCCCTGGGTTCCACGCACGAAGCCCAACTTCGTGCTGATCCTCGCGGACGACTGCACGTGGTCGGACATGGAGGTGTACGGCGGGCAGGCGCGGACGCCGAGCCTGATGGCTCTGGCGGCGCGCGGCATGGTCTTCGCCAACTGCTTCCAGGCCGCGCCGATGTGTTCGCCCACGCGCCATTGCCTGTACACGGGCCTGTACCCCGTCAAGTCGGGGGCGTGGCCCAACCATACGCGCGCGTACGACGGCGTGAAGAGCATAGCGCATCACCTCTCGAGCGCGGGCTACCGCACGCATCTCTCCGGCAAGAAGCACATCGGTCCGAAGTCGGTCTTTCCGTTCGAGACCTCCGGGAAGCGCAATCCCGATAACGAGGCGGTGGACGTGTTCCTTGCGGAGTGCGCGCGCGACGACGTCCCGTTCCTGCTCATCGCGGCTTCGAACGAGCCGCACGCGCCCTGGAACCGCGGCGATGCTTCGGCGCATCCACCGGGCGACGTAGTCCTTCCGCCCGTCCTCGCGGACACGCCGCGTACCCGCGAGCTCTACTCCGCCTACCTCGCGGAGATCACTTACTTCGACGGACAGGTGGGCTCGATCCTTTCGTCGCTCGAGGCCAACGGACACTCCGGCGACACGCTCGTGCTCGTTCTGAGCGAGCAGGGCAGCGCCATGCCCTTCGCGAAGTGGACCTGCTACGACGCCGGGCTGCGCTCGGGGCTCGTCGCCGCGTGGCCGGGACGGATCGCGCACGGTGCGCGATCCGCGGCCCTCGTCGAGTACGTCGACGTCGTGCCGACCCTCCTCGAAGCGGCCGGGATCGAGCGCCCCGCGGAGCTGGACGGTGCGTCCTTTCTGCCGGTGCTGACGGGCAGCGAGGAGGATCACAAGCAGCACGTGTTCGGGCTCCAGACCTCGCGTGGGATCAACGATGGACCCGAGCATTACGGGATCCGCAGCGTCCGCGACGCGCGCTACCGCTACATCCTCAACCTGACGCCGGACGCGACGTTTCAGAACGTCGTGACCGAGGGCGCGGACAAGTTCGCTTGGCGGTCGTGGGAGGAAGCCGCGGCGGCGGGCGACGAGCGTGCGCGCGAGCTCGTGCACGCCTATCGGCACCGGCCCGCCGAGGAGCTGTACGACTGCATCGAGGATCCCTGGAACCGGACGAACCTCATCGGCGACGAGTCGCTCGATGGCGTCGCCCGCGCGCTGCGCGCGGAGCTCGACGCATGGATGCGTGACCAGGGCGACAGCGGTCAGGGAACAGAGATGCGAGCCCTCGAGCGGATGCCGCGCCGCGACAAGTAGCGTCCGCCGAGCAGGAAAACTCCGGATCGATGGCGGGGTTGCCCGGATTCTCTCGCGTTGAAGGGGTCGCCAGCTGGCGATCGACCCTCCGGCAGCCACGAGAGCGTGGCGTGGCGGCTGGACTGGCGCGCGATCAGGGTGAGCTCGCCGGTGGGCAAGTGTTCGAGTCGGAAACGACCTCGCGCGTCCGTCCTCACGAGCGACGAGTGGGCATGACACGTTCTCTGTCTTCTAGCAGCCCGTTGAAGAAGTGCTTCGGATGCCAGGGCGACAGCATCCGCGTCCGGTTGGCGCCTGGAAACGTAGGCGAATTCGTGGATTCGGGGAGGCTTTCAGGTGCCG
>JAAELL010000109.1 GCA_024226735.1 bacterium | reverse complement strand
CATGGAGGTAGGCGTCTTCGGCCTGGTCGAGCTTGCCCCATTGCTCGAAAATGAGGCCCAGTACATTGTGCAGCGGGATCGCCCGGGGACTGTCGGGCCCGACCGCGGATTCCATGATCGCGATCGCACGCTGGATCCGGTCGTGGGCGACCTGGAAGCGATCGTCCCACATGGCGGTGCGAGCATGTGTTGTCAGTGACTCCGCAACCAGCGGGTGGCTTTCGCCGAGCTCTCTCGCCAGGATTTCAAGGGCGCGCGATCCCAGTCGCTCTGCCTCGTCGATTCGGCGCTGTCTCTGGAGGTTCTCAGAAAGCAACGAGAGGGTCCGTGCGATCGCCAGCTCGTCACGCGGCGCGGCGCGTTCCTGTGTCTCGAGGGCTCTTTGCAGCAGCGAGCTCGCATCCTGGTGGCGGTCTTGAATATCGACGGCGCGAGCCAATTGGCTGAGCACCGCGGCGAGCTGTGCCGCCGCCGTGTCGGATCTCGATTCGCTTATCGCGAGTGCCTGCTCGAGATAGCGCTCGGCGGCGGCGAACTCGCCGTTCTCCAGCGAGAAGACGCCGACATGCTCGAGGCTCGATGCGATGTCCGGATGGTCGTCGGCCAGGAGTGGGCGCCGCAAGGAGAGGGCTTCCTCGCCGAGCTCGAGAGCTTCGCCATATCGGCCGAGATTGGCATAAACGACACCGACGGTGTCGAGGAGTTGGGCGCGGATCAAGGGCTGCTCGCGGAGCTCGT
>JAAELL010000108.1 GCA_024226735.1 bacterium | reverse complement strand
GTGTGCGTGCCACAAGGCGCGGCGACGACGCAACTTCGCTGCCAATACGGTGATACTGGGATTGGTCGGAGGAGCCGCAACGCCGTGGCGCGTGCATGCGGGCCGGGATACGACTGCGAATGTCTGCATCACACCACTAGCGTGGGCTCAGCGAACCAGCTCCCAGCCGAAATCGGCCGGGTCGTAGGGGACCTTCTTCTGCGGGAAGCGTTCGAGGAGCTCGGTCGCACGGGCGATGAGCGTGTCGATCTGGCGCGCGAGGTCCTTTTGCTCGTAGGCGACGATCTCGTGCGGGATGACGCCGATGCCCTCGATGCCGCGGCCTCCGTTGAAGCGTCCCTTGTTCGACGCGATCGAGACGTACAGCGAGAACAGCTTCGAGGGCAGCTCGATCGTGCGCTTCGACGCGGCCATGCCCGCGGTCGGGCTCTCGCCGATCATGTACGCGCGGCCGTCCTCCTTGAAGATGCCGCTACCCGTTTCGCCCGCGCTGCGCACCGTCGCGTCGATGATCACCACGATCGGACCGCCGTAGGGCGTGGTCCCCGTGCTGGCGTAGCGCTTCTGAAAGCCGAGCGTTTTGCCCGCGGGCACGAAGCGCCCAAGGAAATCATCGTGGTCGAAGCCGCCGCCCGAGTTGCCGCGGAAGTCGAGGATCATCCCCGGCGCTTCGTGGACCGCCGCGAGCGCCGTGTCGATCTGCGTGGGGAGCGTGCTCTTACAGCGGCGGACGTGGACGTAGGCGTAGCCCTCGGGCATGAGGCCGTAGTTCACGTCCTTGGTGCTCTCGAGGCCGGGGGGGAAGAAGGCTGGCCCCTTCGCGACGGGGTTCGCGCGACCGTACGTGACGGTGCGCTTCTTCTTCTTGCCCTTCACGGTCTTCAGCTCGAGCGAGAGCCGCGTGCCTGGCTCGCCGGCGAGGCCCCAATGGCACGTGTTGAAGAACGCGTGGTGCGGCGTCGAGAAGCTGATCAGGTCGCTGCGTTCGGCGATGCGCGCGTCGAGCCAGTCGGCGACACGCAGGCCGTCGACCTTGACGACCTCCATCCCCGGTTCGACGCCCGACGCTTTCGCGGCGTTCCAGGCGTTCTTGACGAGGATCTTCTTGCCGCTCTTGCACCAGAACATCCCCGGTCCGGTCTTCTCGGGCTGCTCGGGGTACTTGACGTCCTTGCCCGCCTCGAGCGGACGCACTTCGGCGTGCCCGTCCTCGAGCCGCGCCAGGAGGCGCCACAGGAGCACGAGGTGCTCTTGGTCGGTCTCGACCTTCTTGATTTCAGCGCGAAACGACTTCGAGACGGCCTTCCAATCGATCTCCTTGAGGTCGAAAAAGTGCCCGCAGTGTCGCTCGAGCTCCGCGAGCGCGTAGTCGATGTCGGCAGCGTAGTCGGTGTCCTGACGCGCCGCCGCCGTACCCGTGAGCGCGCACAGCGTGAGCGCGAGCAGCAGGATCTTCGCCAACGGCGTCAAGGACCATCTACTGCATGTAGAACTCGCAGTAGCCGCACTTCTTGCATGCATACATCTTCAGCGGTTCGGGGCCAGGGGCGACAGGGTTGAGGCGTGCCAGCGTTTCTTCCGTGCCCGTCTGCGTCACGTGGCGTATGCCCTTGTACACCATCTTCTTCTTCTCGCAGCGCGGGCACATCAGCTTGTCGTCGTTATCGGCCATGGAAGTGTTCTGGCACGGAGGCGTGCGGGGACAATCGGGGCGTCGTGCCGTCGATCCTAGGAGGTCGAGCCTGCCGCGTGAAGCCCCGGGGACTGTTCCTCGACTGGCAGCTCGAGGCGGAAGCACGCGCCTGCGCCGCTCGAGTGTTCCAGGACCAGCTCGCCGCCCAGGTCGCGGGCCAGGCCGCGCGCCAGTGCGAGGCCGAGGCCGACGCCCGGCTGGTCGTCAGCCGGGTCCCGATCGCCACGGTCGAAAGCGCCGAAGATCGTATTGCGGTATTTGTCCGCGATGCCCGCGCCGTGATCGCGTACGCGGATGAGGAGCCGGCCGTCGTGCACCTCGGCACCGAGCTCGACCCGCTTCCCCACAGGCGACTGACCGTACTTGCAAGCGTTGTCGACGAGGTTGAAGAGGATCTGTCCCACGGCTTCGACGTCGGTGACCAGCGTCGCGCCATTTGCGTCCTCGGTCTGTGAAACGAGATCGAAGCCGGCCTCGGCGCAGCGCGGCCGTAGCGTCGGCAGGAGCCGCGCGAACATCTCGTCGGCGGAGACGCTCGCGCACCGCAGCGCGCGGCGCTCGTCCTCGAGACGCGCGTAGGTCAGGACGTTCTCGACGAGGTGCGCGAGTCGGTTCGACTCTTCTTGCAGGGTCTGCAGGTACTCGCGCCGCGTGTCCTCGTCGCGGACCATGTCGCTGGCGAGCATCTCCGAGTACATCCGAAAGGTCGTCAACGGCGTGCGCAGCTCGTGGGTCACCGCGGAAGCGAATCGGCTGCGTTTCTCGCCGTAGGCGATGCTGGCACGCAGCGTGACGCCGACCGCGGACAGAGCCAGCAGCGCGGCGATCCAGCTGACGGCCAGCGTCAGCCGCGCGGCGCTCATGCCGGTGCGCGGCGCGACGGGTGGTGGTGGCGCGTCGAGGTAGGCGGGGATCGTGGCGAGGCGCTCGCGCCCCTCCGACGGTGCCTCGCTCTTGGCGATCGGCTCCAGGGTCGCGCCGGGTGCGACGTCCGCGGCGTGGCGCAGCAAGAGCGTCGACAGGCGCCTCCAGTAGCAGAGAAAGCCCTGGACGACCTCGCCCGAGCGTGCGGCGGCGCCGCCGCTCGAGTGCACGCGCCGCACGAAGGCGAGGCGCGGCTCGCCCCCGACCTCGAGCCAGATGGGAACCAGGGGGCCGACGTCGATCGTCGGCGCCTCGGACGACCAGTTCTTGCCGAACTTGCGGTAGGCGACCTGCTCCTTCAGCGTCGACTGCGCGCGGCTTTGGGCGAGCTTGCCTTCGCCCGTGCCGCGCCCGCCGTAGGCGTCGCGTGGTTCGCCGACGAGCTCTTCGAGCTCCGCCTCCGCCGACTCGAGCGCGTCGCGTAGGCCCGCCGGGTCGACCGCCGCCGAGAGCTCGGCGAGCTTCGCGCGCCAGGGCACGTAGACGTCGGCCGCTTCGGCGTTGGCTTCGATCAGGTCGCGCTGGCTGCCGATCGGCACGGTGGGGGACGACCAGCTGCCGTCGACCTCGAGCTGGAAGTGCAGCTCGATGAAGTCGAAGCGCTCGGAGAGCAGGGGGGACGGAACGAGGACCTCGCCCTGCTCGATGCGGTTGAGGAGCCTCGTGTACGACTGCTCCTGGGCGTAGAAGGCGCGGTACTCGAAGAAGGGCCGTGTCGCCTCGCGCGAGAGATGCGCGCCGAACCAGGAGTCCATGGTCCACATCGCGTCCCCGAGCGCCGTCGCGTGCGCTCTCTCCGCGCGCGCGCGGTCCTGCTCACGCTCGAGGTCGAGGACGAGCACGCTGATCCAGGCGAGCGTGGCCAGCGCGCCGACGACGCACGCCGCGAAGATCAGCCACCATCTCTGGTGGGAGCGCTTCAATCCTCGTCCACCGCGACGCCTTCCCCGAGCATGTAGCCCTTGGCGCGCACCGTGACGACGATGCGCGGGTCGTCGGCCGGGTCGCCGAGCTTCTCGCGCAGGCGCGCGACGTGCATGTCGACGGTGCGCGTCGCGAGCCCGCGCGGGTCGAGCCCCCAGACGCGCTGCAGGAGCTCCTCACGGGCGACGGCGCGCCCGCGACACGAGGCGAGGTAGCGCAGGATCTCGGTCTCGCGCTCGGAGAGCTGGCGCGTCTCGCCGCCGCCACCGGAGACCTCGCGCCGCTCGAGGTGGATCGTGCGTCCGTTCGCGCGCAGGGCTTGGACGCCCGCCGGCCGCTCGGCCGAACGGCGCAGGACGGCCTCGACGCGCGCCAGGAGCTCACTCGAGCTGAACGGCTTGACGACGTAGTCGTCCGCGCCGCGCTTGAGGCCGCGCACGCGATCTTCCTCGGCGCCGCGCGCGGTGACCATGATGACTGGCAGCGTCGGGCGCCCGACCCGGACCTCCTGCAAGAGCTCGAAGCCGTCGATGCCCGGCAGCAAGACGTCGAGCAGGACGAGATCGAGGTCCGCGCCGAGCAGGACGCTCCGCGCGGACGTGCCGTCCTCGCACTGCCGCACCTCGTACCCGGCGAACTCGAGACTGTCGACGAGACCGCGCCGGATGGCGGGGTCGTCCTCGACGACGAGGATGACGCGGCGGCTGGAGGGGGTCGTCACGGGCGGGCCAGGATAGCGCGCGGAGACTACCGGCGCCCCTGTCGGCGCGGCTCTTGGGTCGTTTCCTGCGGGGCCTCTTGGGTTCCCTCGGGCGTGGCCTTCTCGACGGTGCCCTCCGAGCGCTTCGACTCGAACGTGAAGCCGCGCGTCCGCGCCTGGTCGCGCAGTGCCTTGCGGATCACGAAGTCGAGCGCCTTGGTCTCGTCGTGCTCGAGCATCGCCTCTTCGACGAACTTGCTGCGCGACTCCGACAGCTTCGCGATCTGCGCCTGGATTCCGGTGCGCTTCTTGCGCATTGCAGCGATGTATCCCTTGCGCTGTTCGAGCGTCATCAGTCGCATCACTTCCGGCAGGTGCGCGGGATCGACACCCGCGAGGTCGAAGCTCTCCTCCTTGGTGGCGTCGACGAGATCCCAGTGCGAATTGCGGTAGAACTTGCCGCTCTTGAGCTGCGCCCGCGAAGCCTGCGCGTCCGAGTTGAGCTCGGCTGCGTTGCGGTCTTGCACCGTCTGGTTGGCCCAGGCGCCGCGCCCGCCCTCGCCGTAATAGAGATAGGTCGTGTTGATCTCGCCCGAGAGGCGCGTCAGCTCCGCGTCGTAGGGCGAGGCGATGGCGACCGTCCCGTTGTCCTTGTCGATCGAGGCGAACTGGCCATCGGCGAGCTTGGCGATCTCGCGCCAGCCGGGCGCGATCGCGTCCGTCCCGGGGCCGCAGTAGATGGCGTTGACCATGATGTCACGCGCGATCGCGGAGCGGCAGGCGTCACGGTAGGGCCGCACGCGGTCCTGGTCGGCCGATTCGTTGCCGGCGACGACGATTAGCTTCAGCGCCCCGGGCTCGGGGCTCCACGCCAGCTGCGTCGCGCGATCGACGACGCGCCCGACGTACTCGACGCTGCCGCCCGCGGACAGCGTGAAGAGCTCACGCGAGATGAGATCGAGGTCCGACGTCAGCGGTGCGGCGAGGCGCACGAAACCCGCTTCCTGCGGATAGGACTGGCCGCCGTAGGCGAGCAGCGCCACGCGCAGCTGGGGCTCGGGCTTGGCGAGCGCCAGGTCGTTGACGATCGTCCAGATCTTCTGTCGCGCCGAATCGATCAGTCCACGCATGCTGCCGCTCGTGTCGAGGCAGATCGCGATGTCGATCACGCGCGAGGTCGCGGCCGGTGCCGCGATCGCGGCCGGTCCCAGCAGCCTGACGTTGACGGGCGGCAGCTCGGTGACGGGGGCGACCTCGACACCGCCGGTGTCGGTCTGGGCCGCGGCTCGTGGATGGAGGGTGCAGAGAGGGGCGCAGAGCGCGATTGCCAGGGCGCCGAGTCGTTCGGGATTCAGGTACATGGATCTTCCTTCGGATCTACTGCCCGCCGTTGCGGACCAGGACGTTTTGGCCTTCGTATTGCATGAGGATGTCGCCGCGCAGGGACAGGAGACCCTGGCGGCCCTGGGCGACGAGCTTGTCCAGCATCGCCGCGTGTTCGGGGGAGCCGAGCGTCACGATGCGCGCCGCCTCGAGGGGCGCCTTGCCCGCGACGATGTTCGTGTCGATCCACTGGCCGCCGCGCTTGAGGAACGCGCGATCGGCGATCTGCTGCACGCCCGCGACCTCGACCCTCTCGTTCTTGTCGTTCCAGAACGTGTTGTTGTAGTCGGCCCACTGCTGCACCTTCTTGCTGTTGAAGTTGCGGCCCTGGTTGACGGCGGACTCGCCGCTTCGCGTGCGCACGGCGCGCCGGTCGAGGTTGACGTCGACGGCTGCCTGCAGGTCGCGCCAGTTCCCGAGGTCGGTGCCCTCCGTCGCCAGGAACGCCGTGTACTCGCTGAGCACGCCGAACTTGGTGGAGAGCCGCAGGATCTCTTGCGACAGCTCGCGCAAGCGCGGATCCGAGAAGATGTTGTGCCCGACCGCGAGTGGCTGTCCCGTTGCCGCAGCCCCCGCCTGGCGGATCTGGTCGACGAGGAACGCGATCTTGCGGGTCGCCCAGAGGCGCGGCACGAAGGCATTGCGCGTCGTCGCGCCCCCGAGCTCGAAGCGGAACGCGAACGTCCGTGTCTCACCGAGGAAGTTGCCCTTCAGCCGGAAGTCGAGCGGCTCGTTCTTGCGGTACTGACCGAGCACCACGAGCTGGTCGCCCTCGAACAGGTCCGGCAGGTGCCCCGGCATCAGCTCGCGGACGATGCGCGTCGACGGGACGCCGCCCGCGTCGAGCGCTCCGAGCGTCAGGTCCGCCAACACCGGGCCGTACAGGCGCCGGAACACTTGCGCGACCTTCACCTCGACGTCCTCGCCGGGCAAGACGTACGTCGATGTCGCACGCGTCACGTCCGACAGCCGATCCAGCAACGGGACGTTGACGTCGTTGCCGACGCCGAAGGTGAAGACGCGCTTGCCGTGCGGGTTGCCCTTTTCGACGCGCTCGCGGATCTCGACCTCGGAGGTCCGGCCGACCGTCGGCAGGCCGTCGGTGACGAAGAGCACGATCGGCAGCATGCCGGGCCGCGGCTCCTGGCGCAGTGCCTCCAGGATCGCATCGTGGATGTTCGTGCCGCCCGAGGGCTTGATCGAGTTGACGTAGGCGCGCGCCTGGAGCGTCGTCTCGCGGTTCTTGATCACCGACCTCGCGGCGAACGACGCGACCTGGCTCGAGTAGTCGATGATGTTGAACGCCTCGCCGTCGTCCAGACCCTCGAGGATCTGGCTTGCGGTTGCCTTCAGCTGATCCATCTGCGGCCCAGCCATCGAACCCGAACGGTCGAGCACGACGGTCACGTCGCGCAGCAGGCGCTGGGAGCGACGCACGTCGGAGGGCGGGCCGGCCATCAGCAGGAAGTACCCGCCGCCGACCTCGGGATCGGGGTAGGCGAGCAGGGAGGCGGTGACGCCACCCTTGTCTAGCAGGTACGACAGCCGGAACGGGCCGGGGTTTCTGCTCGAGCTCGCCGCGATGCGTACGCGCGCGCCGTGGACATCGCGCGCGAGGGTCTCTAGGTCGTGGGTCGGCGAGTAGACCATCGAGACCTTGGACTTCGTGCGCAGCTTGACGGAGACGTCCCAGGGCACCTGGACGGCGAGGGACTCGCTGCGCGGGAGCACGTAGTCGACGCGCTCGCCGTCGGCGGTCAGGACGTGCTCGTACGTGATGCGCACGCGCTGGCGGCTCTGCCCTTCGACGGGGAAGACGCTCGAGCGCACGAGGTTGTAGCCGGCGAACTCGAGCAGAGCCGGATCCTTGACGCGGCGCACGATGTCGTCGTAGGTGCGGCGCGCCTCGTCGCGCGGCAACAGGCGCGCCGTCGGCTCGCTCGCGGTGCCCTGGAAGTCAACGCCGGTGATCGCCGCGTGTGCCGGGACCGGCAGCAGGACGACGGCCTCCGCGCGGTGGGCGGACATGTTGTGCAGGTGGACGTCGAGTGTCGTGCGGGCCGCTTGCTCGAGGATCTCGACCGACGCGGTCACGCGTTCGATGGAGATCGGCGCACGCTGGCGCTCGAACGACCAGCTCTGGGCCTGGGGCACGATGACGTGCGAGGCACCGTGCCAGGTCGGGGTCTGGGACACCTCGCGCGTGGTGGTCTGGGCCACCGACACGGAGAGGGTCAGCGCCAGCGCCGTCAGGCGCGCGATGGGGGTGGTGGGGTTCAAAAGCCTCTTCATATGCGCATCTCATCGCTTTCCAAGCTCGTACGACGGCCGGATGCCGCCTGCCACGGAGACTACGACGGCAGGGGCCCCTGGATTGGTAACGCGGTAGTAACGAGCACCCCGTTCCCCACCCGGATCCGCACTTCGGCGACAGGGATCGCAAGCGCGGAGCGAACTGCGGTAGGCTCGGAGGCGTGAAAGTCCTCATGACCATCCTCTTGCTCGCTGGCGCGGCGTTCGCGGTCTGGTACGCGCTCGACGAGCCGGTTGCGATCGACGACGTGGCGGCGCTGGTGCCGGAGGCCGGTGCCAGGCCGGATGCGATCGACGCGCCCGAACCGGCGGCCGCCGAGGAGCTCCTCGTCGCGCCGGGCGCCGCGCCCGCGACGACCGAATCGAGCCAGCGCTCGGCTCCCGACGCCGGGTACCGGCCGCTCGCCGTCGAAGGCACGGTGACCGACCGTTTCGGCGCGCCGGTAGGCGGCGAGCGCGTCTTCGTGCTGGCCGCGAACCAGGTCCATCCGCCCGAGGGGGCAGAGCTCGGCGCCTACGCGACCGCGCGTACGTCGAAGAGCGGCAAGTTCACCGTCGCCGTGCCGAACGCCGGTCCGTGGCGGCTCAGCGTGGGGCCGCCGGGAGCGCCGCGGCTCACGCCCTCCGACGCGCGACCGATCGAGGCGGGCGTCACCGCCGACGTGATCGTCCCCGGCAGCGCACTCCTGCGCGTCGTCTTCGACGGAGGGAGCGCGAACGTCGCGGTCGAGTCCGTCGAGCTGCTCGCGTTGCGCTCCGAGCCCGAGCGCACGAGCGGCCGGGGACGCGGCGGTCGTGCGGAACGACGGGCGAATCGCGTACCGCGCAACCGCCCGGCGGCGCCGCAGCCGAGCACGCCCGATGGAGCCAGCGGTGGCGAGACCCTCGGCAATGCGCCGCGTCCACCCACGCCGCCAGCGTCGGAGGGAGCCCCCTCGAAGGGGAGTGTGGGCGCCGGCGATGGAGCGCAGGGCGGCGCCCGCATGGGGGGCACCGAGTCCGTTCCGAAGCGCAACGGCGACCGCCCCCGTGGGCAGCGCGGCCAGAGGGGCCAGCGTGCCCAACGCCGAGGCGAGGCGAACCAGGAGGCTCCCCTCGCTCCGGCGCAACCGCGCGAAGTCTGGCGCCGCGTGCAGCGCCGCGAGGTTCAGGAAAAGGATCGCGCGGCAGCGACGATGGAGTTCCGTGGCTTGACCGCGGGACAGGTCGCGCGCCTCGCCGTGCACGCCGGCGGCGAACGACTCGAGGGTGCGGGGCGCTTTTCGCTCGTCGCCGACACGGTGACGGTCGTGCGCGTCTTCCCGATCGAAGCGGGCCCGAAAGCGGCCCTGAACTACGTCACCACGGTCGAGCCCGCACCCGAGATGCAAGTCGGCGTCACGTGGCGCGAGCGCCAGTGAAGTGTCGCGGTACCGTACCTACAGTTCACGCAGACCGATCGCCGCGCGCCACGCTCCCAGGAGCGTGTGCATGCGCTGCGGGCGGTCGCCGGTTGGATCGAGCAGATCAAGGAGCCACAAGTTCCCCATGGCTGGATGCCATTGGGGACCTTGGCGCGGCGCCGAGCTGCGTTCGAGGATCGGTGCCTCGCGAATCGTGACTACTCCGACAGCGACGCGTCGCAGCCGAAGCCGGGACCGACCTCCTCGAACCGCAGATTATGGGTCCCATCGTGCGAGAGCGATGCCGTGACTCCGCAGCGATTCGTGGCGTTGGCCGTCTCCTCGCTCCAGTTGTCCTGGCCGTCGAGCGGCGTGTAGGGGTAGGTGTCGGATCCGCTGAGGTTGTCGAAGTCGTAGCGCTGGCCGAACGACACCGAGGCGAGGAGGACGAGGACGAGCGGGCAGGGCTTGGTGTTCATGGCGCGTGGACGGTGGAGGTCTGCGGAGGACTCCAATCTACGGCCGCGAACGAAACAGGGGGCCGGCTGGTCCAAGACCGACCCGCCCCGCAGCACCCGCCAAGATCCCGATGGCTTCTCGACTCGCCTGCGAGTGGCAAGGCTTCGAGCCGATCCGGGCGACGTCGAGCTCAGGAGCCGCCCAACATGTGCCCGAGCCCGGGCCACAGCTCGGTCCACAGATCGTCCCGTGCGCTGCCGCCGGCGCTGTCGTACGTGAGGACGAAGTCCTCGTCGACGACCTGCAGTCCCGGGATCATGCGGTACGTGCGCGGCCCGATCATGCGCGGGTCGCCGACGAGCACGATGTGGTTGTCGCGCTCGTCGAGGCCGTAGTGCTCGGCCCATTCACGCGCATCGGACAGGCTCGGTGCCTCCATGTCGTAGCCGTACAGCAACAGGTGCACGACTACGAGTCGGTCGTCGTCGAGCGAGACTTGCCCGTACCTCTGGGCGGCCTCGTCGAGCGAGGGCATGTTTGCCTGCGCGTGGTTGTCGCCGATCGGGCCTACGTCAGGATCGTTCGCGCCCGCGAACGCATTGCAGGCGCCTCACGTCATTCCGATCGGCTCGATCAGGAGCACCTTGCCCTTCAGCGAGGACAGCTGGAACACCTCGCCCGACGTGTCGCGCAGCTGCAGATCGGGGTAGGCCTCGCCGGCGGTCGGCGGCCACGCGAAGGGCAGCGGACCATCGGGGACGGGCTCCGAACCGCAGCCCGAGAACAGGGCGAGCAGCGTCGCGGCGATGCAGGTGGGGGTCTTCATCTCGTGCCTCTTCTGGGTGCCTTTGCGCAGGTATCGGCGCCCGGGAGCCCGCGACTGGTGCTCGAGACGAGACATGCTGGCGTGCGCATCATCGCGACGTCACGAACCCTCATCGACTCGTCATGCAGGGTGCGAGGCTGCGGGGGATCTTCGAATCAGGACCTGAAGACGTCCCATCCCGAATCGCACACGGAGACGACCATGAAGACCCTCTTGACGCTTTCTGCCCTCTCGGCCGCCGCGATCGCCGGCACGGCCACCCCGCCTGCGGTGAGTCCCGCGCCGGTCCAGGACCCGTCCGGCATGCAGGACCCATGCGAGCGCTCCGCGCACAAGATGCGCAAGGCGACACGCACCGACGCCCAGGCGGACTTCTGGGAGGCGCTCGCCGCCGCGATGCAGATGACCGACCCCGGCGACATCAACGACGCTGTCCTCGAGGCGCAGACCGACCTGATGGACGCGCTCGACGAGGCGGAGGAGATCTACGACGCCCGCCTCGAGCTGTGTGCCCTTCTCGGGGGGCTGCCCTACGATCCGGACATCGACCCGGCGGACTTCTCGTCCGACATCGACAACTCCTACCTGCCCTACATCGAAGGGCACACGTGGGTCTACGAGGCGGTCGAGGACGGCGAGACCGAGATCATCACCGTTTCCGTCACCGACGAAACGCGTGAGATCATGGGCATCGAGTGCCGCATCGTGAACGACATCGTCACGATCGATGGCGAGGTGGTCGAGGACACCGACGACTACTACGCGCAGGACGCGCAGGGCAACGTCTGGTACATGGGCGAGGTCTCGCGCAATTTCGAGGACGGCTTCCTCGTCGACCTCGAGGGCTCGTGGATCGCCGGCGTCGAAGGCGCGAAGCCTGGAATCGTCATGCACGCGAACTCGGTCGTGGGCGAGACCTATCGCCAGGAGTTCCTGATCGACGAGGCGGAGGACGTCGCGACGGTCCTCGCGCTCGATGCGACCGCGAACGTCCCCTTCGGGGGCTTCATGAACTGTCGCCAAACGCGCGACTTCACCCCGCTGGAGCCGGACGCCAACGAGCACAAGTTCTACGCGAAGAACGTCGGCTTGGTGCTCGAGTGCAAGCCCGACGAGGGCACGCGCGTCGAGTTGATCAGCTTCACGACGGAGTGATCCGTTCGATGGGCAGGGATTGGGCAAGGATAGGGTATAGCAACGCCTCATCGAGGGGCCGTCGCCTTCCGGGCGGCGGCCTCTCCTGCGCATCAGCCCCCCGGCCGGCTCTCGACGAGGGTACCGAGCGAAGCGCGGAACACGCCGTCCTCCAGGCGGAAGGACAGATCCAGGTCGACGCGGTCCGCGAGCGCACGCGAGAGTGCGAGCCCGAGTCCCGCGTGCTCGCGGTCGGCTCGGGCGCGGTCCTTGCGCCAGAAGGGCTGCGTGAGGGTATCGATGTCCGCTGGCGCGAGGCCGGGCGCCGCGTTCTCGACGTGGAGCCGCCAGCCGGCGTCGTCGCGTTCGAGGGCGATGCGCACGGTCCCGCCGGTGGGGGAGTAGTGCGTCGCGTTGCCGATTAAGTTCGAGAGCACGATGCGCAGCGCATCCTCGTCTCCGTCCACGGTCTCGTCCGGTTCGACGTCGTTGTGCACGCGAAGTTCGCGAGCTCGCTGGTTCGCTGCGTGCGGTCGCAGGAGCTCGACCAGGACCGCGCCGACGTCCACGGGCTCGTTCTCGAACGTCTCGGAGCCCGTCTCCAGCCGGGCGAGCTTGAGCAGTGTGGAGACCGAGTGGCCCATGCGCCAAGCGACGTCACGCACCGTTCCGAGGGCTTCGTGGGCGCCATCCTTCCCGTTGCCGTTGCTCCGGCCGTTGCGCAGGTGCACCTCTGAGAGCGTGAGCAGCTCGCTGATCGGCGTGCGCAGCTCGTGGGCGATGTCGGCGCTCGTGCGGCGCTCGCGCTCCAGGGCGACGGCGAGTCGCTGGATCAACGCGTCGACCTTTTCTGCGACGGGCACGAGCTCCGCCGGCACGGGGCCGACGTCGAGGCGCTCGGGTAGATCCTCGACCTGGATGGCGTCGAGTGTCGCGCCGAGCCGGTTCGCAGGTGCGAGTCCGCGCTCGACCGCCTGGCGGGCGAGCAACACGATCGCGGCGATCAGGACCAGCGCGGCGATCGTGCAGTAGATCAGCACCATGCGCTCGGCCGCGACCAGGTCCTCGCGTCCGCGCGCGACGACGATGAGGATCTTGGCAGCGGTCGGCCGGTCGGGCCCTTCCTCGGGGTAGACGTGGTGCACCACGACGCGCTGGACGACGTAGCGCCCTTCGCGACCGTCGGGCAGGACGGCGGTCCAGTGTTGGGGTTCCATGCCGGGCGTCGGCGCGATCGCGAGGCGCTTGCCCTCGAGCGACTCCGACGCCTCGAGCAGGCGGCCGTCGTCGTACCAGAGCTCGAAGTACGCGGGCCGGTGCTCGGGGTCGTCCCGGACCGGGTCGTACTCCGGCATGAGCTCGTCGGAGAACAGGACCTCGACCTCGTCTTCTTCGGCCTGGATCAGAATCGAGGCCAGGGCCTGCACGCGATCGGTCAGGTTGAGGTCGAACTGACCCTCCATCGAGCGCGTGAAGACGACGAAGACGCCAAAGCCCGCGGCGAGGAGGAGGAGGGCGACGCCGGCGCAGAGCCTGCGCAAGAGGTAGGCGCGGATCGACCTCATGCCGAGCGTTCCTCGAGCACGTAGCCCTGGCCGCGCTTGGTGCGGATCAGACCCTTGCCGTCGGGTCCCAGCTTCGAGCGCAGGATGCACACGGTCGAATCGACCGCGTTGCTCGAAGGCAGGCGATGGACGCCGTAGATGTGGTCTTCGATCTGTTCGCGACTCACGGTCTGTCCGCGGCGCAGGGCGAGGTACTCGAGCAGCGCGTACTCGCGGGCGGTCAGCTCGAGCGTCGCGCCCTGGAGCAGGGCCTTGCGCGCGACGATGTCGACGTCGAGCGGGCCGACGCTGACGACGGGCGAGCGCTCTTCGTAGCGCCGCCGGACCAGCGCGTGAATGCGTGCCAGCAGCTCCTCGAAGGCGAAGGGCTTGACGAGGTAGTCGTCGGCCCCCGAGTTCAGGCCGGCGACTCGGTCCTCGACGCTGTCCTTCGCGGTGAGCACCAGCACGTGCGGCCGGTCTTCTTTGTCGCGCAGCCGCTCCAGGATCGTGATCCCGTCGACCTTGGGCAGCATCAGGTCGAGCACGAGCACGTCGTAGGGGTTGTTGCGGGCGAAGCTCAGCCCCGCCTCGCCGTCGCCGGCGACGTCGACGGCGAAGCCCTCGCCCGCGAGCCCCACGCGCAGAGACTCGCGGAGTGTGTTCGAGTCTTCGACGACGAGGACTCTCACGTCACTGGGTCGTGAACTCGATCTCGACGAGCGTGGTGTTCCCGTTCGGCGCGATCACGCCGACCTCGACGTGCGACTCCGTTCCCGACTCGAGGATCCCCTGCGGCACCTCGAAGGAGTTGTTCCCCGGAGGCAGGTTCGCGCGGATCCCGTCGGTCTCGCCCTGCTCCAGGATGACCTGATAGCCGATCGCGTCCGGCTCCTCGATCCAGGTGACCATCCAGCCGCTAGTCGGGACGTCGGTCGCGCCGTCGTAGGGGTAGGTGACGACGGGCGGCCGCAGCATGTCGTGGGAGATCGTCGCCGAGCCGACGATCGGCTGCCCGTCGATCGTGCGACCGCGCAGGCTGTACTCGCCCTCGGCGAAGGCGCTGAGCACGCCGGTGAGCTCGTTCTCGCTCGACTCGAGGTCGAACCCCTGCATGCCACGTCCCGATCCGGTGCGCAGCGAGTAGAGGACGCTGCCGTCGGGGGAGCGTAGCTCGACGCGAGCCAAGGGCGTCTCGCTCTCGGCTTCGATCAACACGACCGCCTCCTCGGTCGAGTGTGTGTACTCCAGGACCATGCGCTCCTCCTTCAGGAGCAGGTAGGCCTGATCATGTTGCGGCTGCTGCCACCCGAAGGCGGCCAGCGAGAGCACGGAGAGGGTGAGGGCTGATCTCTTCAATTGACGATCTCCTCGGGCATCGCTGTCGCACGGCAAGGTCCGGTGCCTGTGCGACGTTTCCTAATCCAAGGTACTACGCCCGGGGGACGCGTGGATTATGGAAGCGTTATCCGTGCCGCATCGAGCTCCGCCACGAGGCGCGCAACGTCCTGGAACGGGGCAGCGGGGGCGCCGCCATAACGCGCCCCGTGCAGGGCGTCGACGACGGTCACCGCGCGCGCTGCGAGCTCCGGTGGCGCACCCGTGGCGCGCAACCGTTCCGGCAGATCGGCGCCGACCACAGCCGGCACGGCGCACCCGAGCCGCGTCGCGAGGTACTCGCTCAGAGCGTCGAGTGCGTCGGCCCCGGGCTCGGTCGAGCGTTTGCGAAAGAGATCGCGCGCCCGGTCGGCGCGGTCACGTGCCTGGTCGCCTGGCTGTGCGTTCGCTCGCACGCGGCGTACGAGGAAGAAAGCGAAGAGGCCGAGCGCGGCCGCACCCAAGGCGACGAGCGGGGCGCGGTCCCAGAGTCCGCTCTCTGGCGCGCCGGCGTCGTTCGGTCCGCGACCGCCCGGTCCGCGATCGCCCGGTCCGCGATCGCCCGGTCCGCGATCGCCCGGTTCTGGCGGCGCGGCCTGCTCCGTGCTGGGGGGCGCGCCCGCCGTGCGCACCTCGAGCGGAATCGCTTCCGTTCGGATCCGCATGTATCCGGCCGGCGGCTCGGGATCGAAGAAGGCGAAGGGGATCGGTGGAATCGCGCGCACGCCGGCTGACTGCACGGCGAGCTCGTAGTGGAACGTGCGCCCGGTCGCGTCGATCGAGTCCGAATGGCCGAGGACCGCGATGCCGCGCGCAGCGCCGAGGCTCGGCGCGGAGAGGGCGGTGAGGTCGCCGTCGCCGGCGACGAGCACGTCGAGCTGAACGCTTCCACCCACGGGGACGCGCGCCTCGTCGACGGTGGCGCGAATCGTGTACTGGCCGACGGCGCCGGTGAACTCGATCGGCTGTCCGTCTTCCGGCAGCGCCAGCACGTCGAGCTGAAGCGCGTTGCCCATCACGAACGCATCGACGCGGTCGGTCGCGACGCGCCCGCGGAAGGGGTCCTCGCGGTACTCGTTCGTGTAGGCGAAGCGCACGAGCGGGGCAGCGAACGCGAGCAGGCCCTTGCGCTCGGCACGGAAGTCGCGCTCGAGCTGGAAGACGCGGTACACACGGCCGTCGCGCGTCCGGTCCGCGATGCGGTGGGCCTTGGTGATCTCCTCTCCGAGGGCGAGCTCGTACGCGCTCGCGTCGGGGCCCGCGGACTCAGCGCTAGCAGCGTCGAGCGCGACCGCTCCCGCAGGCTCGGCGGTGAGCCACGGCGCCTGGATCTGAACGGGCACGGCGAGCTCGCGTCGGAACAGCTGAATCAGCCGGTCGTCGAGATCGTCGGCCTCGACCGCGAGCTCGATCGAGAGGCGGATGCGCCCGCCGGCGTAGAGCGCACCACTTGCCACGCGCACCTCGAGCGCGAGGTTGCGCGCCGCCGTTTCGTCGCGCACGTCGCTGACCGATAGCGTCGATAGGTCCTGGGCCCCTGCCACCGGCGTGAGAGCCGAGAAGGCCAGCGCCGCAGCAGCGCACCGGGCGTGCGGCATCCATCGTCGTCGGTACGGAATCAAGGGATCTCTCGGCGCGGGGCGGGCGGCGGAGTCTACACGCTCCCAACGACGGATGCCCCGCCCGCGACACGGCCGCTTGGCACCTGAATGGAGGGGCGATACCGTGGCAGCTTGGTCTGCTACTAGTGGGGTGATTCAAGAGTTCGGCTCATTTGTCCGAGCCGGTTTCGTGGGGTGGCTAGGCGCCGGGTTCCGGGCGTAGCCTCTGTGCTACTCACGGGTTCCGGCAACGACGCCACCGCGCGAAAGAGGCCGGACGAATGAACCGAACTTCTGAATCACCCCACTAGGCCAACTCCGGCATCCCCCTCAACTCCAGCTCTCCCCACACGACCATGGCGCGGCTATACCGACCGCTTACGATCGCCCTCACTGCACTCGCGACCTCGGTCGCCGGCGCGCAGGACCTCCCGGTGGGCGAGTCCAAGCCCGAGGCCGCTCCGGTCATCGGTGACGTGCAGGGGGCGAAGGGGCGCGAGGCCATGTGGTCCGCCCCGACGGCCGAGGACTGGGCCAAGCCGTGTCTGATCACGTGGCAGCGCACGTGGGACGACGCCGTCGCCCTCTCGAAGGAGACCGGCAAGGCGATCCTCGTGTGCGTCAACATGGACGGCGAGATCGCGAGCGAGCACTACGCCGGTGTCCGCTACCGCCAGCCGGATGCTGCGGCGCTCTATGGCCCGTACGTCACCGTGATCGCGTCGGTGTACCGCCACACTCCGCGCGACTACGACCGGGAGGGACGGCGCGTCCTGTGCCCGCGCTTCGGCAGCGTGACGTGCGGCGAGCACATCACGATCGAGCCGATCCTGTACGAGAAGTTCCTCGACGGTCGCCGCATCTCGCCGCGTCACATCATGGTGGAGCTGGACGGGAAGGAGACGTACGACATGTTCTACGCCTTCGACACGGCATCGGTCTTCACGACGATCCGCGAGGGCATTGAGAACCGCGAGTACGTGCCGCCGCCGGACACGCGCGGTGACCGTTCGCTCGTCGGCCGCGTGGCCAGCACCGACATCGAGGACCGCAACGCGGTCGAGCAGGCCTACGCGAGCGGCGACCGGACGCTGCGCCGGCGCCTACTCGAGTCGGCGATCCAAGCGAAGGACATCTCCCAGATCGACCTGCTGCGGCTCGCGATCTTCGGGCTCGACGTCGAGCTTGCCAAGCTCGCGCGGCAGGCCCTCGCCCAGGCGACGACCGAGAGCGCGATCGAGCTGATCGGTGAGGCGCTGCGCGTGCCGATGGAGAGCGCCGAGCGCGAAGCGCTGATCGCCGCCCTCTCGCGCCTCGGCGAGCAGTTCCCGCGCGCGAAGACGCTGGCCGCCGTCCACCGCGGCATGGCCGATCGCTCGCAGGCCGTCGACGTGGACGGCTGGTCCCAGGCGCTCGGCAAGGCGCAGACCGTCGCGCAGGTGCAGGACCGCTACGCGATCGAGACGCAGCTCGCCACGAAGGAGAGCGAGATCGCGGCGCGCGCCGAGGACCCCGACGCGCGGCTCGAGCTCGCCGAGGCGTCGCTCGCCCTCGCGGTCGATCCCGTCACCGTGCGCAACCTGGCGGCGGACACCAAGACGGGCAGGAAGCTCTCGCGCCTGATGTTCGAGGACGTGCGGCGCAACGGGTTCCAGGCCGAACGGCTGGGTGCGAAGGGCTGGCGCGTCGACGCGGTCATCGCGCTCGCCGACTACTACCTCGGTGATCTCGAGCAGGCCTACTCGCGCGCTGCGGTCGCCGTCGAGGCGATGCCGACGGGCGAGCCGACGTGGAACGGGATGGCCGTCCTGGCCCTGTTCGCGGAGGGACGGCGCGAAGCGATCGCGAAGGCCGTGCGGGCGAAGGAGGAGTGGCCGGCCCAGTGGCTGACCGACGTCCATGCGGCGTACGACGTCCTCGCCAAGCACCCGCTAGGCAACGACTCGCAGATCGTCGCGCACTACGACTTCCTGGGACGGCTCGGCGCGCGCGGCCAAGCCCAGCGCGTGCTCGACGGGGGCATCGAGCGCTTTCCGGCCTCGTGGCCGCTGCATGAGCGACTGCGCGGCCGCATCCTGTTCGAGCAGGGCGTCGCGGAGCTGGAGGCCACGTACGCGCGCATGCTCGCGGAGGAGGACGCGCCCCCGACGGCCGTCTGGTTCGCGGGCTACGCGTCGCTCGTCGCTGCGGAGTTCCACCGGCGGCGCGGCGAGAAGGACGCGGCGACCGAGGCCTACGGACGAGCGATCGGTCTCTACGAGCGAGCGGCGCAGGAGAATCCCGACGGGCGCGACCACGCGGATCACTACGTCGCGCTCGCCCTCGCCGGCCGCGCGCGCATGGCGATGGAGCGCGAAGAGTGGGAGCTCGCCGCCCGGGAGATCCTCGCCAGCTTCGCGCGTCGCGACCGCACCGCTTCGAGCGTCGACGGGCTGAACGTGACGCCGGTGATGACCGCGACCACGCTGATCGCGCGCATGTCGGAGAACGGCTCGGACGAGATCGCGGCCCGCGTGCAGGCCGCGCTCGATGCGCTGGATCCGGTTCTCTTGCGTCCACCGGGCTTCGAGTTCGAGGGACGCGACGCGCCGATGACGGGCGGCGCGCCGCCGCGCCGGCGCCGGCGCTGACGAGCGCCGCATTCGCGACGGAGCGTTCCAGCTCGCCAGCGGTGTCGGGGAGAGATTCTCGCGACGAAACTGCATTGAGCATGCCAGACTGAGTGTGCAATCTCGATTGCACACATGGTCCCGCTTCCCGATCGGAGTCATGCCGCACCCTGCCGGCGAACACGAGCTTACGCGCGTCCTGCGCGCCGCCGAGGACGGCGATTCGCAGGCGGCCGAGAAGCTCCTGCCGCTCGTGTACGACGAGCTGCGGCGTGTCGCGCAGAGCCAGCTGAACCGGCACGAGCCGGGCCAGACGCTGCAGGCGACCGCGCTGGTGCACGAGGCGTGGCTACGCGTCGTCGACGTCGACGATCCCGGGTGGGACAGCCGCGCGCACTTCTTCGGCGCCGCCGCGCGGGCGATGCGCAACATCCTCGTCAACCGCGCGCGCCGTCGCGTCGTACGCCGCGACGACGTCGCCGACCGCGCGGCCGAGAGCGATCTGATGATCGAGTCGCCCGTCGACGACATCCTCGCGGTGCACGAGGCGCTCGAAGTGCTCGAGCAGCACCACCCGACGATGGCACAGATCGTCAACCTGCGTTTCTTCGCGGGCCTGTCGATGCCCGACATCGCGCGCTTGCTTCAGCAGCCCTTGCGCAGCGTCGAGCGCCTGTGGGCGCGCGCCCGCGCCTGGCTCGAGCGCGAGGTCTCCGGTTCGTCGGTCCGGGAAGACGCCGATCGCCCGCGATAGCCATGTCGAATCGGGAACGCCGCATTCAGAGGCTCTTCTTCGAGGGCGTCGACCTCCCCGAGGACGAGCTCGATGCGTTTCTCGACGCCGAGTGCGGAGACGACGGCGAGCTGCGTGCGGCGGTCGAAGCGCTCTTGAGGCCGAGCGAGTCCGGCGGGAGCTACCTCGCGACGCCGGCCGTCGAGGACATCGCGGCGGGGCTCGAGCCCGCGCACGACCGCATCGGTCGCTTTCGGGTCGTCGGGGTGCTCGGCCAGGGCGGGATGGGTACCGTGTACCGCGCTCGCCAGGAGAACCCGCGGCGCGAGGTCGCGCTGAAGGTGATTCGCTTCGAGAGCCAGAGCTCCGCGACGCGCAAGCGCTTCGAGCGCGAGGCCGAGATCCTCGGCCGGCTCAAGCACCCCGGCATCGCGCAGATCTACGAAGCCGGGCACACCGACCCGCCCGCGGAGGATCCGTTCTTCGCGATGGAGCTCGTCGACGGGCTGCCGCTCGGCGACTTCGTGCGCAAGAACGACTACGACGCCGCCGCCCGACTCGAGCTCATGGCGTGCATCGCGGACGCCGTTCACCACGCCCACGAGCGTGGGGTCGTGCACCGTGATCTCAAGCCCGGCAACATTCTCATCGAGGAGGGCGGAAGACCCAAGATCCTCGACTTCGGGATCGCGCGGCTGACCGACCTCGACCTGCACACGATCAGCCCGACCCGTACCGGTGAGCTCGTGGGGACGCTCGCGTACATGAGTCCCGAGCAGGTGCGCGGCGAGTCGAGGTGCATCGACCGGCGCTCGGACGTGTACTCGCTCGGCGTCGTCTTGTACGAGCTCTTGTCCAACCAGCTTCCGGTCGAGGTCACCGGCTGTTCGGTGCCCGAAGTGGCGCGGCGTATCGCCGACGTCGAGCCCCAACGCCTGGGCGCGATCGATCCGGCGCTGCGCGGCGACGTCGAGACGATCGTCGCCAAGGCGATCGAGAAGGTCCGCGAGCGCCGTTACGGCTCCGCCGCGGAGCTGGCCTCGGACCTGCGTCGCTTCTTGAAGAACGAGCCGATCGTCGCGCGGCCGGTCAGCAGCATCTATCAGTTGCGCAAGTTCGTCTCGCGTCACCGCGCCCTGTTCGTGGGGGCGGCCGTGGCCGTGCTCTCGCTCGTGGCGGGCATCTTCGTGACGATGCTGCTCACGTCCAAGGAACCCGTGGACGCCGCGAGCAAGACGGAAGGCGCGCAGGCGGGAGGAGAAGGCATCGATGGGGGCCACCCGAGTGCAGCTCCGCCGGCGGCCCCGCGTCGGCCGCAACGCATCGGCCAGGACGATTGCGCGGACGCTCCGCTCGACCTCGTGGTGGGCAGCGGGGAGTTTCCGTTCGACAACACGCACGCGTCGACGGGGAGCGAGGGGCAGACCGAGTGCAGCAAGTTCAACACCACCGGGATGGAGAAGGACCTTTGGTTCACCTACGTCGCGACCGTCAATGGGCGCGTCCTGATCGCCACCTGCGAGGCACCGGGGACCAACAAGGACACCAAGCTCGTCGCCTTCGCCTCGCTCGGCTGTCCGGAGCCGGGTAGCTTCATCGCGTGCAGCGACGTCACCATCACCTGCACCGGTCCCTTTCCCAACGGCCCACACGCCAAGGTCGGCTTCGACGTCGTGGCCGGCATGCACTACACGATCCAGGTCGCGAGCCACCCGGGCGTGGGCGCGAGGGGGACGGGGACGATCACGATCACCGAGTCGCAGCTCGGTTCCGACTGGGACGCGCCGTACGTCAACCCGGTGAACGGACACCACTACGAGGTGGTCCCGTTCGCGCCGCAGGCCTGGAGCGCGGCGGTCGCCCAGGCCGCGGCGATGGCGCGCGGCAACGAGCCCGGTCACCTCGCGACGATCACCGAGCCTTCCGAGCAGGTCTTCGTGCGCGCCCTCGTCGAGCTCACCGGCGTCGAGAATCCCTGGATCGGCCTTTACCAGAGTCCCAACGGCACGCCGGCGTGCGAGCCCGCGGCGTGCTGGCGTTGGATCACGGGCGAGCCGTTCGTCTACGCGGGCTGGCGGAGCTACGAGCCCGACGATGCGGGCCGCATCGAGCACTGGGCCATGATGGGTCGCGATGGCTGGGCGGATCAGCGCGACGGCGATCCGGTCGCGCGTGGGTTCATCGTCGAGTACGACTGATCGGGCCGGGATCCGCCCCAGGCGCGAACGCGCCCACGGGCAGCGCGCCGCCCCCTCTGCCCAGGCCTCACTCCGGCGTCACCCGCACCCGCAGGTTCGTCACGCCACGGACGTTGCCGTAGAGCACCTCACCTGGCACGTCGCCGCTCGCTGCGTCACGCGTCCCGTCGAACGTGACGGCGAAGCGCACCACGTTGGGCGGGATCGGCCAATCGTTGAGCCTGCTGGGGTGGTCGACCCAGGGCGTCAGCGAGCCGCTGACGAGCGGGGTCGTCGGATCAGCCACGTCGAGGTCGCAAAGGTTGCCGACCGGCGCCGCCAGGTGTGCGCCCTGGAAGCGCACGACGATCGGTGCGGCGCTTTCACCGGGCTCGAGCTCGTGGCCGAGGAGGCGGCCGAACTCGTCCTCGAACGAGCCCGGGAACATCGTGTTGTCGCCGCGGAAAGGGATGACGATCTCGGGGCCGCCGCCCGCGGGCTCCCAGAGGACGTCGAGGTTCCAGCCCTGCTCTTCGGGCAGGGTTCCCGTGTCGCCGCTGAAGCGCAGCGAGAAGAAGCTGCCCTCAGGCCGGATCCAGCAGGACGACGACGACGTCATCGAGCCGGGCCTTTCGTCGGGCGTCGTCCACGCCTCCGGCGCGACGCTCAAGAAGTCGACCGAGTTCTCGGGTCCGGTCGGGAGGATCGAGGGCGCGAGCCGCGTAGCGTCGATCTGATCCGGACCCGTGTTGCGGTCCTCGATGCGGATGAGACCCGTGCCGCCGCTACCGCCGAAGGAGTTGTCGAAGAACGTGCGTCCGCCGGAGCCCCCGCGTACGTCGAGCCGGCCGGCATTGGCGCCGAGCACGACCACGATGCCCTGCAGGCGAATCGCTCCGCCCGACCCGCCGCCACCCGGCATCGCGAACCGGCCGAAGTCGTCGACCTCCAGCGCGGCGAGGCCGCTGCCGCCGTTGCCGCCGCTCGCGTCGATGACGCCGTCGATCGAGAGGCGCCTGCCGGAGACGAGGTGCACCGCTCCGCCGCCCGAGCCGCCGGCCGCGCCCGAGTGATCGTGCCACTCGGTGAAGAAGGCGATTCCGCCGATGCAGGGCGAGGCACCGGGCACGCCGGTCGTCGCGGTCCAGAAGGGATGGTTGCCGCCGCCACCACCACCGGCACCGCCCTGCAGGAAACCGGACTGCCAGTCGAGCACGCGCCGCACGTAGCCCGTGTTGGTAGCGCTCGGTGGAGCGAGCCCGAGCTCCGCGGACGCGCCGCCCACCGTGGGCGGCGGGTTGTTCACGAGCACGCACGGCGGACACTCGCCCGGGGCCGGGTCGAGGATGCAGCACGCGCCCGGAAACTCAGTTGTCCCCACCGGCGAGACCGGCACGCCGCGGCGTCCATCGGTCGCGTACGCGCCGCCGCTGCCGACGCCGCCGACCATCGCGCTGCGGCACTCAAACATGCCTGTCCCCGGGTTGAACAGCGAGTCGACGCTCATCGAGTGGGGGAACACGTCGATGAGGGTGAAGGACTCAGGCGGCATCAACTCGGGAAACTGGATGCCGCCGCGTCCCGCGCCGAGCGAGCCGGCACCGCCGACGCCCGCCCCGTCGCGCCCGCGCGTGTCGGCGCCGACGTTCGAAATCGGGTCGCTCGGCGGGGGCTGGAACGGGAACGACTGGCTCGCCGAGTGGTCGAAACGATCGGCGCCGAAGCCACCAGCGCCGCTGCTCGCGGGGGCCGCGGGCAGCTCGACCTCGAGCTCGGGCATCGCCGTACGCGAG
Source organism: bacterium (assembly GCA_024226735.1). Classification (GTDB taxonomy): domain Bacteria; phylum Planctomycetota; class UBA1135; order UBA1135; genus JAAELL01. The sequence continues at coordinate 4,162 of JAAELL010000108.1, read as the reverse complement.
TCGTGCGCGGGTGCGCTGGCGCCGGACACGTCGATCACCGACCCGAGCTCGACGTCGAAGGGACCGCGGCAATAGATGCGCGCCGCGTTGCTGCCCTCGAGGCGCAGGACCGAGCCGCTCTGAAGCTGCACCGTCGCGAACTCGAACACACCGTCGGTCACCGTGACCGTCGTCGGGAACTCGCCCGAGGCGTCGCGGTTGCCGGTGACGTCGGGGTCGCTCCCTTCGAGCGGGAACGACTGCTCGTCGGTGTCGAGCACCACGACTTCGCCGGCGCGCAGGATCAGATCGCCGAGGCGGCCGCTGCCGCCACCGAAAGAGTGCGTGAGCCGGCCTCCGCCCCACGACGCGCCACTGCGTCGCTCGTCCTCGGTCGAGCCCTCGCCGCCGGCCGAAATCTGAAAGCTCTCGGCGACCTCGATCTCCTCGAACAGGATCGTCTCCGGCCGGAGCGCGACCTCGCCGCCGCCATTCTCGGGGCGCATCGGCCGGCCCGTGAGGTCGACGACACCGGCGGGCACGTCGATCACGACCCGCCGCGGTGCGTCGGGGTCGGGACCCGCGGAGGGCAGCGAGAGGTCGGGCACGAAGAGCAGGCGCGTCTCGAGCCGCCCGAGGTCCACTTCGAACGAATAGCTGCCCGAGAGCTCGATCCGATCCGCATCGGTGGCGATCTCACCGTCGACGTCGAGTGCGACCGTGAGGAACGGAGCGACGCCGGTGGAGGGATTCACGAGCGTCGCGGGGTTCATCACGTCGGCGAAAACGAAGCGAAACTCGGTGTCGCGGAAGACGTCGATGAGCTCGGGGTCGCTCGTGACGGCCTCGCTACGCGTCTCGCGCGGCTCGCCGTCCGGGCCGTACTCCGTCACGACGTCGACGAAGACGGTGAGCCGCGGGTCGCCGGGCACGGGGTCATTGATGCCGCCCGTGGTGAGGATCGTGCAGCGCAGGCGGCTCGAGTTCGCGCGGCCCGCGACGCTTCGGATGAACGGTGGGTCGTCGCTCTGGGCCGTACCCGGGATCAGGATCTCGTACGCGTGCCCGTCTTCGAATCCGTGCACAGGCGTACCGAACTCGTCGAACGTCAGCGCGGGTCGGAAGATCAACCGGCGCGGGTCCGTCGGATCGAGAAAGAACTGCCCGGGCGGGGTCGTTCCGTTCGAGACGTCAACGACCCGAAACGAGCTCGAGCTGACCGAGCTCGGCTCGATCGGCTCGGAGAAACGCACGGCGACCTCCTGATTCTGGAAGACGTCGACGACCGCGCAGAAGACCGATTCGCCTCCTCGCCCGTTGGTGCACCCGAGGGAGCAGAAGGAGACGTACATCTCGCCACCGAACTCGCCCGCTTCGTTGCCGCCGCTCGAGCCCGAGCAGGCGGAGAAAAGCGCAAGGATGAGAAAGGAGACGAAGGTGCGGACACGGGGAGGGAACATAGGCACTGTCCGTTACTCTCGGCACGGCCAGGTCCCGACATATTCTCTTCTAGTGGTGTGAGTCGCTCTTGTGCAGCATATTGGTCGGTGCGTACGCGTTCGCTGCAAGGCGCAGCGACGACGCGACTTCGCTGCAAGTCTCGCAGGAGGCGCAACGCAGCAGCGGGCGGGTACGGGCCGACCAAAATGCCGCACAAGAGTGACTCACACCTCTAGTCCACTAGGCGGACCGCGTTTCGCACTTCGCTAACGAGAAGCGCAAATCGTTCTTACGATGTGCTCCAACATTCGCGCTCGGAACGACCGAGCCGGTGTGGATCGGCGTGTCGTCCGGCGTCCCGCTCAGTCCTCGCGGTGGTCGCGGCAAACGAGCTCGCCCTGACTCCCGCGACAGTAGATCAGCCCGCCCGCCAGGACCGGCATCGTCCAGAAGACACCCTCCGCGTCGATCACGCGCGACTTGGAGAGCTCGTCATACTTCTCCGGGCTCGCCTTGGCGACGATCAGCTCACCCTTGCCGCTCATCACGAGCAGCTTGCCGGGCGCCCCGGTCACGGCGCCGTTGCCGAGCCCGCGCTCGCTCCACTTGACGTTGCCGTCCAGGTCGATGCACTTGAGGACCGACTCATCGAAGCCGTAGAGGTGCCCGTCGATCAGTACGCACCCCGACATCTTGTTGCGCATCGCCTTGTTCTCCCATGCGACGTCGAAGCCTTCCTCGCCGAAGGCGAGCAGGGCGGCGCCGCGGCCGAGACCGGAGGAGATGAACACGCCGCGCTCGGTGACGATTGGCGTCGCCGCGTTGATGTCGTACCGCGTCCTCCACTCGTGGAAGAAGAGCTCGCGTCCGCCCTCGCGCTCGATGACGGCCAGCCCGTTGCTGTTGAACACGGCCAGTGCCGCCTTGCCGCCGACCTCGCACACCGAGGGCGTCGAGTACGAATGTCCGTAGTCCTTCGACTGCCAACGCGTCTCGCCTGTCGCGCGATCGAGCGCGACGAGCTTGCCGACGTTGACGAGGAGCTCGTCGCCCTCGACCAGGGGCGAAGCCGCGAAGCCCCACGTGCCCGTCTTCGCGTCCAGTGCTTCGGTCACGTCGACGTGCCAGCGGACCTTCCCGGTCTCGGCTTCGAAGCAGTGCAGGTTGCCCTCGCGGTTCAGCGTGTACACCGCGTCACCGTGGATGGTCGGCGTGGTCAGCGTGCCGCCGCCGTGCAGGTGGTTCCAGATCTTCGCGGGGTAGCGATGCTTCCAGATCTCCTCACCGGTCATGGGGTCGAGGCACCAGACGACGTCGACGCCGGCCTCCTGGTCGAAGCCCATCGTGTAGAGCCGCTTCGAGTCGATTGCGACCGCGGAGTATCCGAGCCCCACGTTGCGCTTCCACAGGTCCTTCTCGGCGCCGCGCTCGCGCCAATTGGTCTCGGTCGAGATTCCGTCGCGCGCGGGGCCGCGCCAACCGGGCCACGAGGGCGCGTCGTCGATCGGGGAAGGACACACGAGAAGCCACCATCCGAGGGACAGCGAGAGAACAGCTGTTGTATGCATCGTTTCTTCTGGGAGTTCGACGTGCGCCGGGGAACGCACGAATGGCCAGGACCGCCTACGATAGCGTCTTCGCCAATGCCCTGAAGGATTCACCATGCGTCTCACCGTTCTTCTGGTTCTCGCGGCGCCGGGCGCCGCGCAGAGCGCGCTCTCTCCCGCCGTTTCGTTCTCCGTACACGACGAACCCCGCGACGGTGTGGGCGACGTGTTCAACGCACCTCCCTTCGAGGGGCTCCTGCGCGAGCAGTCGACGCGTGAGGATCGGGCGCTGCAGGAGTTCGACGTGACGGCTTTCGGGGGCGCGTCCCTGGCGAACGCAACGCTGTCGGGAACGGTGGACGTCAACAACGCGTTCGACAACGGAGTGCGTACCTTCGACTTCCTGCTCTACGCGGGCAACGGTTCCGCCGACCTGGCCGACTTCCAGGTCGCGGCGACCTCGGTCGGCGCCGGCTCCTACGCCCCTCCGGCCGACACCAGCTTCGACTACAGCTTCGATGTGACCGCGGCGGTGCAGGCCCTGCTCGATGGAGGCGCGAGCTTCGTCGGGTTGCGCGTCGACCCGACGAGCGACCCGAACTTCCCGAACGTCCTGTCCGCTTCGGCGTCCGTAGGACGTGAACCCGGGCTCGACCTCCAATTTCACGGACGGGGTCTCGATCACGTTCCTCTGATGCCGCTTGCCGGGTCAACGCTTTGCCGCGCGGCGGCATGGTGGACAAGGCCCCTCGGGCGGGCGTTCCTCTGGATCAACGGGGAGAGTGGAGCGCGCGTCTCCGGCTTCACGATCCTCAACGGCGTCGGGAAGGACGCCTACCAGGCGGGTGGTGCGATCCTGGCGGATGGCGGCACGATCGACGACTGCCGCATCGCCGGCTGCTCGGCGCTCGAGGGGGGCGGGATTCGCATCGGCTTGCACGTCGGGGCTCCCGACACGGGCAGCGGGTCGGCACCCCTGGTCGACATGGGCGCGATCGAAGCCCAGTCCTGATTCCTGATCGGACGGCGTAGCTGGAGGCCCCGTGGCCGCTAGTGGTGTGAGTCACTCTTGTGCGGCATTTTGGTCGGCCCGTACCCGCCCGCTGCTGCGTTGCGCCTCCTCCGAGACTTGCAGCGAAGTCGCGTCGTCGCTGCGCCTTGCAGCGAACGCGTACGCACCGACCAAAACGCCGCAC
>JAAELL010000107.1 GCA_024226735.1 bacterium | reverse complement strand
TGGTCGGTGCGTACACGTTCGCTGCAAGGCGCAGCGACGACGCGACTTCGCTGCAAGTCTCGGAGGAGGCGCAACGCAGCAGCGGGCGGGTACGGGCCGACCAAAATGCCGCACAAGAGTGAATCACACCACTAGCCGCCGATGCGGATGAAATCGCCGCCCGTCTCGCCCGCGAGGGTCTCGAGGGTCCCGTCGCCGTTGCTGCCGATCAGGACGCAGTGAAACTTCACCTGGGCCTCGGCCTGGATGCGCGTGAGCAGCGGCTGGACCCAGCCGCGCCCCTCCTCGGTCTCGCCGTCGCACAGGACGATCACCGTGTCCGCCTCGAGCCTCTCGGGATCGACGTTGCCGTCTCGGTCCAGACGCAGCGCCAGCTCGACCGCCGGCCGCAATCGCGTCCCTCCGTTCGGCTCGCGCATCAGCATCGAGTCGCGCGCCCGCATCAACGTCCCCGCCGTCGCCCGCACCAAGTGCGGGCTCGAGCGCAGCGGCTCGGAGCTGAACAGGATCACGTTGAAGCGCGTCTCCTCCCCCGTCGCCTGCAGGAACTTCATCATCTGCTCGATGGCCTCGACGTAGCGCGAGTGCCCCTGCGTCCCCCACTCGTTCGCCATCGAGCCCGAGTAGTCGATCACGAACGTCACCTTGTCCGTGACGGGGCGCAGCCCGAAGAACGCCGCCTGCGTGCGCGCCTCCTGTTGTTCCGGCGTCGATTCGTCCGCGAGCTTGGCCTTGCCTTGCCGCACCGCGATCCACCACGTGATCCAGTTCTTGGGATTGCGGCCGACCGAGCGCCCGGAGATGCGGCGCAGCTCGCGGACGACGTCGTCGAGGATGCGCCGCGAACCGCCGCCGCCGCGCTCGCGCCGTGTCCAAGCGGACAGGGCGTCGATCAACAGCGGGACCTGGCGCTCGGGCGCGAGCCCGCGCGCCAGCTCGATCGCGCGCGACGCGTGCCGCCAGTTGGTCGAGATGAGCATCAGCTTCAACCGATCCTCGAGCGCGGCCGATGCGCGCTGACCCAGAGGATGCTCCGCGTCGCGCACGCGCGCGAGCAACAGGTTGAACGGATGCGGGCGCTGAGTCTTGTCGAACTTGCGACCGATCAAGCCAACGAGAAACAGGTCGACGGCCTCGTCCGGCCAGGTGGCGAGCGTCGTCAACACGTCGGGTCGCAGCGGATCGCGCGGGTCGCGTGCGACCGACAGCAGCGCGATCTTGCCGCGCTCCGGCCGCTGGCGCTGGACGAAGAAGAGCGCCATGCGCCTGCGCTCCGTCGAGTTCTGGGTCTTTGACGAGAGGATCTCGTCCGCCATCCAGCTGACGATCTGCGTGCCGGCCGGACCGCGCGCCAGCGCATCGAGCGTCTCGAATGCCGAGCGTCGTGTGCGCTGCCGGTCGCTGCCGCCACCGAAGTCCTCGCGCCGGGGAACGCGCGTCGCGCGGAGCCCGGCGAGGTCGAGCAGCACGCGCCCGGCCGCGCGCATATCGTCGGGGCTGCGCTGCGCCTGGAGCTGCACGTCCTTGAGCAGGTTCGACAGCTCGGTCTTCGAGCCGCGCCAAAACGCGTCGCGCGGCTTGAAGCGCTGGTACCACTCCTCGAGCGCTTGCGCGGGCGCAACCTCGACCACGGGTGCTTCGGGGGCCGGATCCTGCGCGGAACAGAGCATCGCGCAAAGACCGACCAGCGCGGCGAGGCGCGGCAGGAAACGGGGGGCAAGGATCATGGATGACGGGGGCAGGAGCGGCTACCGCAGCGGCAGGGAGCGGTTTCGCATCTTATCGTGCGCCCCCGGCGAACTGGCCGCGGAGCCCCTCGAGGAACACGCGGAAGACGACATCGTTGCCGCGCACGTTGTAGTGGCCGAGGCCGAGCCCCTCCTGGATGTAGTAGTCCCCGTTGTGCGCGCCCGTCCGGTCGCGATCGGCACGCAGCGCGAGGCGCGACGATACGTAAGGGATGCGCATGCGCTCGAGCTCGCCCGCCAGGAACTGCTCGCGCCAGTCGGTCTCGTCGATGTAGCGCTCGCCGTGGAAGAGCACGAAGAAGTGGTCGAGACCGCGGGCGCGGAGCTCCTCCGCGAGCGCTTCGAGGATACGCCGGTTGAGGTCCTTGGTGTCCGGGATGTGGTCGCCACGGCCCAGGAGCCGCTCGCACTCCTTGCGCGGGAGGACGCGCGCGCCATAGATCAGGTACCGAAACGCGTAGCTCGCAATGCGCGGCGGGTGGGCCGCGAGGTGCGCCTCGACGCCGCCGCGCACGGGCTCCACGAGCTCGAGGCCCGAGTCCGCCAGGGGCCGGAAGTAGGGGCGCGGCCAGTCGCGCAGGCGCAGCGAGCTGCGGTCGAGGTCGTCGTCGACGAGCACGCCGATGACGACGATCGGGTCGAGGTGCGCGAAGCGCTCGATGGACTGTTGGAAGAGCAGGTACGCCTGGTCGAGTCCGTAGCCGCCGGTGCCGTAGTTGATCAGGGCGTGGCTGGAAGCGAGGTCCGAGCGGGCGAGCAGACCCTGCCAGCAGTCCCGGTACTCGGTGAGGCACGCGGAGAAGGAGTCGCCGTACAGGAGAACGGGTCGGTGACCGGCGATGGTCGGCTCGTCCTCGTGGGCGTACGTCTCGGGCTCCACCATCGGGTGCAGCCAGCCGAGGGTCGCGTCGAACACCGGCGGGTTGCGCCTCGTCGCGTGGAACGTGTGGTGCAGGGTCCAGCGCTCATCGCTCCAACGGTCCGCGAAGAGACCGGGGTCGCGCAGCTTGTGCCCCCACGAGGCTCCGGAGAAGAGGAGGACGCGTAGGGTGATCTCGAAGAGGACGGCCGCCGCGATGGTGACCAGGGCCAGGCGGGTCAGGATCTTCTTGAGGCGCACGGGGACACTATAGGGTGCCGAGACCTCCGACCCGTCGTGCCACCAATAGCGCGCGCCCGCCAACCTCTTCGCAAGAGATCGTCTCGAACCCCTCGATCCCCCGCGCCAACTCCCCTACCTCGAGGCAGAACCGATCGCTCGGGCGATTCCCTGGCCGCTCCCGCGTGAACGTCGTCAGCACCAAGTGCCCGCCGCCCCGCGCGAGCTCCTTCAACCGACCGTACGTCGGCCGATCGAGAAAACTGACGACGACGACGAGATCGAACGGTTCGGCCTCCGGCAGCCCCTGCGTCACGTCGACGACGCGCGTCCGCACGGCGGGCGCGTGCTCCGCCAGGATCTCGAGCCCGACGCGGCTGGCGTCCCACGCCTCGACGTCGTACCCGCGCGCCAACAACTCGAGCGCATTCCGCCCCGTGCCCGCCGCCAAGTCGAGCGCACGCCCCTTGCTGCTCAGCCCATCGAGCGCACGCACGAGTCCCGCATCCGCGCTCGCGAGCGGCTCACCGCACGCGTCGCGGTACTTGGCGTCCCAGCGTTCGGCGTCGCTCAATCGCCCGGCTGAGCCAGGGGCTCTCCGCCGACGTCGACACGCTCGAGCTCGGGCAGTCCGAGGCCGTCGATCTGGGTACGGATCTTCTCTTCGTCCCCCACGAGCACGAGCACGCCGTGTTCGAGCGGGACCGCCTCGGACGTCAGTGCGTTGAGGTCGTCCTGCCCCAGGCGCGCCACGGCCTCGAGGTCGGTTGCGAGCGAGTTGAAGGCGAGGCCGTGCTGGAGGCGCTCGCCACCCGCATCGAGGATTCCCGACAGGCCCGCGAAGCGCTGGATCGTGCGCAGGCGGAAGCTCGCGCGCGCCTTGCCCGCTTCCTCCCCCGCGACGTCGCCCGTGCGCAGGCGCGCGAACTCGGCGAGGAACTCGCGCAGCGACGCGCCCGTGACGTCGGCGCGGACGCTCGACGAGGCGACCAGGTAGCTCGCCGATGGACCGAACACGTGGCTCGATCGGGCACCGTACGTGTAGCCCTTGTCCTCGCGCAGGTTCTGGTTGAGGCGGCTCGTGAACGTGCCGCCCAGCACCGTCGCGACGAGCTGGTGGGCCGGCCGGGCCGGAGAGGTGAACTCGGGCGCGGGCAGCATGAAGCGAATCACGGTCTGCACGGCCCCCGGTCGATCGACGATGAGCGCGCGAAACCCGGTGCGCTGTGCGGCGGCGAACGCGGTTCCCTCGGCCTCCCCGCGCGGCTCGAGCAAGCCCTTCCACTCGCCGAAAACGCTGCCGAGCACGGCCTCCGCCTCGTCGCGCGTCAAGTCGCCGGCGACGAGCAGCTTCGCGCCCTTCGGGCCGTAGCGGTCGACGAAGAAGCCCAGCGCGTCCCCCTGCTTGATCCCCGACGCGCTGTCCGGCGTGCCTCCGATCGGTCGGCCGTAGGCGTGAGCATCGCCGAAGAAGGCGCGCATCGCGACGTTGCGCGCGACCGTCGTCGGCGAGTCGCGGTCCTGGCGCAGGCCGGACACGTGCAGCTCATGCACACGCTGCCACTCCTTCTCGTCGAACGTGGGGCGCAGGAGCGCATCGCCGAGCAGCGCGAGCGACGCGTCGAAGTTGCGTCGCAGAGCGGTGAGCCGCAGCTCGGTCCACTCCTGGTCGACGGAGATGGCGAGACTGGCGCCGAGACGCTCGAGGTCGTCGGCGAACGCAACCGCCCCCCGCTCGCCCGCGCCCTCGTCGAGCATCGCGGCGGTCAGGTACGCGAGGCCCCCTTTGTCGGCCGGATCGCTGGCGGAGCCGACGGGCAGGAGCACACCGACCTCGACGAGCGGCAGCTCTTCGCGCCTCCAGAACTGCACGGGGACTCCGCCAGGAAGCTCGAAGCCCTCGGGCTGCGGGAGGTTGAACGCGCCCTCCGCGAGGGGCGCCGGACGCTCGTCGCGCGGGTTGCTCGCGAGGCTGGCGTCGGTGGCCGGCAAGACGTGCAGCGTCGCGCGGTGCGCGTCGCCGAGCACCTCGCGGGCGTACTTCTGCAAACCCTCGCGCGTCGCGCCGCGGTAGCGATCGAGGTCGCGCGCAAATGCGTTCGGCTCGCCGAAGTGCAGCTCGTACAGGTTCAACCGGTCCGCCTTCGACTGGATCGACTGCAGGCTGAGCAGCGTCGAGGCCTCCATCTTGGCCTGCCGGCGCTCGAGCTCGGCCGCCGTCGGACCGCTCTCGATGAAGCTCTTCAGTACCTCGTCGATCACGCGCTCGACGTCGGCGAGGCTCGCCTCGGGCTTGGCCAGCGCGGAGATCGCGAACGTCGAGCCCAGCATGCGCGATTCCTGGAACGCGTCGACCTCGACGGCGAGCTCTTGCTCGACGACGAGTGCCTGGTAGAGCCGGCTCGAGATGCCGTCGGACAAGATCGCCCCGATCAGGTCCATCTCCGCGTCGCCCGGAGCGAAGAAGGGCGGGCTGTGCCAGTACAGCGTCGTCTGCGCGAACTGGACCTCGTCGCTGAGCTCTGCGTGCACGTCGCGCTCGAGGCGCCCGGGGTCCGCGTGCACGTGCTCCACTTCACGGCCACGCGCCAGGCTGCCGAAGAGCTTTTGGATCAGCGGCTTGACGACCTCGGGATCGAAGTCGCCCGCGACGACGAGCGAGGCGTTGTTCGGAACGTAGTACGTCGCGAAGAAGCGCTGCACGTCCTCGACGGTCGCCGCCTCGAGGTCCGCGTGGGTCCCGATCACCGGAATGTGGTAGGGGTGGCCCGCCGGGAACAAGAGCTTGGCACTCTCGAGATACGCCGAACCGTACGGCCGGTTCTCGTAGTTCTGACGACGCTCGTTGCGCACGACCTCGCGCTGCTTGTCGAGCTTGTCCTGCGTCATGTTCGCCCCGAGCGCCTCGAGCCGATCCGCCTCGAGCCACAGCAGCGACGACAACAGCTCGCTCGGACCGTTGTCGAAGTAGTTCGTGCGGTCGAGGCTGGTCGTCGCGTTGTTGAACCCTCCGCCGGCCTCCATGATCAGGTCGAACTGCGCGCCAGGCACGCGCTCGGTGCCCATGAACATCAGGTGTTCGAAGAGGTGCGCGAAACCGCTGCGGCCCGCGAGCTCGTCCTTCGCGCCCACGCGGTACCAGATATTGACGTTGACCTGCGGCAAGGCGTGATCCTCGTGCAGGATGACGGTCATGCCATTGTCGAGCTGGTACTTCTCGTAGGCGACGTCTTGGGCTCCGGCGGGCGCGGCGCAAAGGACGAGCGTAAGGACGGCCGAGAGCCGGGACGTGAGAGCGGTTGTCTGGATCATTGCGTGAGGTTCCGTCGGGTCCGGAGCAGCGCCACAAGGTACACCACGATGAGCGGGTTTTCGGCTCCGGATTACTTACCACTTCGGAAGCCCTTGGCCGCAATGGGCCGCCGCTCGAACCCCGGCGCCCGAACGAGGGTCAGGGTCCCGCGAGCGAACCGGCCTCCGCCCCGAAAGGGATGTCGATCCTCCACCGCCATCTCCCGCCGAGCGATGCGTCCGAAGCAGAGGACCATCGCTTCCAAGTGATAGATCAGGTCGAACTGGGCGCGGTTGAGGAACATGCTGCCGACCATGAAGGTCAAGAAGACGGCCTCGAACATCGCACAGTACGAGAGGATCCAGCTCGAGTGGTACCGACGCCGAGCCTCCTTGCGAACGCGCCAGACGTCGATGAGCGACAAGCCGAGCAGCGCCATGTAGATGAAGAACGCGGGCGTTCCACACTCGGCCCACATCTGCAGGTAGCTGTTGTGGGCCACGATCGGCCCACCGGGGTGCGGCGTGTCCTCGGGGGCGTGGGCGGCGTAGTTCACCTGGAAGCGGTTGTAGCCGACGCCGAGCATGGGATGCTCGTGGATCATGTTCCGCGCGATGGCCCACGCACGCAGGCGCCCCATCGCTGACCCGTCCTCCTTGAAGTTGCGAATCGTCGCGACTCGTTCGAAGTAGGAAGAGGGCGCGAACGCGACACCCGCGAGCAGCAGCATTCCGGCGATCAGGAGCCCCATGACCCTGTTCTTCGAGCGCCACACCAGGATCATCAGCATCGCGCCCATCGCGACGAAGGCGCCACGCGAGTGCGTCGCGACGACCGTCATCATCGCGAGCGGCACCATGATCAGGGTCCCGCGGCGCAGCACCACTCTCCTCTCGGCCATGCCTGCGTACAGAAGGATCGGAACCGACAGCACCATCGCCAGGCCGAAGTCGTTGTTGTCCTCGAGCATGCCTCCGGGACCGCGAATGATCTGGAGCCTGCCGAGGCGAACGACGAAGGCCACGCCGTTCTTGACGGCGTAGAAGCCGAAGCTCATCGCGATCACCCACACCATCAGGCGCAGGTGCTCCCGCGTCCGGATCAGCGCGGTGGTGAAGACCGCGACGCCGATGATCTTGACGAACTCGACGTAGGGGCCGAGCTCGAGCTCGTGCTCCCCTTCGCCGAAGAGCAGCCCGAGCCCCACGATCGTCGCCAGCGCCACCATGAGCTGGGTGCGCACCTCCATGATCGGGGGCTTGCGATAACGGTGCGCGACGTATCCCGCGAAGGTGACGACAGCGACGTAGAACGACCAGCGCCCGTAACGCGCGAAGCCCCAGGCGAGGTCCTGCAGCCGCATGTACGCCAGGACCGAGAACATCAGGAGGCCGACGAGCGGCCGGCGGAAGCAGGCAGGAAGCGATCCGACGACGATCATGACAACGAGCAGGTCCCGCATCAGGCGCTCCCGTTCGTCGAATCGCGGCTGGCGACGAGGGGCGAGCTCACATCACACCTTCGAAGTCCTGCGCCTCCGCACGCAACGGCGACCGATTGATGCCGTGCACAACTCGCATCAGCCGATAGACCCCTCTGCGGTGCGGCCGTTGCGCGAGCATGCGATTGCCGTGTCCGACGATGGCGTCGTCGACGTTCAGCTCGAGCCGCGCAGCGAGCGGGTGCTCCGCGGGGCGCGTGCGCAGTCGGCGATCGATGGGAGCGTCGAGCATCAACGTGAATCGGTTCAGCATCACGCGCTCGATCAGCGGCGCATGGGCCTCGAGGAACTCGGCTGTGCGGTGCACGTCCTCCGGCTCCTCGCCGGGGTATCCGACGATCGCGGTCAGGCGCACGCTAACGCCGGCCTCGGCCGCGTCGCGCAGGAACGCCGACGTCCGCTCGAGTCGGATCCCCTTCGCCATCGAGTCGAGGACACGCTGGCTGCCGGACTCGAGGCCGGTCGTGACGCGGGACAACCCGGCCCTGCGAGCACGCTCGAGATCGTCACGATCGAGCCCGCTGTCCTCGCGTTGGTCCGCGTGGACCGAGGCAGTCCACTTGGCGCTGGGCAGACGCCGTGGAATGCCTTCGATCATCGCCCGCCAGACACCGACGTCGGAGTTCAACTTCAGGTCGGAAAAGACGAACAGCTCGGTCCCGTGCCGCTCGCTCTGCTGCGACATCTCCTCCAGCACGTTCTCGGCGCTTCGCGAGCGGAACGAGCGACCGGCCGAAGTCACGACGTCCGAGCAAAACGCACAGACCCCCCAGCCGCAGCCGCGGCCAGTCATCATCGGCACGATCCGGTTGGGGTACGCGGGCCAGGGGAAGTCGGAGTAGTCGGGGAACGGGACGGAGTCGAGATCGCCGAGCGGTGGCGCCGGCGCGACAGGCGCCCGCCCAGGGACCGAGAGGCCCGGGCGTCCCGCGATGTCCTCGCCCGCAACGATCGCCTGCACGACCTCCCAAAGACCCCGCTCCGGTTCACCGCCGAAGACCGCCGTCACCCCCTCGATCCCGGTCCACGACTGCACGATCTCGGGCGAGGCGAAGTAGTTGCCGCCGATCACCACGGGGACGTTGCTCTCCCGGCACAGCCGGCAGAGCTCCGCGCACGTCTCGCGGTACATGGTGTACGTCGAGATCAAGACGAGGTCGGGGGGATCTTCCAGGAACTCGCGCGCGTAGTCGGTGATGGCTCTCCTGTCGTCCGAGCCTCCGGGGTGGACGATCTTCGCGGCGAACTTGCGCACCTCGCGCACCACCGCGATCGGAGTCACCGCCGACCAGTGGCGGAGCTTGTCGTCGAGATAACCCCACGGTTTCGCGCGCCCGAGGCGCGGATACCCGCGCACGCCACGGGCCAAGGGAGACAAGACGTCCACTTGGGCTCCGTGGCTGCGAAGAATCGCCACGAGGTAGCCGACCGACATCGTCGGGAACCTCGAAAAATTGTTGAGGTCGATCACCAGAACGCGCACGAGATATCTCTCTCCGAGCAGGGTAGAAAACGGCAGCCCTTCCGAGGACGAGGTCGTCCTTGCCCTTGTGGGTTTCTCCCGGGGGCAGATATGGATCATGCGGTCTTCTTGTCCGAGCGCAAGGACGTGCGTGTCTCGATGCGTTGAGGGGTGGCTGCATGCCCCTTGACACGTCGGAACTGCCGCTTGGCGAGGACCAGACCCGTCGCGGCCCAGCGCATGACCATCGACGCGCCGCTCCAACGCTTCCCTCGACGCCAGTGTTGCTTCACGGTGTCGAAGGCAGACTCGATCGGGTTGGTGGTCACAAGTGTCTTGCGCAGTATGCCTGTGACGCTGAGGTGGTGAACTGTGAGGGTCTCCTCGAAGGCCTCTTCGAGGCTGGCGGCAGCAGACTCGCTGTGCTCTGCGAGCCACGCGAGTACGTTGCGCAACGCCGAGCGCGCATCCTCGTAGCTTTGCATGCCCCACGCAGCGCGCAGGCGTCGTCGAGCGTCGGTGTGCCGCTCGAGCGGCAGGTACGAGAGCACGTTGCGCTCAGGGCGTCGCGGCTGGTGAGGGCATCGACGGTCTTCAGCGGGACCTCGCAACCTTCGTCTCGGTCACGGACGCGTGCGCGATCGATGTGCACAGGCTCACCGTCCAGGAACACGCGAGTCTTCGTCCGGCCTCCTCGACGCAGCGGCGACTCGGCGCGGTGAGCGAGCCACTCGCGAGTCCACTCCGAGCGTGCGTTCGGTGCCGTGATCGGCAAGGCCATGGGGGCGCTCGACGCGGGTACCGGTCTCGTTCTCGTGCTAGTCAATTTGCAATAGGGGGAATGCCATGCACGCTGTGCTTCGAATCCTCGCGCCGCTGACGGCCATCGCTGTGGCTCTCCCCGCCTTGGGAAACATTGTCGGCGGTTCGTACGGGATGCGATGCAAGGCGCGCCGTCGCCGCGACTCCTCTGCCAATACGGTGATACTGGGATTGGTCGGAGGAGGCGCAACGCCGCAGCGCGCCCGTACGACACGCTCGCCGCCGCTCATGCGGGGGTGCCGGTAGGCGGGCGGGTGGTGGCCATTCCAAGCGCGAACTACCCGGAGAATCCACTGACGCTCGATCGGAACATGAGAATCGAGGCCGTGGAAGGGCCGGCGGTATTCGGTGAATGACAGGGCGAAGGGTCCCGGCCGGGGCATCGAGGAGTAGCAGAGGAGCAGGCGATCGCCCGATTCGAACCCAGATGGCGGCTCACCCGCGAACGCTCGCCAGGAACGCCCGGAACTCCTCGTCCAACTCCTCCGCGCTCGCGAACCCGAGCGCCTCCCACCCCTTGCGCTTGACCCGGTTCGTGTAGAACGCCTTCAAGTACTCGAGCACCGCCGTGCGCCCCTCCGGTCCGCGCCGGTGCATCAAGAAGAACACGAGGCTGCCCGACTGCTCGTAGAACAGCGAGCGCTGCGAGAGGGTCAGCGTCACGAGCGTGTTGCGCAGCTGCACGCGCGCGACCGCGTCGTCGCTGAGCTGGGCGAAGCCGAGCTGGGACAGGTCGACGAGCTGGCCCGCGGGGATCAACGTGTTCTTCGCGGCGAGCTGCGAGACCGCGTCGAGCGAGCCGACCGTCGTGTCGTCGAGGTCGCCGCCGAGGCGGCCGAGCTCGACCGCTTGGTCCTCGACGAAGCGCGCGAAGCCCTCGACGATCCAGAAGCCGGGCTGGTCGGCGCGGCCCATGCGCGTGCGCTTGCCGAGCCAGCGCTGGCTGATGTAGTGGTGCGTGAGCTCGTGCGCGAGCACCTCGTAGAGGCCGCGGCCCAGGGGCTCGGTGCTCTCGCCGTCGCGCGGTACGTAGAAGCGTGAGACGCCCTCGTTGGGCGAGTAGTAGCCCGCGCTCCACGGCATCGCGTACCCGCCGTCGGGCCGCTGCTCGACGAGGTAGGCCTTGCGCGTCGCATGCAGTCGCACCTCGAGCCGTTCCTTGTCGGCGAGCAACGCCTCGCCGATCAAGTCCTGGAGCGTGCGCACCGTGCCCTCACCGTTGCGCAGGCACGCGCCGACGACGGTCGGATCGGACTCCAGCGAGAAGAACAACACGTTGCGCGTCGCGAGGCCGATCGCTGCGCCCTTCCACGGCGGGGCGGACGCGCGCGCCCACGCGGGGTCGTCCGTCGCGAGGAACTCGGCGCCGGCCGGCAGAAGCTCCTCGGACCAGCGCAGCCAGAGCTCGGCGGCATCGGACTTCGACTTCCAGGGGAACGCCGACGGCACGAGCTTGGCCGCGCGCTCGCGGACCTCGGCCTGGTTCGGCAGGACCTTCTCGGAACGCGCGAGGAGCACCGACGCGACGCGGCCGAGCTCGAGCTCCCTGCACCAGTCCGACGCCGCGGCATAGCGCTGGACGAGCTTCTCGCGCGCGGCCTGCTCTTCGCGCTGCAGGCGCGCGCGCTGTTTCGACGCGTTCGAGCCCTGGTTCTGGGTCTTGCCGACGAGCTTGCGCTCGAGCTCGCTCGTACGCTTGGCGGACAGACCGTACTCACGAGCTTCCAGCAAGATGCGCTGGCAGTCGGCGACGAGCCGCACGCGCAGGTAGCCCTCGAACAGATCGGCGAGCGCCGTCGCAACGTCGTCGGCGAGCGCCGCGCGCCAGGCGACGAACACGGGGTACGGCTCGCCGACCAGCTTCGCTTCGCCGGCCGTCTCGACGAGCGCCAGGTCGGCGAGCTCGAAGACGGCCGACTCCCCCTCGCCCGCCGCGACGCGGTAGCGCCCGCCCGCCTGTGCTTCGACCTTCCCCGCGAGGCGCCGGCCGTCGCGCAACACGACGCCGTCCCCGTCGCCCGGGGCACTCACCGCAGCTCGGGGCCCGGCCGCCCCGGCCGCCGCCGCGCTCGCTGCGCCAGCGTTCGGGTCCGCGAGGCAGACCAGCTCCCCCTTCTTGCTGAGGTAGAGCGCGCGCCCGTCCGCGACCGGCCACAGGGCGCCCTCGTTGTCGAGGTCGGACCGGCACCAGAACACGCGGCCCGAGGAGAGCTCGACGGCCCAGTTGCCGATGTACGCCACGCCGCTCGCGATCGTCAGCGGCGCGGGCCGGGCCCCGCGCGGCAGCTCACTCTTCTCGACGACGGCGACGTAGCGGCCGTCCTGCATCTGGCGGATGAGCGTGCCTTCTCCGTCGAAGCCGTAGACCTCGTCCTCGAACACCGCCGCCCCGCGCCCGATCGTCGAGAGCGTCGACACGGCGCCCGACTCGGCCATGATCGCCCCGCGCGCCTTCGGCCCGCCGGGCCCGGTCTTCAGCGTGGCGCTGCTCGTCGCGAAGAAGATCGGGTCGCTGTCCTGCGCGGTGATCAGGACGGCCTCCGCGTCGCGCACGCGGGTGCTCGAGTTGAGCATGCCCGAGTAGCTCGTCGCGCCGCCACTGGCCTGCACCTCGCGCGTTCCGACGCCGGTGAACGTCGTCGTCTTGACCAGGAGGTAGATGCCGACGTAGCCCGGCTGATCCCCGGCGCCAGCTGTCGCGATGCGCAGCCGACCTCTCGGCCCGGGGAGGGCGATCGGCCGTCCGCCGGCGCCGGAGCCGCTCGCCATGAGCTTGCCGTAGGCGAGGTCGACGCAGTGCACCTCGTTCCCGGCCGCGACGAAGGCGTAGCCCCCCGCGACACACGCCCGGCCGAAACCCGTCCCGCGCAGCCGCTTGGCCATCTTGAGCCTCGTGCCTTGCAGGCGGTACGTGCGCAGCATGTCCGGATCGACGACGACGACCGTGCCGGCCCACACGCAGAGCTCGGGGCTGCCGCCCTTGCCGATCTTGACGCCGCCGACGCGCTTCCCGTCCGCGACGCGGAACGCGACGAGCTCGCGGTTGCGCGGGATGGCGCGCACGGCGTAGACGTAGTCGCCCCAGACGACCGGTCCGGCGAGCCGCTCACCGAGCTCGGCGCGCCAGGCCTCGACGGGCTCGACGCGGATCGGCGCGAGTGGAGAAGCGGACGTGCTTGCAGCGTTGCCGCGGTGCTGGTTCCACTCACGGGCGCCGGCGTCGGTCTGGACGCCGAGCGCAGGCCCGGTGCTGAGTCCAGTGCAGAAGAGGGCGAGAATGGCGACGAAGAGACGTGCGGCAGGCATGGCGCCAGTCTAAGGGCGCTCGCGCCTCGAGTGTCACGCGAACAAAAGGCACAGGCACGTGAGGCCCGCCTCGGCCTTGTGGAACTCCGACACGTCGACGACGCGTACGTCGAAGCCCCGGGCCTGGATGCGCTCGATCGTGCGCGGGTAGGCGCTCGAGCAGACCAGCGTCTCCCCCACCCGCAATGCGTTCGCCCCGAACGGCTCGCGCTCCTCGACCGGCACCATCTCGAACTCGGAGAGCCGGTCGCGGTCGAACCAGTCCGGGTTGACGAGCAACGTCTCGCCGCCGAGGTGCGTGCACGCCGTCTTCAGGTGCAGGCAGCCGCGCACGTACAGCGCCTTGATCCGGTACCGGTAGCCGAGCAGCGTGTGCGCGAGCGCCTTCATCCCCCCGTGGGTCGTGCGCTCGGACAAGCCGACGTACAGCACGTCGTCGATCGTCAGCACGTCGCCACCCTCGAGCGTGTGCGGCGCCTCGGTGCGCTCGAGCGCCCGGCGGGTGGCGAGCACCGGCTCGATCGCAGCGACCTCGCCCAGGCGCGAGGTCGTCCCGGGTCGGCCGAGGACGCAGACGTCGTCGAGCACGACCGCGGTGTCCTCGACGAACGCGGCGTCCGCGAAGCCGGCGAAGGGCGGCAGGACCTCGACGTCGAGGCCGAGCGACTCGAGGGTGCGGGCGAGGGCCGCGTGCTGCTCGAGCGCCCGCTCGACGTCGATCGGCTCGCGCGCGACGTGGGTCAGCTCGCAGGCGGCGAGCTCGGGACCGGGGGCACGCAGGAGGGCGCTCTTGGGCGCGGGAGAGGTATCCATCGGGGGCACACCATCGTCCGGACCGACTGCTAGCGCAATCTCTGAACCGACGCCGGTTGGCCGCGTTGACTGCCGCGATGCGACTCTCCGGCCTCCTGCTCGCCGCTGGCCCGCTGGCCCTTGCCCTCGCTTGGGTTCCGGCGGGAGCGGACCTGGACGGCCACGCCCCCGCGCCGGCCGAACCGTCCACGTCGCCGGGGCCGGCTCGTCGCCCGGCGAGCGCGCCCGCTGCGCTCGAGACTCCGGATCTCGTCGAGCGTGTCGCCGCGGAGCCGGTGCACGCGGCCGCGTGGCGCCCCGTTTCCGAGGAGCCGCGGGAGCCGCTGCCCTGGACCGATGCCCAGCGCAAGGCCGCGGGGGAAGGTGTCGCGCACGAGGGGCAGCGCTTCGCCGCGACGCGGCACCAGATGTGGGGCGCGCTGGACCCAGTGGAGCCTGGCGACGCGCGGCTCGCGCTGAACCTGCTCGACAAGCGGAGCGGCACGCCGATCCGATCCAAGGTCGAGCTCTGGCGGCTCGACGCGCCCCGAAACGACTACTACGGCCGCGGCGACCAGCACGTACGCGAGCTCGAGGTCGAACGCGAAGTCGTGACGGTCGAGGGACTCGCTCCCGGCCGCTACCGTATCCAGGCCCACGCGGAACGCTTCGACAGCACGTCGAGCGGGGCTTTCTCCGTCGGCCCCGGACACACCGCGCACAGCCTGTTCCTCGACATGCCGCGCCAGCGGGCGATCCACGTTCGCCTCCACGACGCGCACGGCGGCGAGATCCGCGAGGCTGTTTTCCGCATCGATTCGCGACGCGGCATGCAGCGGCCCCTCTGCCAGGCGCCGGGCTGGGTGATCGAGCGCCCGCTCAAGCGCCACCCGAACATCATCAGCATCGGAGGCGGGTGCGGAGGACGCTTCGGCGGCCGGCGCGGGTGGCGCAAGCGGACCGCGGGAACGCTCGGCTTCCGCATCGGACAGCTGACCGAATCCTCGCGGGCGATGCGCACGGTGCTGAGCGCCGAGGCGAAGAAGGAGGGTTTCGCGAGGCTGCGCATGGAGGTCGCCGGCGATGACCTGGCGTGCGACCGCGCCTCCTCGCCAGTCGAGCTCGCCGGCGTGCTGGTGCGGAGGGAGGACGTGCTCGCGAGCCTGATCCTGCCCGACGGACGCGACGGGTCGGTGATCCACGGTTGGGTCGACGTCTGGACCGAGGCTGTGCGCGTCGGGGACGAGACCGACTCGGCGAGCTGGCGCGACGTGCGCGTGCACATCGAGGTCGGCCATCCAGACTACGCGCCGCTGAAGGACTCGTACCGCGTCGGGGACGGCCTGGCGCCGCGCTACCTGCGGGCTCGCGAAGAGGACTCGTGATGCCCGGACCGCAGCCCGAATAGACTGCGCGCGTGGACCTCTTCGATCCGCGCAAGCTCGCGGTCGACGCGTTCTACCTCGTCTTCAACGGCAGGCTCTACGGGATGCTCGTCGCGGGGATCGTCGGTTGGACAGCCGCGCGCGCGGACTCCGGGCTCGCACTCGTCTCGCTCCTGCCCGAGCAGGGAGCCCTGGCCGCACAGCCCTTTCTCGTGCAGGCGCTCGCCTACTTGGTCGTGCGCGACTTCCTCGAGTGGTGCGTCCACAACCTGCTGCACCGCGTGCCTTTCCTGTGGCAGTTCCGCAAGGTGCACCACTCGATCCACGAGATGGACTGGATCGGGCACTTCCGCTTCCACTGGATCGAGAGCGTCGTGTACCGCTCGCTGACGTACGTGCCGCTGTTGTGGCTCGGCGGGGGCTACGAGCCGCTGCTGCTGTGCTGGGTGTTCGCCACGATCTGGGGACACTTCAACCACGCGAACGTCGACCTCTCGCTCGGACCGCTGGGCTACGTGTTCAACAGTCCACGCATGCACCTGTGGCACCACGACGCATCCGACGAAGGCGGACTGGCGAAGAACTTCGGCCTCGTGTTCTCGCTGTGGGATCACCTGTTCGGCACCGCCTACTGGCCGCGCGCCCGAGCGCATCGGCTATCCCGGTGACGAGGAGATGCCGCGCAGCCTGCTGCGCCAGATCGCGTTTCCGCTCGGGCGCAAACGCATCGAGTAGGATCGGTTCATCAGCTTCTACGCTCGTCCGATCCTCATCTCTCATCCCGAGATCCGAACATGAAGAGCTCCTTTCTCTTCGCGGCCTGCCTGTGCCTACTCTCCACGACGGCGCCAGCACAGAACGACAACGCCGTGCTCGTCGTCGATCCGAACGATGCCGAGTCGCTCTACGTCGCCAACTACTACGCCGCCGCGCGTGGGATCCCGGCCTCGCACGTCCTCTACCTCGACCCGGACGCCGCCAACTACGCCACGTTCGTCGCCGAGAACCTCGTCGGCTTCCAGGGCGAGCTCGTCGGGCGCGGGATCGAGTCCCAGGTCGACGTCGTCATCGTCCCGCCCGGCGGGAACTTCTTCACCTCGATCCCAGCAGGCACGATCAACGACGGCTGCGCCGCGGTCACGCGCGTCGCCATCGGCTCCGCGTTCACGACGGCGTTCATCACGGACGACATCTTGAACGGCATCAACTCGACGGCCGGCAACCAGTACTCGCGCACGGACTGGGACCCCATCGCGTTCGACAGCCAAACGGGATGGCTCGCGGGCCTGCCGAGCACGAGCCCCTCGGCGCGGCGCTACTACATCGGCGCGATGCTCGGCTACACCGGCGAGCGCGGGAACACCGTGCCCGAGATCCTCGACATGATCGACCGCAGCGTCGCCGCCGACGGGTCGCAACCGGCCGGCACCGCCTACTACATGCAGACGACCGATCCCGCCCGCAGCGGGCCGCGCCACGGCGCCTACCCCACGGCGGTGACCGAGATGGCGGCGGCCGGCGGGTCGGCCCAGCACCTGTTTGCCGACCTACCGCTCGGCCAGCACGACGCGCTGGGCATCATGACCGGGCGCGCGACGCTGCCGATCGACTCGGGCGACTTCACGCTGCTGCCCGGCTCCTTCGCCGATCACCTGACGAGCTTCGCTGGCAACTTCACGACGGCCTCGCAAACGAAGATGTCGCGCTGGATCGCCAAGGGCGCGAGCGGCACGGCGGGGACGGTGCAGGAGCCGTGCAACTACGCCGGCAAGTTCCCGCACGCCCGCTTCCACGTCCTCTACCGCAAGGGGCTGTCGATCGGCGAAGCCTGGCTGCGCAGCTCGGGGTTCGTGCCATTCCAAGGCCTCTTGTACGGCGACCCGCAGACGCGGCCGTACGCTTCGCCGCCGACGGTCGCGCTCATGAATCCGCCCCCCGCGACGCCCGTGGGAGGCGTGCAGGTCTTCACGCCGACCGGGCAGGCGACGGCTCCGGGCGCCCAGGTCGCGCACTTCGAGATGCTCGTCGACGGCGTGTCGATCGACACGGTCGCGCCCGGCAGCGACCTCTACCTCGACACTCGGCGCTTGAGCGACGGCTGGCACGAGCTGCGGATCCTCGCGGCCGACGACACGCCCGTCGCACACACCGGGCGCTGGATCGGCGCTCTCCTCGTCGACAACAGTGGCCTCGCCGTCACGCTCGGCGGCCCTGCCACGGGCGACCTGACGACGCGCTTCGACTTCTCTTTCTCGGCGACCGGGCCGGCGGTGCGCGAGGTCAGGCTGCTCCAGAACGGACGCGTCGTCGCGAGCGAGCAGGCCGCGACCGGAACACTGTCGACGTATGGCCACAACCTCGGAGCGGGGCCGGTTCGCGTGCAGGCCGAAGCCTTGTTCGATAGCGGAAGCGCGCGTAGCGCACCGGTCTTCGTCGACGTCGACTTCACGAGCGGGCCGGGCGCCGGGACGCCCCCCGTGGCTTACAGTTATGAAAGACCCGTCCGCGACGACAGCGCGTTCGTGCTCGAGCTACCCGCGGCGTTCGAGAACGACCCGCAGTCGGTGACCTACACGATTGTCCAGGGTCCTGCGCAGGCCACTGTCGTCAATCCCGGTGAGAGCGGAGGCTGGCGCGTCGTCGAGCCGGTGGCTGGCGCCACGGGCAACGACACGGTCGTCTACGAGGTGAGTACGACCGCCGGGAGCGCGATGGGGACGGTGACTCTGATGTACGAGCCCTTCGTCGCCTGCCCGCCGCCGACGAACTACTGCGTGACGAGCGCCAACTCAGTTGGACCGGGCGGTCTAATCAGCTCCCAGGGCTCCACGAGCGTCGGCGCGAACGACTTCGCCCTGGAGTGCACCGGGCTACCGACGGGCCAGTTCGGTCTCTTCTACTACGGCATCAACCCGAACCAGGCCCCACTCGGTGACGGGACGATCTGCATCGGCACGCCGTTCGTACGACTGCCCGTTTTGCAAACGGATATCTTCGGGTCCGCCTACTACCCCATCGACATTGCAACGCCCCCCCCAGCGAGCGGCGAGATCACCGTCGGCTCCACTTGGAACTTCCAGTTCTGGTATCGGGATCCGACCCACGGAGTCGCCGGCTTCAACTTCTCCGACGGATTGGAAGCGACGTTCTGCAACTAAGAGCGGTCTTCACGTGGAGGAGAAGGTGTCCTAGCCTTCTGGCGGTCACGTATGGTGACTTGCACGAACTCTCTCACGCCACTTGTAATCTTGGACACCATGGCAAATAAGGCCGCACGCAAACCCAGTCGAAAGCCAAGCCGAGGAACACCCCGCAAGAAGGTCACAAAGAAGTCGACCAAGAAAGTCGGCCGCAAGAAGGCATCGGCCTCGGCAGCGGCAGCGTCCGACCGATCGCGCCGCACGCCGGAGCAAATGATCGCCGACCTGAAACAACGGATCAAAGACGTCGAGCAGAAGGCGGCCGCGAAGGAGCTCAAGAAGTCGGACTCGGTCCGACGTACGCTCTCGATCGTGCGCGGCATTGCGAAGGCACTGGACGAAGCGAAAGCGGAAGGGAACACCGCTTTGCGTCACGCCTTGGCCGACGCACACAAGCCCCTCTCGGCCTACCTCGAGAACCGCGGTGTGCGCGTGCCGAAGCCACGCCTCCCCCGCGGACGCAAGCCGCGGTCTTGAGAAGCCCAAAACGTCGAGGGGCGGTCCTACTCACGTAGGACCGCCCCTCGTCTCGTAGCGGATGGGCTTAGAGCGTATCGAGGACGCCGAACCCGGTCGGATCCGTCAGCGTCGGAGGAGCCGCGGTGTAGTTGATGCCCACGCTGATCCGCGAGTGCCACGGCAGCTTGGAGCGATCAGCGATGCGTCCGAGCGACGAGATGACGAGGCTACGGTTCAGACCCGTCTCCTGCTCGTCCTTCAAGACGTTCAACAGCGGCGGAACCGCGCGCGCGTCGCCGGCCCACGCGAGGGCGCGGCAGACGCCGGACATCGAGGCCCAGCAGTCGCAACCGTTCTCGAGCCGATCGACGAGATCGGGAACGAGCTCGCGGTCACCGAGCAGCGCGCGACCGATCGCGGCACGCTCCATCACCTCGGGCCTGGTGTGCGCCTCGTCCATCGTGTCGACGAGCAGCGGCAGCGCGCTGCGGTCGCCCATCAGGCCGAAGGCGACCGACATGCGAGCCATGTACTCACTGTCGTGGATCTTCTCCATCCGCTCGATCAGGTTGCGGCGTGCGCGGTTGTCGCCGATCAGGCCGGCGCCGAGCGCGTAGGCTGCGAGGTCTTGGGGGTTCTTGGTGTCGCCCGTCATGTGCAGCAAGGCGTCCGCGGCGCCGCGCGACAGGAGCCTGCCGTGCTGCTTCAGGCCCGAGCCGAGCACGCCGAGCGCGAGGCCCGACCAGGGCTTCAGACGGCTCTTGCCGCGCGCGAGGTTCCTGGAGAGGAACTTGGCGCATTCCTCGGAGGCTTCGAACGGATCACCGTCTCCGCTGCCCGGACGCGAGCCGACCTCGGCGATCGCGATCAGAGCGAAGCGACGCGCGATCCCGTCCTTGGCCGGCACCGCTTGCATCAGAGCCGTACGAATCGCCCGGTCGACGCTGTCGCCGTCCGCATCCCCGATGTGGCCGAGCGCCATGAGCGAGCTGCGGCGTACGGAGTCCTTGACCTTCGCGCGCTTGTCGCTGCGGTCGATGAGCGCCTTGGCGACGCGCGACTTCAGGTCGAGGCTCTCGGTCGCGCCGAGCAGGTTCGCGAGGGCGGTCGGCACGTAGGCCTTCGCTTCCTCGGAGCTCTTGCGGCTCCCGAGGATCGACAGGAGGTGTTCGATCTGCGTCTCGAGCGAGGTGCTCGGTCGCGCATCGTCGCCGACCAGGGTGCCGCTGACCGGGAGGCGCACGATGCCCATCCCGATCACGCACGCGGCCTGCAAGTCGGCGTACTCCTTGGCGTCCTCGGAGAGCACCTTGGCGAGGTGGTGCATCGCGAAGCGCGCGAGCTCGGGGCGATCGGCCTGCTGGCCGACGAGACCGAGGCCGTACGCCGCGAAGGCACGAATCCGTACCGGGACTCGACTCGTACGGCAAAGCTCATGACCGCGGTCCGTGTCGCCGGCGAGCGCCGCGAGAGCGTCGGCGGCCTCGATGCTGCCGAGCACGCCGAGGGCCATGACCGCCGTCTCGGCGACGGCGCGGTTGCCGTCAGCGACGAACGGGAGGAGCGTGAGCGCGAAGGGCGCCTGCGGCTCGTGCCCGATGGGGCGATCGCCGACGCGCGCGAGGGCCAACATCGCCTGCCGCACGAGGCGCGTGTCCGTCTCCTTCTCGAGGACCTGGAGCAACGCCGGGACGATCTCCTTGTAGACGACCCCGTACGTCAGTCCGGCGCGACGCTTGCTGAGCGAATCGACCTGCCCCTCGCCCTCGCGACCGGTCTCGGGACGCACGCGGTCGAGGAAGAGCTCGAAGCGCAAGTACGGGTCGCTGTTGTGGCGCCACCACAGCTCCCAGGCTTCGAGGTCGAAGAAATCGTCGAGCGGGATGTCGCTCGGGGTCACCGATCCACCCAGCGGCACCTGCGGGCCGCCCGGCGTGGCCGGGGAGCTCGGTCCGGGCGTCGCGGGCCCCGTGGGCGGGGCACCCGGTATATCCGGCCCCCCCCCGGGAGGCGTCGCGGGGCCCGGTCCGGCCGGGTTGGGCGAGGAGGGTCCGGGCGTCGTCGGCGCCGGCGGAGCCGGGTCGGCCGGCGGACTCGGCTGCGGGCTGAAGCCCGGGGCCGGGGGCGGCGGAACCGTCGGCCCCCCGCCCGGCGGATCGTAGGGGCACTGGG
Organism: bacterium; assembly: GCA_024226735.1. Classification (GTDB taxonomy): domain Bacteria; phylum Planctomycetota; class UBA1135; order UBA1135; genus JAAELL01. The sequence goes on along the minus strand of JAAELL010000107.1, from coordinate 23,660 downwards.
CCGTCGAAACGGAGGCCAGGGACATGGCCAGGAGCGAGAAGCTCGCTAGGTGGCTCAGTTTCATGCTCGTCTTCCTCTGGGTCGGGGGCGGCGATCGTGCCGGAGCCCACTGGTTCGCGCAGGCGAATCGTGATCATTGCAAGGAATGTGCCCCGCGGGGACCTCGGAGTCCCTTTCTGACGCTCGATCGCCCTCCCGGCCCCTCCGGCGCCCGCCAGCCCGGGGTGCGAGGCATCTTTTGTCTTCCCCGGACGAGCGCCGGACGCTCGTGGAAGCCCGCACAGGCGTGCGGACTCGCACAAGCAGCCCCCTTCACCGAACGCTCCAGCCGAGTAGCATGTCGGCCCAATGGCCACCGCGACCCCCCTTGCCAGCTGTCCCAACTGCGGCTCCAAGCTACCCGAGCAGCCCCTGTCCCTGTGCGCCTACTGCGCCATGCCCATGGGCCTCGACGCGGCCGAAGCCGAGGAGGGGGCCGAGAGCCCCAACGCGGGCCGGATCCGGCGCGTCCTCGAGCACGACAAGTACGAAGACGCGATCGCCTGGATCCCGCCCGAGAGCCGCGCGTTTCACGGTGCGATCCGCACGGGCTACCGCGCCAAGCTGTGCGCGATCGCCGGGATCGGCCTGCTCGTCGCGACGGCGATCCTCGCGCGTGGCGGCGGCGCCTCCGGCGTGCTCCTACACCCGGCCGCCTGGCTCGCGTACGCACTCCTCGCACTCGCGGTCTACCTCGCTCTCCAGAGCGCGAGCGACCGCAAGAGCGCCGTCGCGAAGCCGCTCCTCAAGCGCCCGGGACTGATCGTCGACCGACGCAGCGAAACGGAGATCCGCGGCTGGTCGGGTTCGACCTGCTACTACTTCCAGATCGAGTTCGAAGGCGGCGTGACCGGCGAGTTCGCGTTCCCCGGTCACGGCGCGAACGAGGATCCGTACGTCACCAACCTGCCCGGTGTGGCGTACACGCGCGGCGAGACGCTGCTCGCGTTCAAGCACATCCGGGTCTGAGTCCCCCATGCCGACGAGCCTCGAGATCAAGGATCGCTTCCCGCAGGTCGGACGCGTCGAGTGGATCGGGGTCGCAGGCGAGAAGCGCGGTGCGATCGAACCGCGCGATGCAGTCGAGATCACCGTCGACGAAGGAATCGTCGGTGAGCACCACTTGGGCGGCCACGACAAGAAGCGCCAGGTGACGCTGATCCAGTCCGAGCACCTCGCCGTCATCGGCGCACTCGCGGGGATCAACGTGTACGGGCTGCGCGACCGGCGCTTTCGCATCGGCGACGTGACGTTCGAAGGCACCGGGACGTGTCCACCCTGCGGCCGCATCGAGGAGAACCTCGGCGAAGGTGGCTACCAAGCCGCGCGCGGTCACGCCGGGATCACGGCACGGGTCGTCGCCGGTGGCTCGTTACGCATCGGGGACACCGTGCGAGTAGAAGGAGCGGAACGCGATGCGTGAACTCGAACTCGTGGACGATCCCAAGGCGGCCCTCGAGCAGCTCGCTGCCGCGTCGCGCACGACGCCCGTCGTCGTGTTCAAGCGCAGCCCGATCTGCCCGGTCAGTCACCGCGCCGAAGCGCAGTTCGGCGAGTGGCTGGAGAGCCTCGCAACCGACGCGGAGGTCGCCATCGCGCGCGTCGATGTGATCGCGCGCAAGCTGCTCGCCCGCGGACTGACCGCGGAGCTGGGGGTGCAGCACGAGTCGCCGCAGGTGCTGTGGTTCGCACAGGGCGAGCTGGCGTGGCACGACAGCCACGACGCGCTGACGGCCGAGCGCTTCCGTTCGGCGTACGGCTCGCGCTGAGCCGCGGGATTCACGGTTCGGGCCCCGCGTTCGGGGAGGTGGCGGCAGAGTGAACCGTCCACGAACCGACGAAACCCCGTGCACAACGGCGCGTTCGGTTTCGGCGTCGACGTCGATGGCGATCGCATGATCGTAGGCGAGGCGTCGGGGCTCAGCCCCGGCGGACAAGACGGCGTCGCCTACGTCACGAACGCCGACCAGGACGTCGGGAGCGAAGACGAGCCCTCCCTCGTCAGTCGCGGCACCGGCTTCATCCCGTTCGCGGGGGGGAGCGACGGGCACTTCTGCCTCGGCTTCGTGTACGGGCGATTCGTCGCCCAGGCAGGCAACAGCGGGTCGACCGGCGTCCTGTCGATTCCGATCGACTTGACGGCGCTCCCGACCACACCGATCTCGACCGTTCTCCCGGGCGAGACCTGGAACTTCCAGGCCTGGTTCCGCGACGCGGGCGGCAGCTCCAACTTCACCAACCGCCTGTCGATCGGCTTCCAGTAGTCAGTACGCAACCGAAACGAGCGTGGGAACGCGATTCGCGGTAGAAACGGAGACTGCAGATCGATCCAACCCAGGAGCGCGCCCGATGAAGAGAGCTCTCGCGTACGTGGTTCTTCCGCTCGCCGTCCTCGTAGCGGCCTGGGCGATGCTCAGCGGAGACGCACAGGACGAGCCGGAGGCGCTCGAGCGCACCGCGGCCGTCGAGCCGGCGCGCGCGAGCGACGAGCATTCGGCCGACGAGGTCGACCTGGTCCCCGTACCCGAGCCCGTGCGCGGGGCGGAGCCGGTCGAGGCGACTGGCGCGGAAGACGAGGCGGACGCGTCCGCCGCGAAGCGCGAACCGGAGCTGCGGAAGCTGGACGTCCTGGGCAACGGCTCCTTCGTCCGCTTCGGGGAAGCGAACTCCGTCCTGCTCAGTCCCAGCATGAACACCGACCTCACGATGCAGGTCTCGGACGAGCTCTTCGTGTCCGGCGCCGCCCTCACCCTGGAGTGGGCGGGTGAAGGCAATCTGCGCCACCTCATCGTCAAGCCCCAGACCGACCTCGAGGAGGGCTTCAACAAGACCGAGCACGCGGACGGCAAGACCGCCAGCCAGGGCTACGTCACCGGCGGCCTGCAGACCGGCATCTGGACGACCTGGTACGCGAACGGCAAGCGCCAGAGCGAGGGCTCCTACACCTACGGCAAGAAGCACGGCACCTGGACGACGTGGCACGAGGCCGGCGAGAAGTCGACCGAGGGCGAGTACGTGTACGGCAAGCGCGAGGGGCCCTGGGCCGAGTATCACGCCAATGGGAACAAGTCCGAGGTCGCCAACTACGTCAACGGCAAGCGCGACGGTCGCCGGATGAACTGGCACGTCAACGAGAAGCGCAAGTCCGAGTCGTTCTACAGCTACGGCCGCCAGCACCTCGAGTTCCGCGAGTGGTACATGAACGGCCAGCTCGCCAAGCAGGGCACGCACGAGTACGGGAAGTTGACCGGGCGGCTGCGAGTTTGGCAGGCGGACGGGTCGGAGAATGAGGGGGAGAGCGGGGTGTACGAAGACGGGGAGCGGGTGCGGGATTGAGTCGGCGCTGAGCGGCTCCCTGACGGTTGGGCCTAACCGTCAGGGAGGTGATCACCACAGGCGGGGTCGGCGAGCCGATCTCACCCGTACACCTCCGCCGCCGCCGCCAACGGATCCCCCGCCGCCGTCCGCCCCTGCTCCGCCAACGCCGACGCCAACGCCGTCAACACCAAGCTCACGTTGCGCCGCGTCGACCCCGCCCCCATCAGACCAATCCGCCAAGTATTCCCCTTCATCGGCCCGAGCCCCCCCCCGATCTCGAGATCGAACTGACGCAACAAATGCCCGCGCACCCGTGCGTCGTCGACTCCATCGGGCACCGCGACGGCGGTCAGCGGCGCGAGACGTTCGGACGCGGCGACGCGCGGCTCGAGCCCCATCGCGCCGAGGCCCGCGACGAGCGCGCGCGCGTGCAGCGCGTGGCGCTCGATGCGTTCCTCGAGACCCTCCTCGAGCACGAGCCGCAGCGCTTCGTGCAGGCCGTAGATCATGTTGATCGGTGCGGTGTGGTGGTAGGCGCGCTCCTCGCCCCAGTAGCTCGCGATCAGCGACAGATCGAGATACCAGCTCTGCACCGGTGTCTTGCGTGCGGCGAGGGCTTCGCTCGCGCGGCTCGAGAAGCTGATCGGTGAGAGCCCGGGCGGGCAGGACAGACACTTCTGCGTGCCCGAATAGACCGCATCGACGCCCCATGCATCGAGCTGTAGATCGTGGCCGCCGAGCGACGTGACCGCATCCACGAGCAGCAGCGCGCCGAGCTCGTCGGCGACCGAACGCAGTGCCGCGACGTCCTGCAGGACGCCCGTCGACGTCTCGGCGTGGACGCAGCACAGGAGCTTGAACTTGCCTCCCGCCGCCGCGGTCCGAAAGCGCTCGGGGTCGATGGCGCGGCCCCACTCCTGTTCGACGACCGTCACGTTCGCTCCCGCGCGCCGAGCGACCTCGGCCATGCGCGTGCCGAAGACGCCGTGGACGCCGACGAGCACCGCGTCGCCCGGCTCGATCAGGTTGACGAGGCACGTCTCCATCCCCGCGGAGCCCGTGCCGGACATCGGCATCGTCAGCTCGTTCTCGGTGCGGAAGACGGCGCGCAGCATCGTGCGCACCTCGTCCATCACGCGCAGGAACTCCGGGTCGAGGTGACCGAGCGTCGGGCGCGCGAGTGCGGAGAGGACGGAGGGGGCGACGTCGGAGGGGCCGGGACCGCAGAGTGTCCGGGCGGGAGGAACGAGCGGCTGGATGTCGGTCGGCATGGCGGCGGAGGATCGCCGCCTTGCCCGCGCAGGTCAAGCGACGCGTGGGACAGACGTGGAGCGGCTGCTCTCGTAGGGGCCGGCGGCCGCCGGGACCTCGACCCACGCGAGCTCGGCGATGACCGGGTAGTGGTCCGAGCCGGCGTCCGGGCCGACCCGCGCGGCGCTAGCGGCGAGGTGGGCGGTGTGCAGCACGAAGTCGATGCGTACCAGGGGCGGCACGGGAAGCCCGAGGTAGCGCACGGGCACCGGGAACGTCGGCCCCCAGCCGCCACCGGTCGCGCGAAAGGCGTCGCTCAGGCCAGCGCGCGCGAAGACGTCGTAGGCCTCGGTCTCGTCGGTCGTGTTGAAGTCACCGAGCACGACGCAGGGCGCGCCCGAAGCGGCGCGGCGCGCGAGCTCGCGGCAGTCGCGGCCGGAGGGCGAGCAGTCGCCGAGGAACGCGATCGAGACCATCGGGTGCACCGCGACGAACTCGACCGGCGCACCGTGGACGTCGATTGTCGTCGACAGGTACGGATGCGGTCCCTCGAGCTCGATCAGCTCGTCCTCGAGGATCGCGTGCTTGCTCAACACGCCGATACCCGAAATGCCGCGACCGAGCAGGACCCGGTGCGGGTACAGGTCCGCGAGCTCACGTTCGAAGGTCTCGACGTGGTTCGCCCCGATCTCCTGCAACGCGACGACGTCCGCGCCCGAGCCAGCGAGGAAGCGCGCGATCTGCGCCGGATCGGAGCGGTGGGCGCCGGCGTTGAGCGTGCACACGCGAAAGCCCGGACGCTCCGCGGACGGGGGAGAGGCGGCGAGCGGGTGCGCCGCTCGCGCGTAGCGATCGAGGAAGGTCAGCGTCGATGCCGCAAGCAGCGCCGCCTGGAGCCACTCGAGCCGCACGAGCGCGACGCAGAGCAGCGGTACGGCCGTCGCCAGGAGCAAGCGCCGCACCTGGAACAGCGGGGTGAGCCAGGCGTGCGGGGCGCGGTCGATGCGTGCGAGGGCGAGGTGGAGGAAGGCGTAGACGAGCGCGGGCATTGGGGGGGCTGGACCGACGGGACCCTCCCCTATCGACCCGAGCACCCCCTCGACCGGCGTCGGTCTCTCGTTTCGCCGCCCGTCTCGCTCTCGCTATGTCTCGCTATTGGCCTGCGCCCCCGGACGCGCGCGCGGCCGGCAGCGCCTTCTTGGCGTGGTCGGCGCTGCGCCAATCGCCCTGGTTCTCGTCCCACCAGGTCGACCAGGCGTTGACGGAGTTCGGCACCTTGGCGCCGGTCAGCGTCCGCAGCGAGCTCATGATCGTCTGCATCTCGATCACCTTCGTCATCTGCACCGTCGTCCGGACGTCGAAGACGACGCCGGCGGCCTGCACGTTGACGATCGGATCGGCGATCGAAGCGCCTTGCGCGATCTCGACGTCGAAGTCGCCTACGTACGCGACCTGTTCCCCGATGTAGATGTTCGCGCGCGTCCCCGTCGCACCACCGCCGGCCTGCAAGGCGGCGAGGTGGTTGACGAGCGGCTCGACGGCGGCTGCGTAGCCCATGTTGCCCATCGCCTCGGCCGCGTTGGAGCGCACGCTCGGGAACTTGCTGTTGAGCGAGTTGATCGCGGGTGCGAGCGCGGCGACGTTGCCCGCGGCACCGAGGCTGCGCGCGGCTTCGGCGCGCACGTCCGAGAACGTGTCGAGCATCGCGCGGCTCGACAGCTCACGCAACAGGTCGCCCTTGAACAGCCGCCGCGCGGCGAGGGCAGCGAACGCACGCCGCCGGTTCTGGGGCACGTTCATCTCCTTCGCCACGACCTGCCGCAGGTCGGTGTAGGGGGCGAACTCGGCGAGCCGCATCACCGCGACCTCGCGCTTCGCGGGCGAGCCGCCCGCGCCAGCGATCACGACGGCGCGCAGCTCGGCCGCCTTGCTCGCACGCGCCTCGTCGGGGAGGTCGAGCGTGATGGGGCGCTCGCGGATCGTGCGCAGCGCGGCCGCGTTCTCCGGCTCGACGCGCAGCACCTTGTCGATCTGCGAGATCGCCTCGGGGTGCAGCCCGCGTTGGATCAGCCAGTCCGCGAACGCGACGCGCCGGCTGAGGTCCTTCTTGCCCAGGCCCTTCTCCATCGCGCGCGCCTGCGCCAAGACCTCGCGCTCCAGCTGCGCCTGCTCGACGCTCCCGCCGATCGCGACCCAGTTCTTGCCGACGCGCTGCTCCCAGCGCCCCTCGTGGAAGCGGCTACGGGCGCGGACGATCCGGCCGTCCTCGAGAGTGATCAGGCGCTTGCGATCGAGCGCGTCGATCTCTTCACGCGTCGGCTCCTGCAGAGCGGCCTGTCCGTAGGCCGTCGAGAAGAGCGTCGTCGCGAGAAGGACCGAGAGAGAGATCAGGCGGTTCCTGGGGCAAAGGTCGGTTCGCATGGCTTTGGACTCGTTCCGAACGTGAGGGAAAAAAGCTCTGCGGCCCATCCAACCGGCCCCAGCCGGATAGGTCACGGTCACGACCTTATCGGGTCTCGCGCGAGCGGTCACCCAGTGGAGCCGCGCAAATTCGTGCGCGACCGGAGGCTCCATACGTTTTCGTTGCCTCGGCCATACAGCGACCGCCTCAGAGGCCGCTCGCCGCCGCCGCCGGAGGTGCCGCGGCCGTCCGGCCGGCCCCGAGGTGCTCTTGGATCAAGCTCCACTCCTTGCGCTTCGCGTGCCAGCTCTGGTCCCGATCGCGGATCCCGTGCCGGCTCTGGGGATAGACCATCATCTCGAAGTCCTTGCCCGCCTTCTGCAGCGCGTAGGCCATCTGCATGATGTTCTGCACGTGCACGTTGTCGTCCATGACGCCGTGGTGCATGTACAGGTGCCCGTTCAAGTCCTTCGCCCGCGCGAGGCACGAGGTCTTCTCGTAGCCCTCGGGGTTGCGCTCGGGCGTACTCATGTAGCGCTCGGTGTAGATCGTGTCGTACATCGCCCAGTCGTAGACGCCGCCGCCGGCGACGCCGAGCGCGAACCGATCGGAAGCGCACAACGCAAACGCCGACATGAACCCACCGTAGCTGTACCCGGTGATGCCGACGCGCTCCGCGTCCGCCCAGGGGTGCGACGTCAACCAGTCGACCGTGCTGACGAGATCCTGCAGCTCGCTCACGCCGAGCTGCTTGTAGCACTGCTCGATCGCCCAGTGCCCCTTGCCACTCGCGCTGCGCACGTTGACCTGCATGACGATGACGCCGTTCTGAGCGAGGAACTGCAGCCACGCGCTCGAATTCCAGCGGTTGCGAACGCTCGGCGCGTCGGGCCCCGAGTACGTCGGCAGCCACACCGGGTACGACTGTTCGGGATCGAACGGAACCGGCTTGAGCAGCGCGACGTCGAGCGAGAAGCCATCGGGCGTCTCGACCTCGTGCAGCTCCCAGGCGCTGGTCCGGTACTCGTCGAGGGCGGGAACCTCGGCGCGCGCCAGGACCTTCTCGATGTCGCCATGCGCGTTGCCCAGACGCACCTCGCCGGGATGGGCGAGGCTCGAGACGCGGTCGAGGAACAGCGTGCGGTCCGCGTTGAACCGCACCGAGTGCTGACCATCGCCCTTGGTGAGGCGCATCAGCCCCTCACCACCGAGGCCGATGCTGTAGATGTTCGCGTTCACCGCGCCGCCGCCGGTTCCGGAGAACCAGATGCGGCCCGCGTCCTCGTCGATCGCCTGGATCCGGCGCAGGGACCACTCGCCCGCGGTCACGGCGCCGACGAGCTCGCCGCCGGGGCGGTAGCGGTACAGGTGGTCGTACCCCGTGCGATGACTGCGCCACAGGAAGGTGCCGTCCGCGAGCCAGCGCGGCGCGGGCGGACGCTCGGTCCACGACTTCGATTGCTCGTGGATCCACGTGATGGACGCCCCCGTCGCGGGATCCGCGGCGTTGAGATCGGCCCACGTCTGGATGCGGTCCTGAACGACGTACAGGCAGCGCGAGCTGTCGGGCGTCCACGTCACACGCACGATGAGCGGCTCGCCGCCCGCGTACGCGTCCATGTCGGCCCACGCGATCGAGCCACTCTCCGCGTCCGCGATCCCGAGGCGCACCGAAGGGTTCGGATCGCCCACCTTGGGGTAGTTCGTCACCTCCGGCTTCACGCGAAACGTGTCCTTCTCGATGTGGTCGACGACCGTGAACTCGTGCACGGCTGACTCGTCGAGGTACAGGAAAGCGATGTGCGCGGAGTCCGGGCTCCACCAGACCGCCTTGAAGTTGCCACGGCCGTAGACCTCTTCCTGGTAGACCCAGTCGAGCTTGCCGTTGTGGTGCTCGGTATCGCCACTCGTGGTGATCGCGCGACTCCGGCCGGTGCGCGTGTCGACGACGTGCAGGTCGTTGTCCCGCACGTACGCGGCGTGGTGCCCGTCGGGCGCAAGGTCGAGGAGCTCGAGGCCCGGCTGTGCGTGGAGCCTGCGCGCGCCGGCACCCTTTCTGTGAAACCAGAGCTCGCCTTCGTTCTGCACGAGCACCGCCTCGCCATCGTCGCTCGTCTGGCCGCGTCCACTCGCCAGCCGCTTGGCGAGCTTCGCGTCGACGCCCTCGAGCGCGGCAAAGTCCCGCGTGCGCTCCTGCTTGATCGAGTCGTCCGCGTCGCGTCCCGCTTCGTTCTCGGCGTCCGCGGGCGGCGTGCTCTCCTTCCACGTCACGGGGTCGACCCAGCGCTCCTCGTCGCCGCGGCCGCGCACGAGGTGCTTGCCGTCGGGCGCCCAGCGCCAGTTCGCCATCCTCGGCGTCAGCCGCACCACCGGCAGCTCCTTCGTCCCTCGGCCCGCGGCCTGCTCGAGGGTCATCAGGTTGTCCTGTGCGGTTGCGACCGTCGTCGTGCACACGAGGAAGGGGGCGAGGCAGGTGAATCCGAAGCGCATGGCGTAGAGGGCAGGGTTCGGGGCTGGGTGTCTGGACGGGATCGTCGATCGGACCGAAGCCCGACCAGTCTAACGCCGGCGAGCGGCTATGCTCCGCCCCATGACCTTCGCCACCCTCCTCGCCCCCATCGCTCTTCTCGCCCAGGACACCGGCGAGCTGACCGATCGCTTCCAGCTACCCGACGGACTCGAAGCGAGCTTGTGGGCGGAGTCGCCGCAGCTCTTCAATCCGACCGCGATCGACATCGACGCGGAGGGTCGTGTGTGGGTCGCCGAGGCGGTGAACTACCGGTCGTGGGGCGACCGCAACCCAGGGCGGCGACACCCCGAGGGGGACCGCGTCGTCGTGCTGCAGGACACCGACGGCGACGGCCGGTGCGACCGATCGACCGTGTTCGCCCAGGACAAGGACCTGACCGCGCCGCTCGGGATCGCCGTGATCGGCGACGAGGTGTTCGTGTCCTGCTCGCCGCACATCTTCGCCTACCGCGACACCGACGGGGACTTGGTCGCCGACGAGCGGCGCACGTTCCTCACCGGGTTCGGCGGCTTCGACCACGACCACGGCGTGCACTCGGTGACGCCCGGGCCCGACGGCGCGCTCTACCTCGCGGCCGGCAACGCGGGACCGCACGTCGTGACCGATGCGGGCGGCTTCACGCTCCGCTCGGGCAGCCTCTACACCGGCGGCAGCCCCTACAACCGCGAGAACCAAGCGGGCCTCGTCTCCGACGACGGGCACACGTGGGTCGGCGGCCTGATGTTGCGCGTCGAGCGCGACGGGACTGGGCTCGCGGTGCTCGCCCACAACTTCCGCAATCCCTACGAGGTTGCGATCGACTCGTTCGGTAACGCGTTCACCAGCGACAACGACGACGACGGCAATGCCGGGTGTCGCACGACGTGGATCGTCGACGGCGGCAACTACGGCTACTTCTCGAGCGACGGCTCACGCTCGTGGAAGGCGGACCGCCGGCCCGACCAGGAGACGTGGAGCGCGCACTGGCATCAGGACGATCCAGGTGTCATGCCGGCCGGGACGGGCAACGGCGCGGGCGGGCCGACGGGGGTCTGCATCTACGAAACGTCGGGCCCGGACGATCCGATGGCGCCGATCGACGGCGCCGTGTTGAACGCCGACGCCGGAGCGGGCGTCGTGTACGCGCACATGCCCATGCGGCGCACGGCCGGGCTCGAGCTCGAGCGCGGCATCCTGATCGGTCGCACGGACGCGAGTGGAAGGACGGCGGACGACGGCCGCGGATCGTGGTTCCGGCCGAGCGACGTCGCGGTGGCTCCGGACGGCTCGATCCTCGTCGCCGACTGGTGGGACCCGGGCGTCGGCGGACACGCGGCGCGCGACGCGGAGGCGTACGGTCGGCTGATCCGGCTCGCGCCGCAAGGCACGGACGCGAGCCTCGGACGCGTCGACCTCCGCGAGGGGCGGCTGGCGTCGGCGCTCGCCTCGCCGAACGTCGCGGCGCGCGCGGCCGCGCTCGAGAAGCTCTCCGCGAACCCCACCGCGCACGCGGCGGCGCTGCGCGCACTCGTCGGCCATCCGAACCTGCGCGTCGCAGCGCGCGCGCTCTGGCCGCTCGCGCATGCGGGCGTCGAGTCGAGAGCCTTCGTCGAGCAGGTGACGCACCACCCGAGCGCTGCGATGCGCATCGCGGCGTTCCGTGCCCTTCTCCGCGCCGGCGCGGACCAGGGCGAGCTCGCACAGCGCCTGGCCCGCGACACTTCCCCCGCCGTGCGGCTCGAAGTCGCCGTCAGCCTGCGCAACACGCCGTGGGAGAGCGCGCGGCCGCTCCTCTTGGCGCTGGCGAACCTGTACGAGGGCGAGGACCGGCACTACCTCGAGGCGCTCGGCATCGGCGCGACGGGCAAGGAGCGAGAGCTCTTCGATGCGCTGCAGGAACAGAGCAAGGGCCGCATCTTCGCGAGCGCCCGCATGGCGGACATCGCCTGGCGCCTGCATCCCGAGAGCGCTGCCGCGGAGTTCGCCGCGGCAGCGATGGACGCGGGCGGTGACGCCCACGTGCGCGCGCGCGCACTCGACGCACTCGCGTTCATGGATAGCCGCGAGGCAGCGAACGCGATGCTCGACACCGCGCTCGCCGGGCCGCCGGACCTGCGCGCGCGGGCGAGCGCTTGGGTCCGCACGCGCAGCCGCGGCGAGTGGCGGGCGTACGACCTCGCCGCGCAGATGCCGCGCGCCGACTTCGAGCGCGCGCGCAAGTTGTGGTCGTCCGAGGTGCTGAGCGAGGGGCGCGTGGACTTCGACGTCGACCTCGTCGGCGCGACGACGCTCTGGCTCGCCGTGAACGACGGGGGCAACGGCCTGGGCTGCGACTGGGCCGATTGGATCGATCCGCGCATCGAAACCGCAGCCGGCGAGGTCGCCCTGATCGAACTCGCCTGGATCAGCGCAGAGACGGGCTGGGGCCAGGTCCGCATCGGGAAGAACGCGAATGGAGGCAAGCTACGGATCGGGGACGAGACCTTCGCGCGCGGCATCGGCACGCACGCGACGTCGCGGATCGCCTACCGGCTCCCGGACGGAGCGCTACGCCTGCGCGGAAGCTGTGGCCCTGACCGCGGCGGCACCGATCAGGGATGCGGGACGTCGATCCAGTTCGAGGTGTGGGCGGATGAGCCCCAAGCCGCGGGTCGCCTGCGCGCCCTGCAGACCACGGTCGCCGACGCGACGCTGCCGCTCGAACGTCGCCAGGCGGCGGTGGAGGCGCTGGCGTCGGAGCCTTCGGGTGGTCTCTTCCTCATCCGCCTCGCCGAGCGCGGCGAGCTGGACCAGGCACTGCGCGACGTCGCGGCGCCAGCGATCTTCAAGAACCCCGACATCGGCGTGCGCGCTCTCGCGAGTGCGCACTTCGAGCGCCCCGGCGCGGCCGGGCTCGCCCCGCTCCCCCCCGTCGCCGAAATCGCCGCGCTGGACGGCGACGCATCGCGCGGCGCACAGCTGTTCTTCTCCGAACGCTCGCAGTGCAGCGCGTGCCACGTGTTCGACGGTCGCGGCGGCGACGTCGGACCCGAGCTGACTCGGATCCGCACGAAGTACGACAGAGCGCAGCTGCTCGACTCGATCCTCAACCCGAGCGCGGGCATCGTGTTGGGCTTCGAGACGTACCTCTTCGAGACGCATGAGGGCGTCTTGTACTCGGGCTTTCTGCTCGCGGACGGCGACGACGTCCTGATCAAGGACACGCAGGGCAGACGCCACGTGCTCGCGCGCGACGAGATCGCGGCGCGGACGCCCCAGGCGCTGTCGACGATGCCGGAGGGCGTCGGGCTCGGGTTCACCGCGCAGGAGCTCGCCGACCTGACGAGCTTCTTGACGGTCGACACGCGTCGCGAACCGAAGTTCGGTCCGCCCGTCGAGCTGTTCGACGGGGCGAGCCTCGACGGCTGGACGTTCCACCTCTCGGGGAAGGATGCGGATCCGGCGAACGTGTGGTTGGCGCGCGACGGCGTCCTGCGCTGCGAGGGCAAGCCCGCGGGGTACATCCGGACCGAGGCGGACTTCACGAACTACGAGCTGACCCTCGAGTGGCGCTTCGACCCGGAGCGCGGCCCCGGCAACTCCGGCGTGCTCCTGCGCATGGTCGGGACGGACAAGGTCTGGCCGAAGAGCATCGAGGCGCAGCTCCAATCGCGCCACGCCGGCGACATCTGGAACATCGACCACTTTCCGATGCAGGTGGATCCGGCGCGCACGCAGGGCCGGCGCACGCGCAAGCTGCTGCCGACGAACGAGGTCCCGCTCGGCGGGTGGAACCGGTACCGCATCGTGCTCGACCACGGCGAGCTCGTGCTCGAGGTGAACGGCGTCGTCCAGAACCTTGGCCGATGGTGCGAAGAGGTTCCCGGCAAGATCTGCCTCCAGTCGGAGGGCGCCTACATCGAGTTCCGCAACATCCGACTGCGGCCGATCGTCAACTGAGGACGCCGAGTCCGACGAGGCGCGGCAAGAGCGTCTCGGCCGACTCGTAGCCGCTGCTGAGCACTCCGTGCTCGGACGAGCCGAGGCTCGGGAAGCCGCGGACCCCGAGCCGGTCGCGGACGGCGAACGAGCGCTCCAGGTCCTGCCGGACCTCGCGGCTCGCGAGGTCGTCCGCGAAGCGCTCTGTGTCGAGATCCAGCGCCTCGGCGAGCGCAACGTGGGTGTCCGTGTCGAAGGGGTTGCGTGCTTCGCAGTAGTAGGCGATCTGCAGTGCGTGGTACATCGGCCAGCCCGCATCCTGACGCGCGGCGGCGAGCACAGCGCGGCATGCGGGATAGGTCGACCGGCGCGGTGTACAGCGCGTCCAGAAGTCGCGGTTGAAGGGCTGCCCGGTCGAGGCTTCGACCTGATCCCAAGCGGACTGGACGTAGGCGCGCACGGGCTCCGGCATCGGCTCGGCGACGTAGAAGAGCGCCATGTCGGTACGGTACCGTCGGAGGCGTTAGGGGTAGTACAATCCCCACCAGTTACGGGAGAGGCGTGCATGAATCCGTTATGAACTGTCGCGGCACCGTACCAACGGATTCGTGCACGCCTCTCCCGCAACTGGTGGGGATTGCGCGGGCTCGGTACTACCCCTACCGGTTGCGCTGCTGCTTGAACTGCTCGAACGGGTCGCCGCCCGGGCTGCCGCCGGCCTGATCGACCGTCGGGAGCGCAGCCACGGGATCGTTCTGGATCTGCGGCGGTCCGGCATCCTCCAGCTCCGCGCTCGTCGTGCTTCCGACGGCCGGCTCGTAGTGGACGCCGCGCGAGCGGAGGTTGTTGACGAAGGCCTCCTTGTCGACGGCCTTGATGAACGCCTCGTCCGGGTCGACGACGCCCTCGGCAACCAGCTGGCCGAGCGAATCGTTCAACAGACGCATGCCGACCTTGCCGCCCATCTGCATGGCGGAGATGATCTGGTGCGTCTTGCCTTCGCGGATCTGTGCGCTGATCGCGTTGTTGACGACGAGCACCTCCAGCGCGGCGACACGGCCCTTGGGCTTCTTCTTGCAGAGAGTCTGCGCGACGACTCCCTTCAGGGACGACGACAGCATCGTGCGAATCTGCGCCTGGCGGTCGGCCGGGAACTGGTCGATGATCCGGTCGACGGTCGAGGCGGCGGTGGTCGTGTGTAGGGTGCCGAAGACGAGGTGACCCGTCTCGGCCGTCTCGATCGCGATCTCGATCGTCTCGAGGTCACGCATCTCGCCGACGAGCACGATGTCCGGGTCCTCACGCAGCGCGGCGCGCAAGGCGCGCTTGAAACCGGTGGTGTGCCGGCCAACCTCACGCTGGTTGATCAGGCACTTCTGATCCTTGTGCACGAACTCGATCGGATCCTCGATCGTGATGATGTGGTCCGGTCGGTTCTTGTTGATGTGATCGATCATCGCCGCGAGCGTCGTCGACTTGCCCGAGCCGGTCGGACCGGTGACGACCACGAGGCCCTTGGAGAGCGTCGTGAAGTCGATGACGGCTTGCGGGAGACCGAGCTGATCGGCGGTGAGGATCTCCTCGGGGATCATCCGGAACACACCGCCCGGGCCGCGGTGATCGCGGAAAACGTTGGCGCGGAAGCGCCCGACGCCTTCGATCTCGTAGGCGAAGTCGGTGTCGTTGTCCCGCTCGTACTCCTCCTTGTTCTGCTCGGGAGCGATCTCCAGCAGGATCTGCTTCATCTGCTTTTCCGAGATGACGGGACACTCCTCGATCACCGTCATGTCGCCGTGCAGACGAAGCATGGGCTTCTTGTCCGAGGTCATGTGCAGGTCCGAGGCTTCGAGCTCGACCATGCGCTTGAAGAGACTGTTGATCCAAGCCAAGGGGGATCTCCTATTGGTACAACGAGCAGATTCGGGTCCTTCATCGGCCTGTTTCGCCTAGAGACTGGAGCACGTGAGCGAAGAACTGAAGCTGTCTTCCTGTTCGGCGATGGGGTCCTGGTTCCGGGGCTGGAGAGCGCCGTGAGCGGCCAAGTGGCCGGCGCGCAGCTCTCGCTCACCGTCCCGCCCGACGAGGCCTTCGGAGTGAACGACCCCAGCCGCGCGCGACCGAGGACGAGGTCAGCTCGCGGAAGGTGACCGCGGATCCGCCTGCATCAGGCTGACCGACACGAGCGCCAGCACGCTCAACGACAGCGCCGGCAGGACTGCATCGACCTCGGCCAAGCCCGCCCACCCGATCGACTCGCCGAGCGACGCCACCTGCCCTCCCATCTGCGCCCACTGCCAGCCGAGGGCGACGATGACGCCGGTCAGCATCGATGCCACGGCACCGCCGAGCGTCGCGCGCGGCCAGAAGAACGCGGCGATCATCACGGGGGTAATGCTGGCGCCGTAGATCGTGTACGCGAACAGCGCCACTTCGAAGAATTTGTCCGACGTGAAGGCCATGCCGAGCGCGACCAGCCCGAAGACGATCACTACGACGCGGCCGAGGAACACGACGCTCTCCTCGCTCGCGTCCGGCTTCAAGAAGCGCTTGTACACGTCGCGCACGAAAGAAGTCGAAGGCGCCAAGAGGAACGAGTCGGCCGTCGAGACGACGATCGCGACGACCGTGCCCATCAACATCGCCCCGAGCAGCGGTGGCAAGGCGTCGAACGCGATCGACACGACGATGTGCGCCACGTTCTCCGGAGCCGGCAGCTTGCCCTGTTCCACCATCACGCGCCCGAGCAACGCCAGTGCGATGATCGCGCATTCGAGCACCGCGATGCCGAGGATGAGCCACGCGGCCGAACGCCGCGCCACCCCGGGGTCCTTGGCCGAAAAGAAGCGCTGGTAGACGTTGGCGTCGCCCAGGATCAACAGCAGCGTCGGCAAGAGCCAGTTGACGAGGCGCACCGGCGTGTAGCTGGCCGTCATCTGCACCTGATCCGCCGGCAGGCTCGAGCGGATCCCCTCGAACCCGCCGACGTCCGAGAACAGGAGCGGGATCGCGAAGCAGAGGCCGACCACCATCAGCACGCCGTTGACGACGTCGGTGTAGGCGACCGAGTACATCCCCGCCAACGCGGTGTACGCGATCACGAACACCGCGACGATGATCACCGCCAGCGCGGAGCCGTCGAGGCCCGGAACGAGCCGCCCTACGACCGCCGCGCCAGCGCGGTACTGGTAGGAGACGATGATCACGTAGGCGAGCATGAGTGCGATCATCCCGATGATGCGCGTCGCGACCCCGAAGCGCTTCTCCAGGATGTCCTGGATCGTGTAGACCTCCATCTCGCGGATGCTCGCGGCGAGCCGCCACAGAACCGCGATGCCGAGCACGCCGGCGATGGGCAGGATGAACGCGCCGACACCGATCTGGTACGTCTTCTGCGCGTTGCCGAAGATACTGCCCGTGCCGATCCAGGTCGCCAGCAGCGTCCCGATGAGGACGAACGTCCCGAGGCCGCGGCCCGCGAGGCTGAAATCCTCCTGCGACCGGATCTTCCTCGCCTTCATCGCTCCGACGCCGATGAGCGCAAAGAGGTAGACGGCGACGAAGCCGACGTGCAGTTTGTGTTCCATGGCGCAAAGTGTAGAGCAAGCGCGCCGCGCCTGGCGCGGGGCACGGACGTTCGCGGAGCTGTGCGAGCTCGGCGCGCGCTTCCTCGAAGGCGGCGTCGCCTTCTTTCCTGGTTGGGGAGCACCGGACGTCGATGAGGAGACGGACGCGCTCGTGCCCGGCCTCGCCGCGCTCAGCCGCGCGGGGTTCCTGACGTGCGCATCGCAGCCCGGGCACGGCGCGCGGCCCGGGCATGACGGAAGAAGCTGGCAACGACGGGCTTTCGTCTCGGGCTTCGTCGCGCCGTCGCTCGCCGCGCGGCTCGGTCCCGCCCTCGCCGCCGCGCAGCTCACGTGGTGCACGGATCCGGACGAGGAGCCCATGCCGGTCGGGCTCCGGGGCAGCGAGGCGTTCCTGTTCGCCGGGGCCGGCGCGCGCGACCAGGAGCTCGAGCTGTTCGCCGAGGCCCTCTCCTCCGGCGCACTCTCCGAGCTCGAGCAGACGCTGTACGTCAGCGCCGTCGACCCCGCCTGGGAGGAGCGTCCGCGGCTTTGGGACACTCTGTCGTCCGCCCTGTAGACAGCTCGCGCGGATTGGGGGCGGCGCTCACAGAGCCCGCTTCGTAACGTATTCGGGCCCGAGACCTGCAGCCCGAGTACGAATGACTGAATCGACCAGCCCCAAAAAGGGCGGCATCGCCGCCACCGTAGTCCGCGTCGCCTGCCTCTGGGTCCTCGCAGGAGCGTTGTTCAAGCTCTTCAAGGGAAGGCCGAGCGACCTGCCCGAGTCGGTGCGCAGCTTCTTCGGCAGCGAGCTGATGACGTTCCGGATCGCGATCGCGGCGGAGCTGTGCATCGTCATCCTCTGCCTCTTGAAGCCGGCATGGGGCTGGGTACCGCTCGTCCTGTTGTTCCTCGTGTTCGACGTCGTCCTCGCGCCCCTCGTCGCATCGGGCGCCGAGTCGTGCGGCTGCTTCGGTTCGGACGTCCCGATCACGCCGCTGATGATGATGTCGGTCGACACGGTTCTGCTGCTCGCCGTGCTTGCGTCGCGGCCGTGGCGCATGAAGCGCAAGAAGCTCCAGCCGCTGATCCTACTGCCCTTGTTCGCGTTCGCGACCGCGGCACCGTTCCTCAAGATCCAGGAGGGCAGGCTCGCCGATCCGGTCGACCCGACCGCGCCGGTCGACGATGGCTCGCCGCCTTCTCCGGTCGAGGGGGACAACTATCTGTTCGAAACGGACTCGTGGTCGGGAAGCGTCCTGCACGACACCGACCTCGCACGCTTCATCGACGCGGACATGGTTCCGTTCCCGAGCCACGTCGTGCTCTACCGCCAGACGTGCGAGGTGTGCGCGGAACACCTGAAGGAGCTCACCCTGCAGCCGCCCGCCGACGGCAATCCGATCGTCCTGATCCGCATCGTCGAGAACGGCGACACGCCGGAGAACGAGGTGACGAAGGTCAAGCCGGACGGCGCGACGGAGTTCGAGATTCGCGCACTGGCGCGCGGATACGGCAACACGACGCCGATCAGCTTCGAGATCGACGACACGCTGGTGATCGGGGAAGTGACGATTCACGAGCACTGAGCAGACGTGCTGATACGAACGACACCTACCGTGCTCCAGCGCGGTAGGCGTCGTTCATTGAACGTAGCTGTCTACTGCTCGATCTTGACCAAGCTTTCCATCGAGGCGACCGCGTTGGGCATCCCGAACGGATAGAGTCCGACACCGACGATGCGAACCTCGGGAATCGTCACGGAGGTCCGCGGGATCGTGTACAAGAACGTGCCGTTCGGCCCTGGTAGCGCGGAAGCCAGCGGAGTGAAGAGATCGCCCGGAAGAGCGGCGTAGTAGTAAACGAAGAACGGCTTCACGCCGTCGCTCGCGCGCGCGCCCCCATCCGTGCGAATGTAGTAGTTGTTGGCGTCGCGCGTGACGCTGATTCCCATCGGCGGCGGGCCACTGAGGCTACTGTCCTGTGGTGTACCGACTCGGGCACCAATCTGGAACGACTCCGGGTCGACCGTGCAGACCCCGTCGAAGTCGTCCACGCTGCTCTGCAGAGAGAAGTGCTCTGTCACCTCGACCCGGTTCCTGTCGGTGAGCGGAACCGGCCCGATGAAGATGCCCGTACTCGTATCGTGGCGCAGCACCTGAAGCTGGGACCGGGTCCCAGCAGGCTGCGTCGAGAAGATGATCGTGCTCAGGATCCGGTCGACCGCGACCGCATCGACGTCCTCCGCAGGATCGGTGGGATGCAGGTTGAGCTGACCCCGATCGCGGTAGACCGTGATGTCTCCCCAACCGAGAATGCCCGTCGTCGGATCGTCCCAGATCATCTCGTAGATCACGGCCGCGTCGGCGTTGACCCCGACCCCGGACTGGTCCTTCGCGAAGGGCTGACTCAGGTTGCCGACGCAGTCCGTCGACACGGAGAAGTAGAACCGATCTTGGTGACCGAAGAAGAGGTTGGGCGGCGAGGTGGGCGGCGGAGTGTCGAATGCATTGACGCCGAGTCCGAGGTCGACCGCGTCGAGCTCCGCCCCGGCTTCGAGCCCGATGTGCTCCCGACCCATCTCGAACAAGGTCGCGCCCACGAGCGGCCCCGCGAGCCGGCTACCCACCCAGTAGTGCGAGAAGAGGTCGGCGCCGACGGGACCAGCGGCCTGTCGCGCTTCGACTACGGAACCCGGCGTACCGGTCATGTCGTTCGTGAGCGACACGATCATGCCGAACCACCGACCAGTGCCGGCAGTCACGTTGGGAGTCCCGAATTCGTCGATGGGCGGGATGACGTCGTTGCCCGTCGACATCGCATTGATCTCGATGGCGTCGTAGTCATCCGGGAACAACGTCATGAGCGTGTAGTCCGCCGGATGCACGGTCGTGGTCGTGTTCCATGCGATCGGCGACCCCGTCTGGTCTAGCGGCTCCTTGACGAGCAAAGGGTCCGTCGTCGTGGTGCGCGTGAACTCACTGATAGACAGCCCGGCCGCGAGAGCCGACAACGGTCCGCGGCGGACGTTCGGGTTCGTTTGGATCCCCTGGGACACAGCCGGGGGAGCAAGGGCGAGCGGAAGCGCGAAAGCGAGGGTGGTGTGGGAGAGGGATCGGTGCATGTTGTAGGTCTCGGGGAGGTTCGGAGTTGTCGGAGTTGGAGTCAGATCATTCCCGGTCGAGCGAGCCCATCTCCGCACGCTGCGACAAGTTGGATGTGAGTGCTTGGATGTACTTCTTCATGAGCGCGGTCTCCGCTTTGCTCAGGTCCTCCGGCATCCACCGGGCCAGCGCCCGGAGGATGCGCCAGCGGATGGGACTGTCCGGCAGGACGATCAGGAGGTCGGAGAAGACTTGGCGCGTCTCTCGCGCGACGATCCGCTTGCTGACGGCGAACTCGACGACTTTCTCGAGGTCGCGCCCGAGGTCCTGCGCGGCCTTGAATCTGTCCTGGGCGAGCTCGGCCGCCGCGACCGCCCGCTCTTCGCGCCCGTCCTGCCAGAGACCGAGGGAACGTGCCGTCTCGATCTCACCCTCGAGCTGTAAGCACATCGCGCGAGCCCCAGCGCTCGTCCCGTAGGGTGCGGCATCGACGACGGCCAGGGCGCCTTCGTAGTCCCCGAGCTCACTGCGCGAGCGTGCCAGCGAGCTGTAGGGGCGCGCGTTCTTGGGCCGCACTTCGATCGCGAGGCCGAGGTGCTCCTCGGCCTCCTCGAAGCGCCCGAGACGCCACGCTGTCAGGCCTGCGTTGATGCGCAACGTGTGCGATCCCGGCGCGAGCTGGATGCCTTCGCGCGCCACGAGCAATGCCTCGTTGTAGCTTTCCT
Source organism: bacterium (assembly GCA_024226735.1). Taxonomy (GTDB): domain Bacteria; phylum Planctomycetota; class UBA1135; order UBA1135; genus JAAELL01. Next base: position 2,832 of record JAAELL010000107.1, on the reverse strand, counting down.
GCTGCACCAGCGCCCGAGCGATCAGGTGCGCGGTCGTGGCCGTCCGGTACCCGATCTGCTCTTCGAGCCGCACCGCGCGCTCGTACATCTCGTCCGCGAGCGCCAAGTTCTCGGCGTCGGAGAGCTTGCGGCTGAACGGCGTCGTCGGCAGCCACAGCTCCTGCGCGGGCCCGAAGCGCTCGAGGCGCTCGTCGGCCAACATCGCGAACGCTTCGGAGTAACGCAGCTCGCGCGCCACGTGGTACGCCGCGAGGTACACGTCCATCGCGTCTGTCGGCTCGGGCATGTCGATCAAATCGACGCTGCGCGCACTCGACGCGTCGTCGGGCAGCCGCTCGTAGCGCTCCGCGAGCGCCCGTGCGTAGCGTGTATCGACCCAGTCTGCGATCGCGGCCATGTCCTCCGCCGCACCGCGCGGGTCGCCGTGGTCGAGCCGAAAAGACGATCGGTACAGTTGGGCCGGAAGGGGCTCGACCGCGACCGCCATCGCATCGTCGAGGATGCCGGACACGTGCGCGCGCTCGACGTCGGTCACGCAGACGCGGTTCTCGAAGTCGACGATGGTGAAGTTCGGATACATGTGGCGCCAGATATCGCCGTGCGCGGAACGGCGCTGCGCGAGCCGGTACGAGCGCCACTCCAGCCCACCCGCGATTCCCAGTGCGACGACGGCAACGGCCGTCCCCGCCAAGAGCGCGCGCGAACGCCGGAAGCCGCGCCACGCGCGCGCCAGCGCCGTGACGGGCCGCGCGGATACGGGCCGGTAGTCGAGGAACGCGCGCAGGTCGGCCTCGAAGTCGTGGGCCGTCGCGTAGCGCCCGCCGGGCTTGCGCGCCATCCCGCGGTCGAGGATCGCCTGCAGGTCGCGCGGCAGTCCCGGTCGCAGCTTGTACGCCGGCGGCGGTTCCTTGACCTGCAAGCTCGAGATGATCTGCGACGGCGTCCCACCGTACGGCGCGCGCAGCGTCAGCATGTGGTAGAGCGTCGCGGCGAGCCCGTAGACGTCGAGCGCCGCCGTCGGCTCTGCGCGCGCGTCGAGCGACTCGGGCGCCATGTAGGCCGGCGTCCCAAGCGAGGTGCCCTCACGCGTGATCGTCGCTTGGCTCGCGTGCGCGGCGATCCCGAAGTCGAGCAGCATCGGCTGGCCGTTGCGGCGCACGAACACGTTCGAGGGCTTGACGTCGCGATGGAACACGCCGGCTTCGTGCGCCGCGCTGAGTCCGCCGGCGAGATCGGCGGTCCAGCGTACGACCGTGCGCAGGTAGCTCGCCTCATCCAGCGCCTCGGCGCCGATTGCATGTGCGATCCAGCCCGTATCGTCGGCGGGCGCCGCGCCGCCACGGCGCTTGCCGAGGTCGAGGATCTCGCTCAGCGGCAAGCCGTCGAGCAGCTCCATGACGAGGTAGGGCTCGTCCTCGCTCGTGCTCCCACGGTCGTAGACCGTGATCACGGAGGGATGGCGGATCGCGGCCATCACCTCGGCCTCGCGCGCGAACCTGTAGCCGGCCTCGTCCGCGTCGAGGATGGCCGAGTGCAGGACCTTGACAGCGACGTCGCGGTGCAGCTCGAGGTCGGAGGCGCGGTACACGACCCCCATCGCCCCTGCGCCGAGTCGCGCGTCGAGCCGATAGCGGCCGTCGAGCACGCGCCCGAGGAAGCCGTCACGACCTGCTGCCTCGCGGCGGATCGTCGGCAGCCGCCGCGCGAGCTCGAGCGACTGCTGCACGGCCGAGATCAGATCGGGGCGCTCGCGACAGATCTCATCGATCGGGGGCTCGAGCCCCTGATCGACCATCTCCATGGCAGCCGAAACGAGACGCTGAAGGGCGGGATCTTCGGGGGCGTAGTTCATTCGCGTCCTCGCGGCCGCTCGGGTCCGTCTTCGCCCTGATCGAGCTGGTGCTGGCGCAGGCGCAGCACGAGCGTCGCTTGGGCGGCGTAGAAGGCGCGTCGAGCGGCCGAGGCGGAGGGGTAGCCGAGCTGGTCGGCGAGGCTGCGGAAGGGTGCCTGTTGCTCGAGCCGGGCGCGCAGGAGGAGCTGCTCGCGCTCGGAGAAGCTGCTGAGGACCTGATGGAATGCCTCCATCTCCTCGGCGGACGTGACGTCGGTCGCGGGGCCGTCGTGGGGGCTCGTGAGCTCCGACTCCTCGGGCGACGTATGGGTCCGGCGGCCGTCGCGACGCGCTGCCTCATGGAAGCGAATCGAGTCCATGAGCCGGTTGCGCACGACCATCGTCAGGTAGCCGCGGAACGACTCTTCGCTCGTACCCGCGAAGACGCCGATGTCCTTCAAGACGCTCCGGAACACCTCCTGTACGACGTCACCCGTGCTGAAGCGGGTCGCGAGCCACGGGCGGTTGACGCGCAGGTCCTTCGAGAGGCTCCGGTGCACCATGCGCTGCACGGCGGGATAGAACTGCTCGAAGAGCTCGGCGAGCGCGTCCGCGTCCCCTGCACGCGCGAGCGCCAAAGTGGCGTGAAACCCGGACTTGGGGGGCTCAGAGGGCTGTCGGATAGGGTTCATGGGTCGCGACGGCTAGAGGGCCTGCACGTATCAGGATACGGCGGCACTCGAGTCGGGGAGAGCCGGAGAAATCCCAGAAAGTCTTCTGGCCCACGCACCCGGCCGAGAATCCCGGCCTGACGTACAAGACCCCGCGCACGGCCGCCCGTTGACGCTCCGGTCTGGAATCGGTGCCGATGCTCCCCCCCAAAGGTGAACTAGTGGTGTGATGCAGACAGTTGCGGTCTTATCGCGAGTTCGCGTGCATGCGGGCCGGGATACGACTGCGAATGTCTGCATCACACCACTAGTGGTGTGATTCACTCTTGT
>JAAELL010000106.1 GCA_024226735.1 bacterium | reverse complement strand
GTCCTTGCGCAGCGCCGACAGGATGCCGAACGACGATCGCGCCAGCTCCTGCGCGCTCACCAGGTCGCGGCGGTCGAGGTGGAGCTCGGCGATGTCGAGCACCAACAGCGCGCGGTCGTAACCGTCGCCGCGCTCGTCGATGCCCAGGCGGGCGCTCTCGAACAGCGCCAGGCCGGCGTCGAGGTGGCCGAGCCGGTGCTGGAGATTGCCGTCCAGCCAGCGGAGCTTCAGCTCGCTATAGGAACCGGTCTCGGTCAGCGCGGCCACTTGCCGCGTTAGCTGCGTTACCTCCGCCAGTTGTGCAGGCGATGACGAAAGTTCCAGTCGGCAACGCGCGAGGTTGGCTACTGCCGAGATATGACGTGTGTCCCCGTTTGCGGGAAGTAGCGCCAGGGCCTCTTCGAGATGGGGCACTGCGGCCTGGTAGTCCCTCATCAAGATCAAGATCGCTCCGGCGTTCACCAGCTCCTTGCCGAGCGTTCTGCCACCAACACGACGCGCGAACGCGAGGACGCTCGCTACCAACCTCCGAGTCTCTTCGGCATGCCCCTGGTCGCTTCGAAGATACGCGAACCGACGCGCGAGGTCTGCCCGAACCTGGGGTCTGGAACTGGGAGCAAGCCGCGCCGCTATCGCAAGCGCGACCTCGGACTCGTTGTAGCGCGCGCGTGTCCGAAGTATCGATCCATAGGCCGCCCAGGCGAGGAAGCCGATGCCTGGTCGTTGAAGCCGTGGTGGCAAACGACGAAACGCGTCAAGCGCCGCCTCGGCGACATCTAAAGCATCCGCCGATGCCTCGAATCGTAGCTCGTCGGCCCGAATCGCCACAGCGCGCACCGTGGCCGAGTCCAGGCGACTGGCAAGGAGCGCTTTCGCCGTTTCCCCGTTGTTAACTTCCGATGCTTCAACCAAGTCTGGAGGGACGCTTGGTCTCATAGCGACGAATAGTAGCACGGGACGGGCGTCGACGACGGCCCGCCCCGTTCGGGCCGCTCAGCCATCGGGAGTCCACACCGGACCATGCCCCGCTCGGACCGCAGTACATACGCGCATCTCTCCACCTCCTCGGCACACGGGTCGCTGCCGACCCCATTGCCCGCGAGCGCCCATGCCTGTGTGGCTATCTCTATCATCGAGAGAACCACTTGCGGCAAGGCGC
>JAAELL010000105.1 GCA_024226735.1 bacterium | reverse complement strand
CTTTTCGAGCATCCGGAGCTAGACTTGCTTGAGCTAACTCGACTGACGTCATCATGAAACTCACTTTCGCCCTCCTCGGCATTCTCGCTGGAGCCTTCTCTCCCCTCACGCTCGCGCAGCACGCGGAGGAACAGGTTCTCCGCGCCTCCGACGTGTACCATTTTGGCCGTTTCGGGCAGCAAGTCGCGGTCGACGGTGACGTCGCCCTAGTGACGGACGACGCGCACCCGAACTCCGCGGGTATCTCCGTCGGCGGGTGCTACGTCCTGAGACGAGCAGGCGGTCAGTGGCACGAAGTCCAGTTCCTCGAGCCGACTGAGCTAATCCAGGCAGGGCGCTTCGGGAATTCGGGGCTGGCTCTTGAGGGCGATTGGGCCTTCGTCGCGAGCAAGGCATTCCCGACGGGCAACGTCTATCACGGCGCAGTCTGGGTGTACCACCTCACGTCGACCGGATGGCGGCAGACGCAGCGGCTGGAGGCCCCTGACGCCACGGACTCTGCTGGCTTCGGATACAGAATCGACGTAGACGGCGACCGTGTCCTCATCTCGGCTGCAGCGCACCCGACCTTCGGAGGCGCAGGGTTGGGTCAGGCATATGTGTTTGAGCGCAACGGGCTCCAGTGGAACTACGTGCAGACGCTCATTCCCTCCGTGCCAGAGACCCTGGTGGGCAGCTCCCTCGCCCTCGAAGATGATTGGGCCGTCCTCTCCGCGCACAACCACGACGCGCCGAATCCTCACCGACTCGCGGGAGCCGTGTACGTCTTCCGCCGCGTCGGTGGTGCATTCGTCGAGTTCGCGAGAATCGACTCGCCCAACCCCACAATAGATCGGGCCTTCGGGAAGCAGTTGGCGATGGAAAACGGCACCCTCGTCGTCAGCGAGGGCAATCCCTGGGCATTCTTCGGGAGCGAGGGGCGGATCCATATCTACCACCGTTCCGACTCGAGCCCGACCGGCTTCGTCCACGACAGCGTCCACTACGCGAGCGATGGCGACCTGGACAACCAGTTTGCGGTTCCCGCCAGCGGAGGAAAGACGATCGCAATCTCCGGAGACAGGATCCTCGTCGGGGCTCACCACGCGATGCACGGTGGCATTCGCACTGGAGCGGCCTACATGTTCCAGCGGGTCGCCGGGCAGTGGATGGAGACGGACAAGCTCCAGTGGAGCGACGCACAGATGCACGACACCGTTGGTCAGGCGGTCGCGTTCGACGACACGACGGCGTTCGTCGCCGGTCCGGGGGTCACCGCTCCGTCGGGAGAGACCGGCGGCGGTGTATATGTCTACGAGGTCCCGCTCGGCGTCCCCTACTGCGACGCCATCGCGAACTCGACCGGGTCCGAGGGGGCCACGTGGGTGCTCGGTAGCCCTTACGTCGTCGACGGGGACGTGCGCCTGCGCGCGTTCGGCCTTCCGCCCGACGAGCACGGCTATTTCCTCGCCTCCCGCCAGCGCGCCTTCGTCCCCACGCCCTTCGGCAGCCAGGGTAACCTCTGCCTCGGCTTGCCGATCGTTCGCTTCGCCTCCCAGGTCGCGTCCACCGGAGCCTCCGGCGAGCCCGTCGGCGTCGTCGACCCTGGCGCGCTACCCACCGCGCCAGCCTCCGCTATCCTCCCCGGCGAGACGTGGAACTTCCAGGCGTGGCACCGCGACCATACGCCGGGGCTCACGTCG
>JAAELL010000104.1 GCA_024226735.1 bacterium | reverse complement strand
GCCTCCGTGGGTCAAGGTCGGACCGTCGTCGACGACGATCGCGCGCCGGTTGCGCACGGCAGCCGGGTCGTCGAGTACGACCGGCGACGCCGCACGCAGGATCGGCACGTGGGGCACGATCTGGCGTACCTGTTCGGCGATGCGGCCAACGGCCGCCGGCGTGGCGGCGTCGACCTTGTTTACGACCACGGCGTGTGCCATGCGCAGCACCGCTTCGCCGGGGTGATGAGTCAGGAGATCGTCGGGGCGAAGGGCATCGACCACCACCAGGTGGCCATCGGGTGCGAGGAAGGGAAAGTCGTTGTTCCCGCCGTCCCACAGAAGCACGTCGGCTTCGCGTTCGGCACGGGCGAGGATCTCCGCATAGTCGACGCCGGCGTAGATGACGCTGCCCATCTCGATGTACGGCTCGTACTCCTCGCGCTCCTCGGCCGTGCAGTGGGCACGGGTGAGATCTTCGCGTGACGTGAAGCGTTGCACCCGCTGAGCCGCAAGGTCGCCGTAAGGCATCGGATGGCGCAGCGAGGCGACGGCGAGACCGCGTTCCTGGAGCGCACCGGCCAACCAGCGTGCGATCTGGGATTTGCCGCAGCCGGTTCGTACCGCGGAGACCGCGATCACGGGAACCGTCGCGCGCAGCATCGTTCGTTGCGGACCTAGCAGGCTGAAGTCTGCGCCGCAGGCGAGTGCGCGGGAGGCCAGGTGCATGACCTGCTCGTGCCGCAGGTCGCTGTAGGCGAAGACGACGCGGTCGACGCTCGAGTCGTGGCACAGGCGTTCGAGGTCGGCCTCTTCGTAGACGGGGATGCCGCCGGGATAGAGCGGGCCGGCGAGGCTCGCCGGATAGCGGCGTTGGTCGATTCCGGGAATCTGGGTGGTCGTGAAACCGACGACTTCGACGGCGGGATCGTCTCGGAAGACGACGTTGAAGTTGTGAAAGTCGCGTCCGGCCGCGCCCAGGATCAGCACGCGTTCGCGCGTTGCTCGATCTCGCGCCGCCTGGTCCATCATCCCTCGCGCAGAAGACGCCGGATCTCGGCGACGGCCTCGATTCCTGTCGCTTCGCTGCCTGCGAGCGGCATGATGTTGAACAGGCGACAACCCGCATCGCGATAGGGACGCAGAAACGCGGCGACATCATCGGGTGAGCCGTAGGGGCTGTACTTCTCGAACGCGGCGAAGGGCGTCTTGTAGAAGTCCTCCATGCCCAGGGCGAGATACTCGCGCGCCTTGTCGCGGTCGTCGTCGATTCCGACCCAGATCTGCAGGCCGTGAAGCGGGGGCTTGCCGTCGGCTTGGCCGGGTGCGAGTTGCTCGACGACCTTGGCAAAGCGCCGGGGTGAGACCCAGGTCCCGAGCCAGCCGTCGCCGTAGCGTCCGGCGCGTTCGACGGCCGCGCCCGAACGTCCACCGATCAGGATCGGGATCGCTGGATCGGGTGGTGGGACGATCCAGGCGCGCTCGAAATCGAAGAACTCGCCGTGATGATCGAGGGGCTCGCCGCCGAGCAGGCCGCGCAGGACTTCGAGGCACTCGTTGGTACGGCGACCGCGGGAGCGTGGATCGACCCCGCACATGGCGACCTCGTTGGGGTCGTCTCCGCCGATGCCGACACCGAAAATCAGTTGACCGGGTGCGGCTTCGGAGATCGTCGCCAGTTGGCGGGCGACGGTCACGGGATGCCGCAATGCCAGCAGATAGACACCGACGCAGACGCGAAGTCGCGGGTCGAGGGCGGTGAGCGTCGCTGCATTGACCAGGCCGTCCATTCCTGCGCCCACGTGGAAGCTCACATGGTCTGCGACGAAGACGTGGTCGATGCCTGCTTCGACGATCGCCTGCGCGAACGCGACCCGCTGCGCGTGTGGGCTGCACAGGAGCTCCGGTGATGCGAGCGTCCCGACGAGCAGCGAATCGTCCTGGTTTTCGAGCGCGGCTGTCATGGGTTCCTCGTGTGCGCTGTATCCTGTGGACGCGAAAGGATACACGACGCGTGCGGGCTCGCTGGGAGTCTGCGTGCGAAGGTACGACCGGGAGCGCAGGTTTGACCGACAGCGCACAGGACGAACACCGCACACAGCGCTCGAGCGCGGCGCCGACGTGGGGCTGGGGGGCGCTCGCGTGCGGAGTGCTCGTGGTTCTGACGCTCTTCGTCTACGCGCCAAACCTCGATCACGACTTCGTCACCATGGACGACTACCCCTACGTGGTCGAGAACGAGGCCATTGCGCAGGGCCTGACGCTCGAGACTGTGGGCTGGGCGTTTCGATCCTTTCGCGGCTCGAG
>JAAELL010000103.1 GCA_024226735.1 bacterium | reverse complement strand
GCCAGGTGGCCGCCTTGCCAGAGCTCCACGAGTCGCGTGCGCGCGTCGCGGCGCTCGTCCGCGGTCAGGTGCGGCGCCGCGGCGAGCGTGCAGAGCAGGAGGTACGACGTGTCGCCGCGGGCCTCCCAGCCCTCGAGCTCCTCCGCGGCGGCCTGCCACTGGGCGTGGGCGACGTCCACCTGCTCCGTGCGCAGCGCGAGCTGGATCGCGCGCAGCCGTCCCTCCGCGCGACGCGGGGGATCGCACGGTTTGGTCAGGGTCTCGAGCACGATCGCGAGCGCCTCGGGGGTGTCGTCCTCTTCGCGCTCGACGCGGCGCGCCTCGGCCATCAGGGCGTCGAAGGCGAGGAAGCTCCCCGCGCGTTCGGCGAGCCAGTCGCGGGGCGCGGGGGCATCGTCCGGCGGAGGAAACGCATCGCTCCACCGCAGGGGCTCGCCCCCTTCCGCGAACGGCCACGGATCGCGGCGCAGGCGATTCCACTCCGCCACGACCGCGTCGGCGAACTCGCCCATGCGGCGCGCGAGCTCCGACTCACCGACGCGCCGCGGCTCGCCGTACGCCGCGAACGCCGCCCACAGGAGCGCGAGCGTGGAGACGAGGCCGACGGCGAGGACGAGGCGTTCCCGTGCGCGGCCCCCGGGCGAGGAGGGATGGGCCATGGCGGCGTGCGTTCAGCCTAGACGACGCCCCGCCCCACGCCTGTCAACGGCATGTCAACGCGCTTCGCGCAGTTCGGCGATCCGCGCCTGCACGCGCTCGCGCCCCCCGGCTCCTTTCCCGCCCCTTCCCCGCAACTATCCGCGCGCCGCCCGGTCCTCACTCCGGCATGGTCTCCGCGGCGCAAGAGCTCTCCCGCGCGTATCTGCGGCGGGATCCCGAGAGCGGGGTGCTGTACGAGGTCTTGGCCACCTACCTCGAGACCTTCCTCGCCCCCGGCCCCCTCTCCCACGGTCCTGGCGACGGTGTGACCTCCTCTCTGCCGCGCCACGTCGTGCGCGAGCTGCGGGGCTACCTGCGCTGCGGCATCCTCGCCCACGGCTTCGCCCGCTTCCACTGCTTTCGTTGCGGCACGGATGCTCTGGTGGCTTTCAGCTGCAAGGGCCGAGGCTTCTGTCCGTCCTGCGGAGGACGTCGCATGGCGGAGTCGGCGGCTCACCTCGTGGACCACGTCTTCCCCCGTGTCCCCGTCCGCCAGTGGGTCGTCTCCTTCCCCTGGGTGGTTCGCTACTTGCTCGCCCGTCGTCCCGCTCTGTGTCGCGCGGTGCGCCGCGTCTTCCTGCGCGCCGTGTTCGGGTTCTATCGCGCGCGCGCAGCGGAGGAGGGGATCGAAGGCGGTCGCACCGGCGCGGTCAATCGCATCCAGCGCTTCGGCTCCTCCGTCAATCTGAACGTCCACTATCACGCCCTCGTCCTCGACGGCGTGTACACCGCCGCCACCTCCACCGCACGGCCCGTGTTCGACGACGCGAGCGAGCTCTTCGATGAGGACGTCGAGCAGCTCGTCGAAACGATTCGCGACCGGGTTCTGCGCCTGTTGCGGCGGCGAGGTTTTCTGTCCGATGAAGGCACGGTCACGATGGGGGAGGAGGATGAGAGCGGAGTCCAGGGCCTGCTCCCCCTCTTGCAAGCCGCATCCATCCAGGGTCGCATCGCCCAGGGCCCCGAGGCGGGCGCACGGCTCGGACGAATGGGTCGCCTTGCCGCCGGTGGGGGAGCCCGATTCGTTCCGGGGACGCTCTGCGCCGAGGTGGACGGCTTCTCGTTGCATGCCGGCGTCCTGGTCCCGGCCCACGACCGCGATCGCCTCGAGCATCTGTGCAGGTACATCGCCCGCCCTCCCTTCGCCGCCGGTCGTCTGACGTGGTCGCGAAAGGGAAGGCTCCTCTACGAGCTTCGCAAGCCATGGCGTGACGGCACTACGCACATCGTCTTCGAGCCCCTCGTCTTCCTCGAGCGCCTCGCTGCTCTGGTACCGCCGCCGCGAATGCACACGCAGACCTACCACGGCGTGCTTGCCGGAGGCTCGATGTGGAGAGACGAAGTGGTGGCAACCAAGGGCCAGACTCCGCGTCGCGTGTCAACATCCGGCGAGACAGTGTCCTCCACCCCTCGGCCCTCCGTCCCTCGGCGACCGCCTCACAAGTACCTGTGGTCCGAGCTGATGCGGCGCGTCTTTGGATTCGAGGTATTGCGTTGCCCGGTGTGCAAAGCCCGCCGCCGGCTCGTGGCCATGATCATGCAACGCAGCGTGATCATTCGTATCCTCGATCACCTCGGGCTCGAATCCGATCCCCCTCCCATCCAACCCGCCCGCGCTCCGCCGCAGCTCGAGTTCGAGTTCCCGTAGCCACCATCGATCGAGGAAGGGGTCACGCGACCGAGCGCCGGGGAGAGGGTTGCGTGCCCACTGCCGATTCACCGACGGAAACCGACCTCGGATAGATGAAGAACAGCCGGAGAAGCGGCATACCAGAGCAATCTGGGGCAACGGCGAGGTTGGGTAGGGGCAGGTGGTCGAGCGCGAGGCCAGGGCATATACTCGGGAGGGCGTTCGAATCACCTATTCGTCGCGGCCGCTACCACCCCAGCACGAGATCGAGAGCGTTGGACAATGCCCAGGGAGAGGCGCCGCCGAAGTGTGCGGCCTGGGTGGAGAGCTGGTAGCCCGCGAATAGCGGATCGGCGGGGACGGGGATGTCGAAGAGCGCGGTCGGACCCAGGCGCGGTGCATGGCCGAGGAGTTCGCCGATTGGATCGGCGCTGTTCACCAGGAGCGTCTGGCCTCCGGGCAGGGTCAGGGTGAGCGCGGTCTCGAAGCCCGCGAGCCAGGCGAGGTCGTGCCCGGTCGTGCTCCCCAGGTCCACGGTGCAGGTGTACGTGCCGCCGAGCACCGGTTGCGTGAACGCTCGTAGGCTCGACGCATTCTGGCCGGCGTTGCGGAAGGCCGCCGTGGCGGTCGCCGACACCTGCCCGTACACCGCGAGGTTGAGGTTCTTGCTGGTGGACACGGACGTGAAGACCATCCCCGGCGACAGGGACGGGACGTCGCACTGGTGGTAGGAATTGTCGCCCCAGGCCACCACCGTGCCGTCGCTGCGCAGCGCGAGGCTGTGGTCTTCGCCGGCCGCCACCTCGACGTAGGTGACTCCGGGGGGCAGCGCCGGCACGTCGCACTGACCGAAGGGGTTGTATCCCCAGGCCACCGCCATCCCGTCGCTGCGCACGGCCACACTGTGGAATTCCCCTCCCGCCGCTTGGACGTAGCTCACGCCCAAAGGTGGAGTCGGCACGTCGCATTGGCCGCCGCTGTTGTTGCCCCAGGCCACGAGGGTGCCATCGCTGCGCAGCCCCAGTCCGTGAACCCAGCCCGAAGCCACGGCCACGTAGGTCAGGGGGGGGGGGAAGTACGGGCACATTGCACTGCCCGCCGCTGTTGTCACCCCAGCCTACGATGGAGCCGTCGCTGCGTCGGGCCAGACTGTGATTGAACCCCGCCGCCGCCTCGACGTAGGTCACCTGCGGGGGCAGGGCCGGCACGGTGCACTGGCCGTAGGTATTGGTGCCATCGGCCACGATCCACCCGTCGCTGCGCAGCCACAGGCTGTGGAAATCGCCCGCGGACATCTCGACGTAGGTCTGCCCCGGCGGCAGCGCCGGCACGTCGCACTGGCCCAGCCAGTTTTCGCCCCACGCCACCACCGTCCCGTCGCTGTGCCGCGCCAGGCCGTGCCATCCGCCCGCCGACACCTCCACCACCGTCGTGCTCGCCGCACGCCGCGGCACGTTGCACTGCCCGTACTGATTCCGCCCCCAGGCCAGCACTGTGCCGTCGCTCAGCCACGCTTGGCTG
>JAAELL010000102.1 GCA_024226735.1 bacterium | reverse complement strand
GAAGAGCACTCGCTCTTCTGGCTCGAGCATTCCGACTGCGTCGCGACCGTCTTGGCCTTCGTCGCGCTGCACTCGCCCTGCTTCGGGGCCGAGACGACCTGCGCCTTCGTCGAGGAGCACTCGCTCTTCTGGCTCGAGCATTCCGACTGCGTCGCGACCGTCTTGGCCTTCGTCGCACAGCACTCGCCCTGCTTCGGGGCCGAGACGACCTGCGCCTTGGCGGCGGTCAGCGGGCAATCGCCCTTCTTGGTCGAGACGACCTTCGCCTTCGTCGAGGAGCATTCGCTCTTCTGGCTCGAGCACTCCGACTGCTGCGCGACGGTCTTGGCCTTCGTCGCGCTGCACTCGCCTTGCTTGGTCGAGACGAGCTTCACTTTCTGGGACGAGCATTCGCCCTGGACAGCGACCGGTTTGGCCTTGGCTTTGGAGCACTCGCTCTTGGCGGCGCTCTGACATTCCTGGGCGGCGGACGCGCCGGCCGTGAGCCCCGCGAGGGCGAGTGTGATCAGGAGGGTTCTCATGGTCTTCGTGTACGTGTGTCAGGCCGGGCCGAGGGCCAGCCGCGGCGGCCGAGAAGCAGGTCGAACGGGCCGAGAGGCCCAGGTTGGACCCCAACATACGACAGGTTGTAGGGGTTGCGACGTTGAATCGTGGTAAGCCCGGGCGGACCGCGAGAGCGGGCCCGGTCCGTAATCCTTCGGTCTGGCACTAGACGGGCGTAAAGTGAACCCCGTAATAGGGATAGGTGGCCGCCTACGGACAGGAGCCCAGATGCACAACCCCAAGTCGACTCAGCTCGCATTGCTCTTCGGTGTCGTCAGCCTCGCTTTCGGCCTCGGGCGCCTGGTCCCGGCCGACCGCGAGGCCGAGGCGCAGACCCGATCCGCGGACTCGCTCCAGGTCGCCCGCGACCTGAGCCGCGCCTTCACGTCGGTGAGCAGCAAGATCGCCCCGTCCGTCGTCCAGGTGCGCGCCTTGCGGCGTTCGAGCCGCGGGTGGATGCGCCCGCTCCAAGAGGGGTCGGGGGTCATCGTCCGCTCCGACGGAATCGTCGTCACCAACAACCATGTCGTCCAGCGCGCGGACGTGCTGCAGGCCATCTTCAGCAACGGTCGGTCGATGGACGCCGAGATCGTCGGTACCGACCACGAGACCGACCTCGCCGTCTTGCGACTCAAGGGCGAAGGCCCCTTCGCGGCGACCCAGTTGGACGAGTCGATCCATGCGAGCGTCGGCGAGATCGTCCTGGCCATGGGCAACCCCATGGGCCTCGGGCACACGGTCACCCAGGGCATCGTCGCGGGCGTGGGGCGCACCGATCTGAACATCACGACCTACGAGGACTTCATCCAGACCGACGCCGTCATCAACCCCGGCAACTCGGGTGGTCCGCTCATCAACCTCGACGGCGAGGTCGTCGGCATCAACACGGCGGTGGGCCTGGCGTCCAACGGAGACGACGGCATCGCGTTCGCCATCCCCAGCCGCATGGTGCGCAAGGTCCTCGACGACATCCTCACGACTGGCCGCGTCCTGCGCGGCTGGATCGGAATCGAGACCGAACGCGGCTTCAGCCGCCGACGCGAGGAGGCCCGGGGCTACGACGGCATCAGCCGTGTCAAGGTGAGCTCGTTCCCGGATCTCAGCCCGGCGCGCGATGCGGGACTCGAAGCAGGCGACATCGTCTTGCGGGTCGCGAATCGGCGGATGTTGACGACGCGGGATTTCTTGAACATCATCGCGGAGAACGCGCCGGGGGAGATGGTGCGGATCGACGTTTGGCGGGATGGGAAAGAGTTCACCTACGACGTGGAACTGGCTGAACGAAAAGTCTTGGAGTCCGAGGAGTAGGAGCCCCACGCGACTCGGGCCGTCCTCTCCCTGACGGTTGGGCTGCCCTGCCTCTCCTCCCGTTCCCGTCGCGTGCCGTTGCTCTTCTGCTTGCCTGCGGCCTTCATTCGTGAACGTGCCCGCTTGCGTGCCCGTGCCCGACGGCGCGGCGGTTAAGGCCCCCGAGCGGTGGGGCTGGGAGCTGTTGGGCTGGGAGGGCGTCCGATTGATCCCAGCCCGACGGCCGATGGGCCCCACTGCCGATGGCCTTGACCCGCCACGCCGTCGGGCACGGGCACGCAAGCGGGCACGTTCACGAAAGAAAACCGCAGGCGAGAAGAGAAGCAACGGCACGCGACGGGAACGGGGCGGGAGAAACGAAACGGGGACAGGACAGAAACGGCCAACGAACCGCGCAGGCGAGTCGGCCAGGCGAGTCCGTCAAAGGACCCAAACCACCCCCACATCGACCCCCTCTCCCGGCCCCTCGTCCCCCGCCAAGTCCCCGAACGCCACCCCGACCAACACCTCCCCCATCGACCACCCGACCGCCTCCCCGCACCGATCCCCCGTCCGCAGCCCGGCGGGCTCGAACACGACCGGACGCGACCACCCCACTCCACGCCGCACGAACCCGTACGCCAACCCGCGCCCCCCGACCCCCGGCGCCCCCACGAGTAGCCCGTTCGTACCCAACGCGACCCGCGCCCCGAACTCGCCGCCCCCGTCGACCCCGAGCGTCTCCATCCACGACCACACCCCGCCCCGCGCGTTCCAAACCGCGACTCGCTCCGCACCGGGTGCACCGATGGCGAGCATGTCGCCCTCGAGGTCCACCGCGGCGCCGAAGCGTGCGAACAGCGACGGCGATTGTGCTTCGAGGCGTGCCGTCTGCGACCACGAGCCGGCGCTCCGTTCGAAGACGTAGGCGGCGCCCGTGTCGGCCACGCGGGGGGCACCGGCGGCGATGCGGTCGCCGCGTAGCGCGACGGCCGCGCCGAATTCCGCGAGGAACTCCGGGTCCTGTGGAACGAGCTCCGCCGATTCACACCACGCGGCGGAACGCTCGAAGACGTACACCGAGCCCGACAGGAACGCGCCGCGATCGGTGTAGGCGGCGCCGACGGCGAGCCGGTCTCCATCCACGGCGAGCGCGGTGCCGAAACCGTCATTGGGCGCGCCGGCCGCGGCGAAGAGCTTCTGGGTCTCGTGCCAGCCAACCGCTCCCCGCTCGAAAACGTAGACCGCGCCCGTCGTCGGGACGCTGCCAGCCGCGAGCCAGGCGGCGACGAACGCCGTCGTGCCGTCCGCGGACAGGGCGACGGCGTGGCCGAACTGATCGTCGGGGCCCGCGTCGCTCGCCACCAGTCGGACGGCGGGGAGCCAGAGCGGTCCGACGCGCTCGAACACGTAGGCGGCGCCGCCCCGCCAGGCGGCGTGCGAGTCGAACGGCGCGCCGACGAGGATGCGGAAGTCGGACGCCGCGAGGGCCGAGCCGAAGGCCGATCCCGATTTGGGTCGCGGTCCGGTCCAGGAGCCCGCGTCGAGGCGCACCGGCACCTGGCCGAGCACGTCCCCCGCAAGAATCGAGAGCACCAGAAACAGACACGAGCCGAGGCGATGGAGCGGTTGCATGCCTGATGGACCGGCGCGGCGCGGGGGGGTTGCGGGTCTCCTGGATTCCGGCGCTTGAAAGCATGGCGTCACGGTTCATGAAGGGGGCGGCTTCGATAGACTCCGCGCATGCCCGCCCTCCCCCGCCTCCGCGTCGGCAGTGTCCCCTACCTCGTGGGTCGACCGCTCGACTACGGCCTCGAGCACGAGGCCGGCATCGACTTCCGTCGCGAGGTCCCGGCGCGGCTCGTGGAACGCCTACGCTCGGGGGAGCTCGACGTCGCGCTCGTGTCCTCGATCGAGCTCTTCCGTGGACAGGACTACCGCTATCTCGACGAGCTCGCGGTCGCGGGACTCGGCTCGGTAGCGAGCGTGCAGGTCTTCCTGCGCAAGCCCCTCGCGGCGGTCGAATCGGTCGCGCTCGACCCCTCGAGCCGCACCGCGGCGACCCTGACCCGCGTCCTGCTCGCGGACCGCGAGGGAGGTCCGCCCGCGTACGTCGAGGTCGCGCCCGGCGCGGATCCGCGCGCCGCCCGAGCCGACGCGTGGCTGAGGATCGGCGATCCCGCGCTGCGCGAGTACCTCGTCCCCGACGCTCCGCCGGTGTTCAACCCGAGCGCGGCGTGGTCCGAGCGCACAGGCATGCCCTTCGTCTTCGCGTGCTGGATCGTCCGCGCCGACGTCGCGATCGAGCCGTACGCCGACATCTTCGTGCAGGCGCGCGCGCGCGGGACCGCACGCATCGAGGAGTTGGCCGCGCAGGCGAGCGACGAATGGGGACTCCCGCACGGGGCCTGTCTGGAGTACCTCTCCAAGGAGTGCCTCTACGATCCCGGCGAAGCGATGACCCCGGCGCTCCTCGCGTTCCAGAAGGCCGCCGCGGAGCAAGGACTGTGCCGCGGAGACGTCACGCCGCCGCGGATCGCGTTGCCCCACGCCCATGCCTAGGCTGATCGATCAGCACAGCTGCCCGCCCTGCGGAGCGGAGCTGCCCGAGGTGAAGCCGCGCGTGTGTCCGGAATACGCGGGGTCCCTCTGCTTGCAGAGCGGGCCGTCGCTCCTGCTCGTGGCGCTCGGTCTGTGGGTCGTGTTCGGCTGAGACGCTTGCTGCCTGTTGCATCGGCCGGTCCGCGTCCATAGAACGGCCGCAGGATCGCACCTTTCCACCCGAGCGCTGCAAGCACCTTGGACCCCTCCGCCCCCACCCTGTTCGACCTCCCGGATTCCGACGTGCCGAGTCGACCGAAGAAGAAGACGGCCAGCAAAAAGAGCGCGGCCAAGAAGAAGACCGCGACCAGAAAGGCGAAGGTCGAGCCCTCCGCGAAGCCCGCCAAGCGCGTCTCGGCCGAGAGCCTCGCGAAGAAGCAACGCGACATCTCGGTGTCGGAGTTCTTCGAGAAGAACCGCCACATGCTCGGCTTCGACTCGCCCGCCAAGGCGCTGTTGATGGCGATCAAGGAGGCGGTCGACAACTCGCTCGATGCGTGCGAGGAGGCCGGGATCCTGCCCGACATTCTCGTCGAGATCACCCAGACGGGCGAGAAGGTCTACCGCATGGCCGTCGAGGACAACGGCCCGGGCATCGTCGACACGCAGATCGGCAAGGTCTTCGGCAAGCTCCTGTACGGATCGAAGTTCCACAAGCTTTCGCAGAGCCGTGGCCAGCAGGGCATCGGCATCTCCGCGGCCGGCATGTACGGGCACCTGACGACAGGCAAGCCGGTCGTCATCGAGTCGCGCACACGGCGGCGCAAGGCCGTGCGCTACGTGCTCGCAATGGACACGGCGCGCAACAAGCCCGAGATCCACACGGCCGAGGAGGTCGAGTGGGAGAAGAAGCACGGCACGCGCGTCGAGATCGAGATGGAGGCGACCTACAAGAAGGGTCAGCGCTCCGTCGACATGTATCTGAAGCAGACGGCGATCGCGAACCCGCACCTCAAGCTCACGTACGTCGACCCGATGGAGGAGACGGTCGTGTACGAGGCGAACACGCGCGAGAAGCCGACGCAGACCGTCGAGATCAAGCCGCACCCCCACGGGGTCGAGATGGGGCGCTTGATCACGATGCTGAAGGAGACCAGCAGCCGCTCGCTGTCGGGCTTCCTGCAGGAGGAGTTCACGCGCGTCGGACCGACCGTTGCGAAGAAGATCATCACGGCGGCCGGCAAGGGGCTGACGACCAAGACCTACCCCTCGC
This sequence comes from bacterium, assembly GCA_024226735.1. Lineage (GTDB taxonomy): Bacteria > Planctomycetota > UBA1135 > UBA1135 > JAAELL01. The sequence continues at coordinate 6,473 of JAAELL010000102.1, read as the reverse complement.
GCTGTGCGCGCGAGGAGGCGGCGGCGCTGCACAAGGCGATCCAGGGGACGAAGATCTCCTCGCCCTCGACCGAATGCATCGCGCCGATCGGGGAAGAGCTCCTGCTCAAGGGTCTCAAGAAAGAGATCGAGGCCGACTTCTACATCGCAGCGACGCGTCCAGCCGCCGTGTACCGCGGCAACCCCTTCCAGATCGAGGTGGGGATCGCGTACGGCAAGCCGGGCGGCGTCGGGCTCGAGGTGACCGACACCGGCCGGATCACGAAGAAGGCCAAGGTCGCCGCGACCGAGGACCTCGTCGCGGACGCGGACGAGGCGGCGCGCATCCTGCGTTTCGCCAACCGCGTGCCGCTCTTGTACCAGCAAGCCGCGTGCTCGATCACCAAGAGCATCATCCAGACGAACTGGCGCGGCTACGGGATCTCGCAGCCGAAGGGCGGACTACCCGTCGCACCGATGGCGATCATAGTGCACATCGCGTCGGTGTGGGTGCCGTTCACCTCCGAGTCGAAGGAGGCGATCGCGGCGTACGAGGAGATCATCAAGGAGGTCAAGCTCGCCCTCCAGGTCTGCGGACGCAAGCTCGGTGGCTACATCCGCAAGGGCAAGCGGCTCAAGCGCGAGTTCGACAAGCGCGAGCACATCGAGAAGTACATCCCGCACATCGGGATCGCGCTGCAGAAGATCCTCGGCCTCACGAATCAATCGCGCGACGAGACGGTCGAGACCCTCGAGGACGTTCTCCACCGCTCGCGCAAGTTCTAGTGGTGTGTGTCAGACGTTCGCGCCATATGTTTTGCGTCCTTCCGCCCGTGGCTGCGTTGCAGCTCCTCCGAGTATCCACAAATACGCGTCGTCGCTGCGCCTTGCCACGAACGCAAGGCCACCAAACATATGACGCGAACTTCTGACACACACCACTAGCGACAGCTCTACGAGTCATGCCGAAGAAGAAAGTAGCGAAGAGGGCCACTCACAAGGTGACCCTGACGAAGCGCGCGCAGCCCCAGCTCAACGCGCTCGACAAGAAGACGCTCGAGCTGATCGACTCGACGGCCGAGCGCGTCCAAGCCTCGATCTTGCGCCGCACACTGCCGGAGTTGAAGTTCCCGGTGCGCTCGCTGGCGAACGTCAAGTACGACACGAAGAAGGGCTACTTCGAGCTCGGCCGCGGCCGCAAGGCACGTGCCCTGTCGGTTAACACGGTCAAGAACTTCGCCCAGACGCTGCGTTTGATGGCGATCTCCAAGGACATGGTCGCAGACGGCGACTTCGCGACGAAGCGGGAGGCGTACTACGTCTCGAAGAACTGGGGCGACTGCAAGTTCAACGAGCAGACCGAGTCGGACACGGTGATGGACGACATCGAGGCGCTCGCCGCCCTCGAGGGTCTGTCGCGCGAGCAGCTGCGCTACTACCCCGAGGACCACGGGGGCAGCCTCGCGGGCGAGCTCGTCGTCATCGACCGCGACAGCGAGACCGGGGGCGAAGTCCGCATCGACTGCACGGGCATGGGCTCGGGCGCCTACCAGATCCCGCACTCGGTCGAGCACCTCAAGTTCGAAACAAACGCGAAGTTCATCCTCGCGATCGAGACCGGCGGCATGTTCAGCCGCCTCAACGCCCACAAGTTCTGGAAGAACGCGAACTGCATCCTCGTCTCGATGCAGGGTGTCCCCTCGCGCGCGACGCGGCGCTTCATCCGCCGCCTCGCCGACGACAAGAAGATCCCCGTCTACTGCTTCGTCGACTGCGACCCGTACGGCATCGGCAACATCTACCGCACGCTCAAGGTCGGCTCCGGCAACGCCGCGCACATCAACCGCTTCTTCTGCGTCCCCCAGGCGCAGTACCTGGGCGTCACGCCCCAGGACATCATCGACTTCAAGCTCGAGGACGCGACGCACAAGCTGCAGGCGGTCGACATCAAGCGCGCAAAGGACGCCCTCAAGAACGACCCGTTCTTCAAGGCGCACAAGCCCTGGATCAAGGCGATCAACCAGATGCTGAAGATGGGCGTGCGCGCCGAGCAGCAGGCGCTCGCGAAGTGGGGGCTGAACTTCGTGATCGAGGAGTATCTGCCGAAGAAGCTGAGGAACCGGAAGGGGTTCTTGCCGTAGTCGAAGGCAGACTCCTCCCTGTCGTCGCCCTTGGCGTAGGCTACGCAGCATTCGTTGCGCACGGGATTGTGGATTCGATCTGTCCCTACGAACGCACCGATCTCAGAACCCCAAAGTCCCCTGGCGAAGGACCCCGATGGTCAGCGCCGCCAGTTGCGCAAGCGCCTTGCCACGTACGAACGCACGTTCGTTCTCGCGATCGGGAGAGAGATCGTCGAGAACGAGCGTGAAGTAGTCCGCCATGGCCAGGGCGGGCTCACCCAAGCGCGCATAGGCGCCTGCTCGATTGAAACGAGCGGCGCTGTGATCGGGATCCAGGCCGAGCGCGATCGAGGCGGCCTGGGCAGCTCGGTCGTGTTCCCCGTGGGCCATCAGCATCAATGCGTGCACGGACCAACCCTTGGCGTGATTCGGATCCACCTCAATCGCTTGACGGGACGCAACGAGCCCTGCCGACGGTTCCCCGCGGTCGTGCAGAAGAAGCGCCATTCCGGTGAGGGCTCGCGCCTTCTCCCCGTGATCGGCCAAAGCTCGCACGAAGGCTTCGAGCGCGCCGCCGTAGCGCTCCCCCCTGTACCTCTGCTGCAGGGCGCCCAGAGCCTCGGCACGACCGATCAGGGTCTCGGTGCGCGAGGGCTCCAGGGCGAAGCTCGCGGCGTAGTCGCATGCCGCGTCTTCGAAGAACCCGAAGCTGATCGCGATTCGGCCTCGCAGGGCCATTTGAATGGACTTCCCGACGGCGTTGCCGATCGCCAGTTCCATCCAGTACAGCGACTCGCCGCCGCGGCGGAGGATCGCGCACGCGATCCCGAGGTTTTGGTAGATGCCCGTGATCGAGTCACGCCGCTCGGCCGGAAGCAGCGAAGCTTCGATGATGCCGCTCGAGATTCGTGCCTCTCCCTCCAGGAGGACCTCGTACGCCTCCAGCTCACGACCCGCGGGGCCGATGAGCGCGGCGAGCTGTCGATACGGGTAGAGCGAATCCGGATCGAGCCGCAGCGCCTCGCGGTACATGCGCTCCGCCTGCTCGCGTTCCGACTCCAGCTCGGAGTGGTGCAGCAGGGATCCCATGTTCATGTAGACGGAGGGCTCCTCGATGCCCATGGCGACCGCCTGTTCGCCGACCACGCGCGCATCGTCACTGCGGTCGAGGCGAATGAGGGTCAACATCAGCAGGCCGTGGGCCAGACCGTCGCGGGGCGATGCGTCGACGATCTCGCGCAGGATCGTCTCAGCTTCGACCCAGCGCTGGTTGCGCATCGAGTCATACGCCATGACCCAGGTGGCATTGATGGCGAGCCCCAGCTCGTCGTGACGGGCGCCAATGCGAGTCCGGGCACGCTCCCGATCGCTGGTCGTGAACGTCCCTTCGGGCCGCGCCCCTGTCGCGACAGCAGCCGTAAAGGCTGCCCATTCCAGGATGTCGCGGCGCCGTGGATCACGTTCGAGCGACCAGTCTCCATAGTTGGCCAGCAAACGGCTCAACGCCTCTCCGGCTTCGCGAATTCCGTCGGGGAGCTGCCCGATCATCCGGTTCGATCTCGTATCGATCTGGCTCCTGATTTCCTGCGCGAGAGTGACGCGCCCCTCGTCGATCTCCTCCAGTAGCTCGATGCGGCGAAAGTCCTCGCGGTACTTCGCGATGATCATGAGCATCGCGAGCCCCGCCGCGAGCGCCCCCACCAACCAGTACCTCCTGGTGGCCGCTGCCGCGCGCCGGGCGAAGCTGATCGGGCTCGCGCTCGGCCGCCGCCCCTGCAGAATCGAATCGAGGTCAACCGCGAAGTCCCGCGCGTGCTGGTAACGCCTCACCGGGTCGGTCTCGAGCGCGCGCCGCACGACCCAGTCGAGGTGCACCGGCAGCGATGCGTCCACACGTCGCGCACTGGGCGGGAGCGCGCCGCGTGTCTCTTCGGCAAAGGGGTGGCCGCCTGTCATGAGCTCGAACAGGATCACGCCCAGCGAGTACACGTCGGCGGCCCGCGTCGCGGCCGCAGTCCCCAAGACCTCGACCTCGGGACTGATGTATCCCGGCGTGCCGATCACGTGCCCGGAGCCGGTCAGGGTCGACCGCGTCCTCTCGTCCCAACGCGCGATCCCGAAGTCGATCACCTTGGGCTCCGCATCGTCGCCGACCAGAATGTTGCCGGGCTTGAGGTCGCGATGCACGACGCGTGCATCGTGCGCATGCGCGACGGCATCGGCGACATCGCGCAAGAGCTCGATGCGCGCACCGAGACTCAGCTGCTCGGCGTCGACAAAGTCGGTGATCGCCCGCGCACCCGGCACGAACTCGATGGCGAGAAACGGCGTGTCCGAATCGAGCTCCGATTCGAGCACGCGCGCGATGTGGGGATGGTCGAGGCGCTCGAGGATCTGTGCTTCCTGAAGGAAGCGCTTCTTGGCTCGGGGAAGCCCCGAGTCGGGCCGCAGAATCTTGACCGCGACGACACAACCGTCCGGGTCGACGGCGCGGTAGACGTCCCCCATCGCGCCGGACCCGAGCTTGTGCTCGATCACGAATCCACCGACGCGAGCATCCGCTTGGATCACCACGTTTCCGCGCGTTCCTCCATCGATCGCCGTATGGCGTTCAGGTCACTCTCGACCCGGTACAGCGTCAAGCCGAGCGATTCGGCCACTTGACGGTTGGTCCTGCCGTCCAGTTTTTCGCGCAGGACTGCCGCGCGCCTTGGAGACTCTTCTGCCCAACGGTCACAGAGCTCTGAGAGCTCCCCGCGCGTCGTCTGGGCCTGGACCGCTACATCGAAATCGGGGGGCATCGAGGGCTCGCGTCTGCTGGAGAAGGACAGAACCCTGTTGCGCATCGCCCGGTACGAATACGCGAGCAGCCCGGACCGGCTCTTGTAGTCGCGACATCCGGCGGCGTGCAGGTCGACGTAGAGCTGGTTGACGATCTCGGTGACCTCCGGTGCACCGGCTCCCCCCTTCCCGCGCGCGATCGCAGCGCGTCGACGAATCGGCTGCATCCACCGTCGAAAGGCGGTACCGAGACCAGTCGTGCTCTTTCTGAGGCCGCTGATGATGCGACGTGTCGTCGTCCACCTCCGACCGGGCTTCTCTTTCATCGCGAGCGTCTCCCACGGCCCTGCGAGCGGGCCGACTCCCATGATAGGGGAGAATCCGCCACACCGCCGTGCGCGGCTCAGGGACACGATCCACGTTCCTAGCAGGGACCGTGCGGACCACAGCCCCGCACCTATTACCGAGTCGATACAGATCGAGCGCGGAGCCGTGTGAAGCACTTCGGCCCCGAGCACCCTGGGTCTGATGACCCCGTGGCGGACGCGTCGGGGCTCCAGCCAGACCCCTTTTCCGGAGCCTGTTCCATGAGAGTTCCGTCCGTTCTGCGGCGCCTGTGTTTCCTCGCGACCTTCGGCCCCGCGCTTCTCACCCTGCACGCGCCGGGTCAGGAGCTCGTCGCTGGTGGCCAGACCCAATCTGCGCCCGTGAGCGCAGCGACTCCGACCGTGACGTTCGTCAACCCGACGACCATCGCCTGCGGCGATCGAACGTGGGATGGCCGCCACGTCATCGTCGACGCGTGTGAAGTGACGATCGACTGCAACCATCGTTTCGAGAGCCTGCAGGTTCGCAACGGTGGGATCGTCACCCATTCGGCCAAGGTCGAGGAGGGCCTCGTGCTCTCGATCGCCCGCGACGTGCTCGTCGACGTCGGATCCAAGATCGACGTCAGCGGAAAGGGGTACGACGTGTCCGGCGGACCCGGTGTCGGGGATGTCGACCCCTCCCTGAACGGAAGTGGTGGAAGCCACGGTGGGAGCGGTCATTCCTCCGCGAGCGGACTGGCGGAAGTCAACCTGACGTACGGCTCGGTCCGCGAGCCCGCCAGCCTCGGAAGTCGAGGTGGCGGCGTCGCCGGCGGAGCCGGGGGAGGCAGGCTGCGCTTGGTGGTCCGTGGAACGCTGACCGTCGAGGGCGCGATCCATGCGGACGGCGCTGCCGGCAGCGGCGATTCCGGTGGGGGCTCCGGCGGAAGCATCTGGATCACGACTCGCACCTTGGCCGGTGACGGCCTCGTCGCCGCCGACGGCGGCGTGCGCCACTCCTCGGGCGGCTGCGGCGGCGGCGGACGAGTCGCCGTCTACTTCGACGAGCAGCTCGTTCCGCCCGCCACGCTGCGAGCTTGCGGTGGCCCCTCCGGTGCCGGGCGCAACGGCGGTGCTGGCAGCGTCTTCACCAAGCGCACCGCCGACCCGTTGGCCAAGCTCGTCTACGACAACTGTGGAGCGAACGGGGCCCGCTCGATCCTGTGGGACGCGGACGAGTTCGGGCCCGGCTCGCCCCTTGCGGCGGACCTGTTCGTGCAAGG
>JAAELL010000101.1 GCA_024226735.1 bacterium | reverse complement strand
TGAGTCGAAAGTTCGGCGCATTTGTCCGAGCCGCTTTCGTGTGGGGGCAAGGCGCCGGGTTCTGTGCGTAGCCTCTGTGCTACTCACACCAGGGATAGATACTGTCTTGGGGCAACGCCGCCACCGCGCGAAAGCGGCCGGTCACACCACTAGTGGACGCTGGGGGCGTCGGGTTCGCCGCCGGCTGCAACCAGGGCGCGGCCGCGACGCACGAGCCCGGGGTCCCGGTCTTTCTGAACAACGACACACGGGTCGAGCCCGACTTCCTGCGCGAGCTCGTCTCCCCCTGGCGCGCGGCGAGTGCGGCGCCACCGGGGCAAAGATGCTCTCGTGGGATGGCGCGAGCATCGTCGGTGCGGGCGCCGGGATGAACTTCCACGGCATCGGTGTCCAGCACGGGTTTCGCGAGGCGCCCGGATCCGATCACGAGTTCGCGCGCAAGACGCTCTTCGCCTGCGGCGGTGCGATGGCGGTGCGGGCGAGCGTGTTCGACGACGTCGGTGGATTCGACGACGAGCCGCCGCTCTCCCGAGCACGCCGTACGCGTCCTGCAGGTGCGCAACCCGATCCTCGCGTGCGTGAAGAACTACGACAACGAGCACTTCCAGCGCGTGTTTCCCGCGCTGCTCTCGCTCGCCGTGCGTCGGGACCAGGTGCGTTGTGAGCGGTGCGTATCGTCTCGAGCATGTCGCATTTCGAAGGACCTCTCCCGTTTGCGTTGGGCCCGGTCGTACGGCAACGCCCGCCGGCGAGAGGTCGCCGGCGCGAGCGGTGGCTCGTCGCCAGGCTCGACGGTTCTCGGGGCGGCCGGCGGCGATCTCTGGTGCGAATCGCGACAAATCGAAGCGCTCCCGCGTCGAGGACGCGGGAGCGCTATTCAGTGGACAGCGATGGCGACTTCAGAGGCCTGAGTCGCCAGCGCTGGACAGGTCCGTCGCGCCTACTGGAACATCAGCTGCACCGCGTCGGTGAAGTTGTTGCCCATCGCACAGGCAGACGTGGTGTCGCGGTACCACGCCTGGAAGTTCCAGGTGTCGCCCGGCATCATCACGCGCGAGAACGGTCCCGGGGGACCTTGCGCGCCACCCGCGATCGGGATGTCGGTGAGGTCGACGATGAGCGACCCCGTTCCAGTCGGGCTGACCTGGAACAACTCACCCGGCCGGTTGAAGCGGCCGAGCAGATCGGAGTTGCCGCCCTTGAGGCAGAAGATTCCGCAGCTCGCGGCGGGCGCGAAGAGCCCGTCGCTCGGACCGGCGAGGAAGATGCCGAACTCGCCGATCGGCAGCTGCGACGCCGTCAGGGTCAGGTCGTTGTCTGCGACGACCGTGCTTCCGGTCGCGGACATCGTGCCCGGCTGCCCCGTCGAGTTGAGGACGGCGGGACCGCAGTAGTTCGTTCCGATCTCGGGTCGCAGCGACACGTCGCAGCATGTCTCGTTGCCCGCGCCGTCGGTGATGCCGATCGCGCCCGAGCCCGGGACCATGGGGTCGATCAGGTCGACGACGAACATGACGACGCCGTCTCCCGGAGTGAACGGGTCGACGGTCAACGTGATGTTGGACGAGCCCGGCTTCAGCTCGATGAAGAAGATGCCCGTGTCCTCGTCGATCTGACCGTTCATGTTCAGGTCTTCGCCGGGGTCGAGCATGCCGTTGCCGTTGGTGTCCTCGGAGGGACGGTTGTCCATCGCCGTGCCGTCGGCAGCCTGATTGTCCGCCCGGTTGATGATCTCGCACAGCGGCGGGTTGGCGTCACCGGTGGGGTTGATGAACTCGAACGCGGCACCGCCCGGGTAGAGGTAGGAGTCGAAGCCGTTGTAGCCCTCGACCGTGATGCCGTGGATGCCGTTCGACGACGTCGCGTGGGTGCCGTCGGTCAGCGGCAGGATCGCGACCGAGAATCCGCTGCCGGGGATCGGAGTGAAGGCGCCCGCTCCGATCGGTGCTCCGTCGAGCGTGATCGTGGCGACGTCCGTGTCGTCGGCGATAACCGTCAAGAAGTGCAGCAAGAACTGTGCGCCGCCGACGGTGGAGAACGTGTAGTCCGAGAGGTACTGCTCGCACGGGATCATGTTGCCCATCGACGGGTCGCCGGTCGTCGCACCCGGGCTGGAGTTGCCCGTCATGAACTGGACGACGAAGAAGGGCAGATCAGCGGCGAAGATGTGGTTTCCCGGGAGCACGGGCGTCTCGAAGAACTGGCCGCGGTTCAGAGTCGCCAAGAAGGCGCCGTCCTGCGTGACGGTCGTGCCATCCTGTGACGCGACGATGCGGTAGATCGTTCCGGTGGGACGGTCGGGCAGGTTCGCCACCAGGACCTGCGTACCCCACGTCTGGACCGGCTGGGCGACCTCGAAGGTCTGGTCCGCGGCGGTGACGGTGACTGGCACGGTCGGCACGCACCCGTTGGTCATGCCGACGGGCCGGTCCGCCGAGACGATCGTGCCTATGAGGTCGACGGCACCTACTGTCGCCTCGGCGAGATAGCCCTCCCCGCGGTTCAGCAGGACGTCGAACGAAACGTTTGCAGGATGCCCCACGAGGTCGTTCGTGGGCGTGATCGTCACCAGCGTGCCGTCGAATGCGGCCCAGACGACGAACTGATTGCGGAAATTGGACAGCGACGGGTAGTCGACGACGATGTACTCGGTGTTGAACACGTCGATGGGGAGCCCGAGGCCGGCATCGCTACTGACGTTTGCGACGTTGATCAGGTAGACGACGAAGTCGTCTCCGCCGAAGCAGTGCACGGCGTTGTTGCTGGTCGTGTTCGCCGTCCAGCCCTCCGAGGCGCTGAGAGGCAAATCGACGATCGTGATGGCGCCGGGAGCCACGGCCACGGTCGTGTCGAGCGCGAAGGGGCCGTTGACCGGATACTGCACGGTCACGTTCGTCGCGACGTCGCTGGTCAGGTGTACCTGGACGGTTTCGCCCGTCTGGACGTTGGGCAGAAACGAGACGATGAAGTCGTCGCCCTTGTTATCGAGCTGGGCGCTGGCCAACGGGCTCAGAGCCATCGTGAGAGTCAGGCAGGTAAGCAGGTCTCGAATCATTGGATTTCGTCTTGGGGAGGTCAAACATGCCGGCACCCGATCGCGCGGATTCTGACGATCCGTCCCGGTGCTCGGCTCTTAGGTGTACTCATCACTATAGGGGCGTGCCCCGCGCCCGAGCTAAGGGAATGCCCAGTACAGAATGGGGGTATCGGTGAGTCCGTGTAGGGCAGTGCCTTGCGGTGCTGCAACGCGGTGGCGGGGGGGCCGTCGGTTAGTATCTTCGTTCCGTAGTTGACCAAGGAGGTGAGCCGTGCACGTCTTCGCGATCGTTCCTTTCCTCGTCGCCTCGGCCCTCGCGCTCGCTGGCGAGGATCTCCAGAAGGTCTACCCCGCCACGATGAGCTCGAGCGGGAGCGGGCTCTTCCACGTGTGCGGCGCCGAGGATGTTTGGGAGCTCGAGTCCTTCGAAGTGAGCTTCGGCAAGGACTTCGAGCTCTCGTGCAAGAAGGCGACGGTCGCCCTCGGCCGGCACGAGACCAACGTCCTGTGGGCCGCCGTGTTCCCCGAGAAGCCGGCGACGATCGGGACGGTCCAGGTCGGCGACGGTGAGAAGACCGAGGCGATCTTTCTGCGCTTCGCGCCGTCCGAGCTCGGCAGGATCTTTCCCGCCAAGACGGTCGCGAGGCGCGGCTCCGCCTGGCGCCGCGCCGAGGCCGTGCGCATCTCGCGGCACAAGATCGGTTGGAAGTGGTCGACGCCAGCCGGCAACCCGACGATCGTCCCGGCGGGCATCTGCTTGGTCGACGTCGACACCGCGCAGGGCAAGCGCCGCTTTTACGCCATCGATCGCAATGGAGGCACGCTCGAGTACGTCGCGGAGTTCGAGGACAAGCCCGTTCCGCCCTCGCCGCCGATCAAAGCGAAGGACGCCGCCGCGGCGTTCGACGAGGTGTGGAAGGCCTTCGACGTCGAGTACGCGGGCTTCGTGCTGCTACCCGAGGTCAACTGGAAGAAGCTCGGCAAGCGGTACAAGAAGCTCGCCGCCGATGCGGACACCCAATACGCCCTCGCAGCCGTGATCTCCGACATGCTTGCGCACCTCGAGGACCTGCACGTGTGGGTCAAGGCGGGCGAGGAGTGGGTTCCGGGCTACACCCGTGATCGCCCGCTCAACGGCAACTGGAGAGCGACACAAGCTCTCGCCGGGGCGCGGCAGAAGGGTGGGGACAACCTGATGTGGGGCAGGACCGACGACGGGATCGGCTACCTCGGCATCCACGGTTTGAACGACCAGAAGCTCGGCGAGCAGGTCGACGCCGCGCTCGAGCGTCTCGGCGACACCTGGGCGCTCGTCGTCGATCTGCGCTTCAACGGCGGGGGCGACGAGCTCCTCGCGCGGCAGGTCGCCGGCCGCTTCCTAGACGAGGAGCGCGTCTATTCGCTGAACCAATACCGCTCGGGTTCGAAGCACGACAGCCTCGGCCCCAAGCTCGAGCGCAAGTGCGCGCCGCGCGGTCCGTGGCGTTACGGGGCGCCGGTGCTGCTCCTGCAGGGCCAGCGCACCATGAGCTCCGCCGAGTCGATGGCGCTGATGTTCGCGCAGTGCCCGCAGGTCACGACGATGGGCGATCGCACCGCCGGCTCCAGCGCGAACCCGCGCCGGCTCGAGCTCGACTGCGGCATCACCGTCAACCTCCCGCGCTGGCTCGACATGGACCCGGAGGGCAATCCGGTCGAGCACGTCGGCATCGCTCCCGCGGTCGTCATCGAGGCCGCGGCGAGCGCGTTCGACAGCGAGCACGATGCCGTGCTGGAGGCCGCGCTGAAGCGTCTGCGCAAGATCAGCAAGAGCGAGCGTAAGCCGGCGCGCGAATAGTCCGCAGTCCGCTTCGAACGCCGCCTCCTGTAGGTTGTGGGCCATGAAGACTCAGGACGGCGCCATCACTTCTCGATCAGCCGCATGACCTCGGCCTCGACCAGCTCCGCCGCAACGCGATGCCCGGCGAGGTTGATGTGCAGGTCCTGGCTCCAGTACAGCTGCTCGTCGTGGGACGCAAAGCGCTCGTAGAGATCGAGGCTCGCGATTCCGCGCTCGCGCAGGGCCGCCACGAAGTCCGTCCTCAGCCGCGTGAGGCGCGCGACGTCCGCCGCCTCGATCTCGGCGAACTCCATGGCGCTCTGGACGAGCTCACCATCGGTTCGATCCGGAAGCTCGATGGGGGACGGTAACGCGACGACGAGCAGCTCGACGCCGTGCTCGTCGCAGCGCGCGCGCGCGTACGCCATGAGCTCGACCGCGGTCGCGAGGATCCCCTCGAGCTCGTCGGGCCAGCTCGCGAGGTAGCCGGTCGTGCCCAGACCCTGGGCGAGCGCGGCGCGCATCCGGCCCTTCGCCGCGCGCTGGCGGTCGACGTGCAGCCGGTAGCGGGGGTTGGGCGGGTGCTTCATCTTCACAGTCGAGAAGAAGCGCGTCAGCGCGAGGTTCTCGGTGAAGTCGTTCCCGCAGAAGATCGTGACGACGAACACGTCCGGTCGCAGGTCGAGGTGCAGGAAGCGCTCGAGCACGCCGACGTAGTTGTAGAACGTGTAGCCGCCGTGCCCCGTGTTCAGGACCTCGACACTCTCTCCGAGGCGGCCGGCCAGGCGCTCCTCGAGGAGCGCGGGGTAGCCTTCGGGCGCGTTGCACACGCCGTCGACATGCGAGTCGCCCGCAACCAGGACGCGCAGCGAGGGCGGGAACTCGAGTGGCTCGCGTTCACTGCGGATTCCGAGGCTGTTGGCGCGCTTGGAGTACTCGCCGCTGGGGTGCTCGGCGAACTTCTTGCCCGTGACGATTCCTGGCTCGTACACGTATCCACACCATTCATCGTAGCGCGTCGTGCTCACCCGTAGCTGCGGGAAGAGCTTCGAGGCCGACTCGGGCGGAACGTGGTAGGGAAAGGCGGTCCACGGTTCCGCGTCCACCTCGGCCGGTGCGGGAGGAGAAGTGCTGTCCATCTTCGGCTCACGGTCCGCGAGCGCGTCCCGGGCGGCGCGCGCTCCCTCGACATCGGCCTCCATGAGCGTGACGTCCGGCGCGTGGGGCGAGCGCAGCTCGAGGAACAGCCAGAGGGCGAGGAGTGAGACGACGCTCGAGATGGAGAGGGCGATCCAGCGGGACATGGGGTGCGGACGATCGATCGGCGTTGGCGCGGAGTCTACGGGATCCGGTGCGTCCCGACCCGGGGCGGCAGGAGTCGCGCGACATGCGCCACCTTTTGCGGATTGCGCCAGCCAGCGTTTCTCTCGGATCATGGGGCCGCTGCGACAAACTAGTTTGTCGCAATCCGGCTCCCTGACCACGAGGCTCTTCCCATGAGACACGTTTCTCTGATAGCCGCCTGCCTGATCGCGGCCGCGAGCTCGGCTTCTGCTCAGATCACGATCGTCGACACGATGCCTGGCGCATTCGTCGACATCTCGGGCACGGGCACCGCCCTTTCCCTCGGCGACGAAGGCGAGGTCGACATCACGACGACCATCGGCAACACCCTGCTCTCCGCGGGCACGGTGCGCGTCGGCAGCAACGGAGGTGCGCGCTTCAACGGCGGCGGCCAAGACCTGTTCGCCGGCAACGCCGCGATCCCCTCGACCAACGCCTTCACGGGCGACCAAAGCCTCCTGCCCTTCATCATGGGCCCCGAGGGCACGATCCGCGTCGACTTGACCGACCTGCCGACGAACACGCCCGGCAGCCAGATGGTCATGCTCGGCGAGACGCTCAACTTCCAGTGCTCGTACCGCGACGTCGCGAACACCAACAACTTCACCGACGGACGCAGCGTGACGTTCTGATCCAGCCTGTTTGATCCAACATGCTGGCCTCGCGCTCCTCACTCGGGCGCGGGGCCGTCAGACCCAGCTACACAACGAGTCGACGTACTCCGCGGATCCGTCGCGAACCCAGCCGTCGAGCTGCGCGGTGTCCTTGAGCTGCTGTCCGCGCGCGCGTGGGACCACCGCGAAGGTGCACGCGACCTCGGGCAGGGTCGTCATGTCGACCCACAGCTTCTCGAACTGCGCGACGGGGAAGACGTCCTCCTGCCCATTGCCCCAGCGTTTCTTGACGTCCTTGAGCGTGACGTAGGTCGGAATGCGCGCTCCGAGCGCGCGGATCGCCTTGCGCACCCTGTCCCTGTCGCGGAGGTCTGCGCGGTCGAGACCCATGATGCCGAGCAGCGCATCGATGTCGATCCAGCACGAGTTCGAGTTGTAGTACGTCAGGCGGAACTCGTCCTCCTCGCGCGGCAGCGCGAGCCCCTCGACGATCCGCGGGCGACCGTGCACCCGCGCCAGCCCGCCGCCGCGATCCTCGATGCGGCGTGGAATCACCTCGAACGTCAAGGCGGAGCCGCGCTCGATGTGCACGCCCAACAGATCCGGGGCGAGGCTGGCTCCGAGCGTGTCGATGTTGTGCAGGAACAGGTGCTTCACGCCTGGCCGGCGCTCGAGCAGGTCGGCGAGCACGCCGTTCTGCAGGAGGTTCGGGATCTCGAACCAGTGGCCGACCGGGTGCAGGCACTGGACGGCGAGGTTGTCGGTGTAGTCGGCGCCCTCGCCCATCGTGCGCGCCCATCCGATCAGTGCGTTCTGCAGGCTCTCGCGCACCTTCTGTGCTTGCTCGTCGAGAACGCGCTGCTGAAGCTCCTCCCACATGAATCGCAAGTCGCGCGTCATGGGGACCATGCGCAGCCCGATCGACTTGCCCGGCGAGAGCGAGACCCGCACGCCGTTCGGCGGCTCGCTGCGGGCGAGGCGGGCCGCGATCGGCTCGTGCGTGAACAGGCTCGTGGTCACGATGTGCTCGACCGGCGCGCCGTGGAGCGCGGCGCAATGGGCGCTCTTGGCCAGGTGCACGTCGAGGAAGCTTCGATGCCTACCCGCGAACTGGCAGAAAGGGCTCAGCGCCTTGACGACGCCTGCGCCTTGCGTCCAGCGGCTGGCGGCGCCGGCCGCGAGCGTGACGACGGCCACGTCGCCGCGTGCGAGCGCGGCCGCGCCCACCGCCCGCGTCGACTCCGCGACTCCGCCATGCGTATCGCACACATCGCCCGGGAGGACGTCGTCGATGCGCGTGCCCATCGGCAGCCGGTTCTGGGCGAGCCCGATGTGCCCGCCGCGCAGATCGGCTCGGATCGTCTCGTGCAGGGCGCGGTCGAAGCCGTGCCGATCCAAGAGCTCGGTCAGATTCGGGTCGCTGCCGTCTTCCTCCGGCGCTTCGGGAATCAGGTTGTCGAAGAGGGCGGGGACCATGTTCGCGAGCGACGGGTCCGTGCGGCAGGCGGCGCCGAAGCGCTCGAGCTCGTCCCTGCGGGAAGCGGTCAGCACGCCCGGGTCGGCGCGCAGGAGAGCGGGGAGCACGAGCGTGTAGTACGCGCGGGGCAGGAGCGCGCCGTCGCGCAGACGTTCACAGCTCGTGCCGTGCTCGTTGATCGCGAAGTCGTAGACGACCGGCTCGATCGCGAATGGCAGCGCATCGTCGAGCTCGCGCTTCGTCTCGCTCAGGATCGCCTGCATCTCGTCGAGCGCACGCGGGTGCACGTTCGGATCGAAGAGGAAAGCCATGCCGCCACCGGACATGCCGCCCAGCATGCAGAAACCGAGGAAGCCGTCACCGAAGCGCTCGCGCGAGCGCTCGATCACGGTCTCGGTGAACAGGTTGGTCGCCCAGGGGATGATCCCCTGCACCGGCCCGGCGAAGTGGCGCGAGGTCGCGGCGGCGACGCGCCCGATCTCGCCCGCCACGAGCGCTTCGCGGATCTCTCCGGAGAGGTCGATCGCCGTGCGTCGACATTCCCAGGCGTGTCCCGAGCGCAGGAGGTACTTCTCGGTCACCATCTCGAGGATCGGGCCAACGTTCTGCGCCATGCCGCCGTGCACGATGACGACGCTGCGCGCGAGCAGGTCGTGCATGCCCGTGGAGCGGTCACCCGTCTCGAGGATCTCGTGGTTGGGCAAGAGCCGGCCGCGGCTCACGCCGTACTCGGGGTCCCCGGGCTCGGCGTGCTGGCCGCGGATCAGCTTGATTCCCGGCCACAGCCCTCCCGAGTCCTGCCAGCCGCCGCCCGACCCGCCGAGCCACTCGCCGAGGATCGCGCGTGCCGCGGCGATGCGGCGCTCGCCTTCGTCGAGGGGGCCTTCGAGGGCGCGCGCCTGTCCGGTCGCGCGCATGCAGACGGCGATGAGCGAAGCGAGCAGATTCGTCGATACCGCGAGGCGCGATCCCTTCGGGATGTCGCGCACGTAGCTGACGACCTCGATCCCGTGGCCGGGCGCGGTCATGCGCTCGAGCAGCTCACGCAGGCTCTCGCCCGACCCCTCGACGCCGGGCGGCACGATCCCCGCGGCGATGACGGCTGCCTTCAGGAGGCCGAGGTAGTCCTTGGCGTAGTCGAAGACCTCGGCCAGCTCGCGTATGTCGGCCGTGGCGCCGAGGTCGACGCTCGTCAGACGCAGGACCGGTTCGTCGATGACGCGGAAGTATGTCTCGATCGGCGGCCGCACGGCGCGGTCGCGGCCGCGCACGCCGAGGTCGACCGACACGTTGAGCACGCGCGCTCCCTCGGGGTAGTCCATACCGAGGAAGAAGATGTCGCTCCAGCCGGAATGCGACAGGTCCATGCGCACCGGCGTGCTCTCACGCAGCACGGGGAACGGCCCCCTCGGTGTGTCGCGTGCGACCAGCTCAGGGAGCACGCGCAGCGGCTGGTCCGCGGGGTGGCCGATGCGGAACATCCAGCGGTTGCCGGCGACCGAGCGCACGCTGCGCCGGACCTGGTTCGCGAGCGTCTGGAAGCCGAGGTCGTGGTAGGTCAGCGCGAGGGCGCTCGAGATCGAGTCGCTGGGGCCAGCGCCTTTCTGCGCTCGCAGGAACGACGTGAGCGCCTGCTCGAAGCGGCGCTGCATCAGGTGCTGGTAGCCGCGGTAGGGGATCTTTCCCGACGGCGCGAGCTCGGCTCGGGCCGGGATGTGGAAGCGGTGCAGCGCGTACAGGAAGAAGAGGGCGCGCACGCGCTCGTACAGGTTGTCGGACGCGCGCCGGAAGTGCTCCAGCTCGTCGGCCGCGGCGAGCAGCTGGGCGAGGGACGTGCCCGCGCAGAGCGACTCGAGCGGCGTGTCGCGCCGCTCGTCCTCGGCGGTGATGATCCCGACGAGGTCGAGCTCGGCGCGATCGCGCCCCGGCCGCGCGCCCACGCTCATGCGTGTCCGGATTCCGGTTGCGCGAGCAGCTCGACGAGCTGAGTCAGAACGAAGTCGCGGTCCTTCCCGGCCAGAGCGAGCGCGAGCTGCGCCTGGAGCAGCCCGTACTTGACGCCGATGTTGTACCGCAGGCCCGCCGCCTGGTGCGCGAGGTAGGTCTCGCGCTCGGCGAGGGCGGAGAGCGCGCTCGATAGGGACGGGTCGCCGCCGTTCGCGCCGTCCTTGGTCACGTCACCGATGTGGTCCATGATCGTAGGCGGCAGCACGTGCATGCCGAAGAAGCACAGGTAGTGCCCCGCGCGCAGGCCCGGCACGATCAGCTCTTGTTCCGCTTCCGTCGGCGTCGGCTTCTCCCGCACGCGTTCGACGACGTAGAGGTCGCTGCTGCCCGCGACGCGCCGGCCGCCGACGGTCCCGTAGAAGGGCAGCATCGTCTCCCGCGTCGCCTGCACCGCCGACACGGCGGCCGACTCGGCCTCGGCCAAGGCGACGAGTTGCTGGGCGCAGCTCCGCTCGCCGTGCGCGACCCACAGGTGGTCGCCGACGAGGTGCAGGAAGGGCTCGTCCCCGACGAACTCGCGCGCGCAGGCGATCGCGTGGGCGTAGCCCCGCGGTTCGGCCTGTTCGACGAACGTCAACCGAGCCCCGACGTGCTCCGCGGCGCGCGCGTACGCGGCCGCATCGCCGGGGTGAACGACGACGCAGGTCTCCTCGATGCCGGCCGACAGGGCCTCCTCGAGGATGATGTGTAGAGCCGTCTTCAGCTCTCCGTCGCGGTCGATCAAGCCCTGCAAGGGCAGCGAGCGTTGATCCGGTCCTGCAGCCGTGACGACGGCCTTGACGATGGCCATGACTAGTGTGCCGGATCCGGAGTTCGTGGGCACCAGAGCGCGAGATCGGCGCCCCTGGCAAGACGCGCCGAGGACGCAACTCCGCTGCGAGTTTCGGAGGAGGTGCAACGCCGCCAGAGGCGGCGAGATCGTGTTCTCGTGTCCATGATCTTCGGATCCGGCACGCTAGTCGCGAGCGAACAGTCGCGCCGGATCGCGGAACGCCTTGACCTCGATCGCGTTCCCCGCGGGATCGCGCAGGAAGAGCGTCGCTTGCTCACCGATCTCGCCGGCGAAGCGCACGTGGGGCTCGATCACGAACTCGACCTCGGCGGCGCGCAGCCGTGCGGCCAGCGCCTCCCAGCCCTGCATCGAGAGCACGAGCCCGAAGTGCGGGATCGGGACCGCGTCGCCGTCGACGTCGTTTCTGGCTCGCTCACGCTCCGCGTCCGTCAGATGCACGACGAGCTGATGGCCGTAGAAGTCGAAGTCGACCCACGCGTCGGAGCTGCGGCCCTCCTCGCAGCCGAACAGCCCTCCATAGAACACACGCGCGGCCGCGAGGTCGTCGACGCCGATCGCCAGATGAAAGGGAGATAGCTCGGGCATGGGGGGTACCAGGCCAGTACAGGTTACCAGGGCAACGGGAGGTAGTCGGGGCCGCGCGAGAGGATGCCCCCTTGATGGCTGCCGTAGGACACGAGCGCGACGGCGATCGCGAGCTGCGGATAGTAGAGCTTTGCGAGCGTGCCGCTTCCGTCCTTGCCGCGCGAACGTGAGGAGAGCCACAACAGGATGCTCACCGCCATCGTCGCGACGCCAACCCAGCGGTGCAGTTGGAGCACGTCGGTGTGGCGCGTCGAGGACGCGTCGCCCGCCTGCCATCCGCAGAACGCCGCCAGCGGCGCGCTGAGCGCTGCGAACGCGATCAGAAAACCTGCCGCGTCGCGTGCACGTCGGACGCCCAGGACGGCGAGCGCTTCGAGCGCCGCTGCGCCCAAAACAAACGCGATCGGAAAGTGCACCGTCAGCGGGTGGAGCTTGCCGACGATCGTCAGCTCCTCCCGCTCGGCCGGGGGCGCGTCGTTCTCGGTGGGGGGCGGTGTCCCGGTTCCGTTCTCGTCTTCTGGCGCGGCGACCGGCCGAGCCGCGGGCGCCCCGGTCTGGATCCACAAGAGGAGCGTCGCCTTCTGCTCGACGCCGAGCGGGTCGTATCCGTCGCCGGTGGGCGGCATCCGATCCTCGCAGACCTCCTCGTAGACGATCGAGAACTCGGGGTCCTCGAGGTCGATCAGCTCGAGCGAGGCGAGCGAGCCGAGATCGCGCGCTCCGTCCCAATAGCGCTGGGCCTTGGGATCGTCGGAGCCGGGGTCGTGGCATTCGGCGCACGAGCTCTCGAAGATCCCGAGCACCTCGCGCCCGAGATCACGCTCGTCGTCGGCTCCCGTCTGCCGTGCCCATGCCGCGCCGGCAATGAGCCAAAGGCCGATCGAGAACGCGATCCAGCGAGCAGCCATGCCGGCTCCGGTTCGCTCGCTACTGGTAGGTGTCGTGGCCCGTCTTCTTGAGCGCACCGAGCGCCTTGTAGGCTTCCTTCGCCGCTTCGGTGCGGCCCTCGGTCACCGCGAGCTCCAGCGTGAGCAGGGCGTCGAGCACCTGGACCATCTGGCGCTGGAAGTCGATCCGCCAGGCTGGCTTCTTGGCGTCTTCCATGCCCTCGGGCGGTGCCGGAGGCAGTCCCAGAGCCGTGATCGCCCCGCGCTGCATCTCCTGCAGCGTCGCGACGGCGGCCGCGGAGTTTTCGGTGTCCTTGAGCTGCTTGCGGAGCTTGCGCTGGCCGCCCTGCAGCGTCCCCATCGCATCGCCGAGGGGCGTGGGGTCGTCGTCTTGGGGAGCGGGGCGGGTGTAGGCGAGTCCTGCGGCGAACGAGAGGAGGAGCGTTCCGATAAGGAGCGTCGACTTCTGCATGGGCAATCGGGGATGTCTTGGAGAGCCGTGGCCGGCGCGGTCAGGGTGACGCGTCCGAGCCCGAAGCGGTGAATTATGCGCGACTGTGACCGGTTGTGGGTCAGGAAAACGGCCGCTACTGGCGCCAGTGGTGTGATTCAGAGGTTCGGTTCACTTGTCCGGCCGGTTTCGCACGGCTGCCTGAGTTGCCAGGACCCGTGAGTAGCACAGAGGCTACACCCGGAACCCGGCGCCTTGCCACCGCACGAAACCGGCTCGGACAAATGACCCGAACCCCTGAATCACACCATTAGCGTGCGCGCACCAGCACATGTTCCCATGCCGCGTGGGTCTTGCGCGCATTCGCGTCCCACGTGTAGACAGCCGCCAGGTCGCGCCGCGCCCGCCGGCGCTCGGGGTCCGCTGCCGCCGCGAGGCCCCATTCCAGCGCCGTTGCGAGGACCTTCGGGTCGCCCACGGCCGCCTCGGTCTCGACCCAGGCCGAGCCCGAGCGGCGCCCCCTCCATCACGCGCTCGCCTCCACCGACCTCGAACAGGTGCAGCTCGAACTCGGGATCCGCCCGGAGCTCGGGCAGAGCGACGAGCGCGCGCGCGTAGCGGCCGACGCCAGGCGCGTGGCAGACCGCCGGCAGGTAGTCGATCCCGACCCGTGCGTTCAAGCGGGCAGGCCGTTTTGGAGCGCGTCCTCGAGCACCTCGATGAAGAGGTCGACCTCTTCGAGCGAGGTGTAGACGCTGGGGGAGACGCGCAGCCCCTCGAACTCCTCGTGCTCGATCCGGATCGTGTAGATCTTGTGGGCTTGCCACAGGTGGCGGCACAGCTTGGCCGTGTCGATCCCATCGAGCTGCACGTTGGCGATGCCGCAGGACTCGCCCGGTCGCAGGCTCGTGTTCAGGTGCACGCGGTCGTTCTCCAGGAGGCGCCGCGCCCAGCGGTCGCGCAGGTACACGAGCCGCGCCTCTTTGCGCTCGATGCCGATCGACTCGTGGAAGTCCAGCGCGCTCGCAATCCCCAGGATGACGGGCACGTTGTGCGTCCCGATCTGCTCGAACTTCTTGATGTCGTCGTCGAGCGACTCCTCGGCCGCGAGCAACGGCCAGAGGCCCTGGATCTTCGACTTGCGCACGTAGAGCATGCCCGTCCCCAGGGGGCCGAACAGCCACTTGTGCAGGCTCGAGGCGTAGTAGTCGCAGTCGAGGTCCTCTTGCCGGAATTTGAAGTGCGCGAACGCGTGCGCGCCGTCGACGATCGTCGGGATCCCGCGCTTGCGCGCCATTGCGACGACGTCCCGCACCGGCAGGATCTGGCCGGTGAGGTTGATCATGTGGCACACCAAGAGGAGCTTGGTGCGATCGGTGATCGCCTCCTCGTAGGCGCGCACGACGAGCGCCGGATCCTCGCAGGGTGTCGGAATCTTGACCTTGCGCAGGACGATCTTCTCACGCCGTTCGCGCTGGCGAAACGTCGAGAGCATGCGTGGGTAGTCCTGCGTCGTCGTCAGGACCTCGTCGCCGGGCTCGAGGTCGATTCCGAACTGGCACGTCTGCAGGCCCTCGGTCGCGTTGCGCGTGATCGCGAGCTCCTCCGGGGCGCACCCGAACGTCGCGGCCAGCCGCTCGCGCACCGCCTCCTTGCGCTTCTCCTGGACGCGCCACATCCAGTAGGCGGGGGCCGTGTAGGCCTCGTCTTCCCTCTTGCGGACCGCCTCGATCACCTGCACCGGCGCGGGCGAAACGCCGCCGTTGTTGAAGTAGATGATGTCGGGGTGCTGGTGGAACGACTGTCGGACGAGCTTCCAGAAGCCCTCGTCGCGAGCGGTCGCCTCGGGGTCTCCCGCGTGCTCGCTCAGCTCGCGGCCGATCGCCACGGATGCCGTTGTGAGGTGAGGTAGCGCGGGCGTGCCGGCCATCGGAGCGGCCAGGGCGCCCAGGAACGTGCGGCGATCGATCATGTTCTTTCCCTGCGCTCATCTTGCGCGATGGCCCTGAACCTGTCCAAGGGGACCTCGATTCGACGGCAAACGGGGTCATTCGTGCGCAGGCTCGAGGTGACCCGGGACAAGCGCCCCACGCGCGTCGCTATCCTCTTCTGCATGCCCGCTGGTTACTCAGGCACACCCCTCGTCAAGAAGCTGGGTCTGAAGGACGACATGCGCGTCGTCTTCTTAGGGGATCCGCCGCACTTCGCACGCCTTCTCGGGCCACTGCCGGACGGCGTGACGCTGCTGTCGCGGCCGGGCAAGGCGATGGACTACATTCACTTCTTCACCAAATCGCGTCGCTCTCTCGAGCAGCGCTTCCCGCGCTTGATGGAACAGCTGGCGCCGGAGGGCATGCTCTGGGTCTCGTGGCCGAAGAAGACGTCGGCGCTCGCGACGGACCTGACGGGCGACGTCGTGCGCGCGACGGGGCTCGAGGCCGGACTCGTCGACGTCAAGGTGTGCGCGGTCGACGAGGATTGGTCCGGGCTGAAGTTCGTTTGGCGCGTGGAGGATCGCCCGCGCTGAGCATGGTGCACGAGACCGAGACTGGCGGCGGCGGGCGTGCCTTCCCCGAGACGCGCTGGTCGCTCATCCTCGGTGCGCGTGGCACGGAGACGACGCGCCGCGCCGCGCTGGAGGAGCTCCTGGCGGCGTACTGGAAGCCGCTGTATCTGTTCACGCGCAAGAACGGGCTCAGTGTCGACGCCGCCAAGGACGCCGTGCAGGACTTCGCGCTGCGCATGCTGGAGAAGGACGTGCTCGTGCGGGTCGATCCCGACCGCGGACGCTTCCGGTCCTTTCTGCGCGTCGCGCTGCAGAACCACCTGCACAACCGTCGCGCCGCGCAGGCCGCTGGCAAGCGCCGCAGGGGGCATCTCGAGGTCGAGCTGCACGCGCGGGTCGAGGACGGCGCCCTGTGCATCACTTCGGGACGCCAGCGCGTGAAGCTCGGTCCGCTGCGCATTCCGTTGCCGCGCTGGTTCGTGGGGGAGGCGAACGTGCGCGAGTGGCGCGAGGGACCGGATCGGCTCGGGATTCGCGTGACGATCAAGAATCCGATCCTGGGGGCGTTCTTCGGGTACACGGGGTCGTTCGCGGCTGTCGCGTGACGGCCGCATATCGACAACCTCGGCGGCTCGGCGTCTACGGCACGACGTCGAAGCCCGTCAGGTCCGTCACCTGCATCCCGGCGATTGCCGCGAGGTGCACGCGCCCGCCGACGATCGGGACGAGCGCGGCTGGCCGGAACGTGATCGCGGCCTCGGCGTGACCGTTCGCGTCGGTCGTCCCGACGAACCCGTCGAGCGTCGGATGTCCGGGGTTCAGCTCGGTCAGCTCGAACAAGCGGTCGCGGTTGAGCGGCAGCATCAGTCCGCCGATCGGCGTGCCGGGGCTCGTGCCGCTGTAGCTGCCGTAGATGTGGTAGGGCGCTTGCGCGGTCGTGTTGAGGATCAGGCCGACCTGGCCGCCCTCGGTAGCCGACACGTTCCAGCGCGTCGCGTGCAGGCTCGTCAGTGGCGCGGAGTCGAGGAACACCGGCGGGTAGAGCTGCACGGCCTCGCTCCCGTCGTTGACGACGATGTCGTACGACGCCCGGCCGGACACCTGTGTCGCCGTGAGATCGAGCTCCCACTCGTTGCCGCCGACGTGGACCGGCGTGCCGGCGGTGGCGATCGGGTCGCCGCTCGCCTGGGTGACGACGATCGACAGGCTGTTGCCGTTGACTGGCGCGCCGTCGATGTCGTGCAAGCGCAACGTGACCTTGGCGGAGCTCGTCCCGTCGGCGACGAGCTGCTGCAGGTCCGTCTCGACCTCGGTGAGCACGTGATCGGTCACGCCGGTCTTGGCCGCGCGCCAGAGGTCGTAGTCGTCCTGCAGGACAAAGACCGGGTCGGGGTCGGCCGCGCCTCCGGTGAACTCGAGCGCGAGGTAGTAGTCGTCCGGTCCCGGCGGCAGCGCGCAGCCGAAGTTCTGCGGGCAGTCGAGGTCGTCCGGGTCGCCCGGGCGCGCGAGCAGGACGTAGCCGATGTGGGCCGTCTTGACGAAGTCGTCGGGGGGCGAGCCGCAGCCGTCGGGGTTTCCCTGCGAGCACGAGCAGCGACCGTCGCCGCCCCGCCGCCGCGCCGCTTCCATCGCGGCCATCATCTTCTGGCCGAGGTCGCCCGGCGTGTTCAGCAGCGCGAGCTCCGCGTCGAGGCACACGGGATCGCCCGTGATCACGTTGCCCTGGATCGCGTACACGAGGTCGCCGATCTCACCGACGACGCCGCAGCGTCCCGCGCCCGCGTTCGAGCCCGTGAACGTCACCGGCGGCCCGAAGAAGTTGACGATGCCGTACTGCCGCGACTGGTGCCCCGCGTCCTGCATCGCGAGCGCGTCGAGGATTTGTTGCGGCGTCTCGCGTGCGATGGTGCCGTCCCAGATGCGGCGGCGGTTCGCGCCGGGGCCCACGAAGGCTTGCGCCGCTCCGCCTCCGAGCCCGACCCGGATCACCGGCGTGAACGAGCGCAGGCGGCTGCCGGCGACGCACGTCGCGCTCGCGATGCCAACTTCGCGCGTGCGCTTGTTGATGACGACGATCGACCACGTCGCGAGGGCGTCGGAGGAGAGCAGGAGCAGGACGAGTAGGGTCGAGAGCAGGCGGCGGAGATGCATGGGGTCCAGCTTACGGAGACCTGGCATTCGCCGTCACCGCTGGGTCGTGTTGGAAATCCGATAGCTCAAATGAGACGCCTCGACGCGTCGGATTCGCCGGAAACACTCTGGCGACTTTCAGGCGATTGGGGGGATCGTGGGGGTGGAGCAGATGTGCAAAACACGAGAGGTCAGATGAGGGTGCTCGATATGCGGTTGGTGACGGTCGGCTCGGTCGGAATCGTCGGAGCCTACGCGATGTCGGCTTTTCGGCCCCCCCCCCCGGCGGAGCCCGGCGGAGGCGGTTGAAGCGGGCCCGGTCACTTACTACGTGAACTTCCCCAACGCGCCCGACAATCAGGCGCCGAACGATTACCTCACCCGTGTGATCTTCGAGTCCAACGGGAACGGGTGGCTCGAGGGTGGGACGTTCGAGGGGGAGAACGAGGGCTGGGAGTCGATCCAGCTGACGACGAGTGCGGCGGGCGGAACGAAGAAGGTGATCGACTGGGACTACACGGTCACCTTTGAGATCGACACAGACAGTTCGGCGGAGAACCAAGCTGAGAACAGCACCAACCCGGACTACGATCTGTATCGGGCCGCTGATCACGCAACCGCCAACGAATGGCCTGAGGTTGAAACGGACCCGTACACGTATGAGCTTGACATTCCCGCCGATGAGCCCGTAAACGGCGTCGATCGTCGGATCTACATGCGTACGCTGGAGGACACGACGTACCTTGACGAGGGCTATCAGTATGTTCTCCTCAGGATCACCGATGTCGAGGTCGATCCCGTTGCCGAAGAAGAAGGAGTCGATGTAGTCCCAGGAGACAATCTGGAGCTGCGCTGGTTGATTCGTGACGCCGAGCAGAACTACTCCGCAGATGCACCTGGCAATCCAACGTCGGCCATTGTGATGTCCTACTTGCATTCGACGCCGTGGATGGCGGGTCTGGACTACAACAGCTCGAGTCATGACTCCCCGGGTACCTCGCTCACGGGACTTGGCCGGACACAGCCGTCAGTGAAGTTCGTCACCGAGGGATTGAACGCAGAGAACGCGGGCGACCCAAGTGAAGACCATGCGGGGATTCGTTTCTTCACGGCCGATTCGATCTCGTCTTGTTCGACGACGCTGCCCTTGAACTGCGGCAACGTCGTCGGGACTCAGACGCTCAGTCTCTGCGAGTTCGACATCAGTTTTGAGATCGACGATCAGTCGACGGCGACCTGGGGAGACGATTATCGAATCTTCGATTATGTCACACACGCGGAGACCACACCGTCATCGGGCGCCTTCTCGTCCAAGGTACCGTACCAGACTGGAACGACCAAGACGGACTACGGTCACGGCATCCGGATCGAGGTCTACCGCAACGAGGATACGCCGGAAAGTGACTACGAAGAGTCGATCATCCACATCATCGGTGCCACACGGCTCAACAGCTGCACGACATCGGACGAAGCGGAGAAAGGCTGGAGTAGTTCGGCGATCTGGATAATCGAGGACAACCCCACGTCATGAGATCGACAATGCGACCCGCCGTCTTGGCACTCGGCGTCCTATTCTCAGTTGTGATGCTCTGTTGTTCAGGGTATGCGCAGTGCGGAGATTCGTTCCTCGAGCCCACTCCAGGTAGTCTTGCCGACCAGTTTGGTACCGGGTGCTCCTTTGCGATCTCTGGCAACACAGCTGTCGTTGGGGCGCCAGAAGACGACACGTTCGTCAACGACGGTGGGAGTCTCCATGTCTTTGAACGGAATGGTCCTGGATGGGTTCGAACGAAGGTGATCTATCCAAATCTTCCGGTTTCGAACTACTCGCTGGGTCGGTCGGTCTCGATCTGTGGGGACACTGTTTTCGCTGGAACGCGCATCAACCAGGACGACGGAAGCGTCCTGGTTTACGTTCGGCAAGGTTTGGATTGGATCCTTGTGCAAGAGCTTGCTGCGCCGATCGGCCCTTTTGGTGATGCGGCGTTTGGCTTCCAGATCGATCTGCTGGCCGACGAAGCCGTTGTGTTGGCTGAGGGCGACGAGCGAATCTACTTCTTCGAGTACCTATCCGGCTCGTGGGTCGAGACAGGGTGGCTCGATCACACCGTGCTGCAGCCCTACTTCTTCGATCCGACCCTGAATCTGTTCGCACGCCGCATTGCGGTCGATCACGACCATGACCTGATCGCGATCGCACAAGCCCGACTGGCACGGTGAGCTTCGCGCCGGACCTCGCCGCGCTGCCCGGCGGACTCACGATCGCTCCCGGTGAGACTTGGAATTCCCAGTACTGGACTCGCGACGGCGCGAGCTCGAACCTCTCCAACGGCCTGTCGATCCCGTTCTCCACCGACAACGAAGCGGCGGTGCAGTTTCCGGTCACCCGTTCGAGTCAAGCGGAGGACCCGGCTACGCTCGAGGTCGAGATCACACTCTCCGAGCCGAGCCACACCGAGCTTCGGGTGCCGTACGCGACCAGTGGCACGGCCACTTACGGCGTCGATTGGTGGGTCGACGAGCCCAATCCGATCGTGGTCGGGCCCGGAGATGTGTCGTTCTCGATCACGATCAACGTCGCCGAGGACGTCGAGCTCCAGGGCGATGAGACGGCGGTCGTCACTCTCGGTACTCCGTCCGGTGGCGTGCTCGGTACGGCGCCCGTGTTCACACTCGACATCGTCGGCGACGATTGAGTGCCTGGCGCTCGCCCGTCCCCGCTGCCGTGCTGCCTATTGCGGTGTGCCGCCCGGTGCCTCCACGGGAAACCAGCCCTCGGTCTTCAGGCAGAACCGGACGAGAGCCAGCATCAGCGGCACCTCGATGAGCACGCCGACCACCGTTGCCAGCGCCGCGCCGGACGACAGCCCGAAGAGCATCGCGGCGGTGGCGATCGCGACCTCGAAATGGT
Organism: bacterium; assembly: GCA_024226735.1. GTDB lineage: Bacteria > Planctomycetota > UBA1135 > UBA1135 > JAAELL01. The sequence continues at coordinate 33,394 of JAAELL010000101.1, read as the reverse complement.
TGCTGGCGCCGATCATCGCGCTCGGGGCCGCATCCGCGTAGCGCAGTCGGAACAGACGCGCCAACCCGTACCCGAGCCCGAAGATCAGCAGGGTCTGCACGACGAGCGGGACCGCGATCCAGACGATCGTCAGCGGGTGCTCGAGGATCACGTCCCCCTTGAACGAGAACAGGAGCACGAGAGTCAGGAGCAGAGCGCCGATCGTGATCGGGGTCAGCACGTGGAGGAACTTCTCCCGGAACCACTCCTCACCGCGTGCGGCGATGATCAACTTGCGCGACAGGAACCCGGTCACCAGGGGCAGCGCGACGTAGACACCGATCGACAGCAGCAGCGCTTGCCACGGCACGGGCAGGCGCCCCACGCCGAGCAGGTAACCGCCGAGAACGCCGTACAGGACGAGCATCGTGAGCGAGTTCAGCGCGACCATGACGAGTGTGTGCCCGGCGCTTCCGCGCGCGAGATGGCCCCACACCAGGACCATCGCTGTACACGGGGCGACACCCAGCAGGATGCAGCCGGCGAGGTAGCTCCTCCACAAGGGGACTTCCAGCAGCTTGACGCCGTCGTGCACGACGACTTGGCCGGCGCCGTAGCGCGCGCCCTCGGCCAGGTCGAGCCCGAAGGGCAGCTTGACCAGGTCGGTCGCCTCGGGGCCGATGAAGTTCAGGAACACCGTCCCGAGGAAGAAGCTGGCGATGGCCAGCATCGTGAAGGGCTTCACGGCCCAGTTGACGAAGAGCGTCAGGAGCACCGGGCGCGTGCTCTTGCCGGCGGCGACGACCTCCGCGAAGTCGATCTTCACCATGATCGGGTACATCATGAGGAAGAGGCAGACCGCGATCGGGAGCGACACGACCGGTGCACCGCCGACGTCGAGCGTCATTCCGTCGAGCGCCCGCGCGAATCCGGGGGCGAGCCGTCCGAGCAGGATGCCCGCGGCCATGCAGAGAAACACCCACAGCGTCAGGAGGCGCTCGAACCCGTGCATCCGGCGGTCGCTAGAAGCTCGATCGGCCATGTCCGAAACCGCGCTCAACGCCTCGCGCAAGCCCGCGCCGCGAGCCAACCCGGCGCACCCGTCACACCGCCGCCCGGGTGGCTGCCGCTGCCGCCGAGGAACAAGCCCGCGATCGGGGTCCGGTAGTGCCCGGTCGCCCGCGACGGCCGCAGGAACAGGAGCTGATCCAGCGAGTGTTCGCCGTGATGCACGTGGCCGCCCGGGATGCCGTAGCGCGACTCGATGTCGGCCGGCGTTAGCGTCTCGGTCGCGACGATGCGCTCGCGCACGTGCGGCACGTGGCGGTCGAGCTCGTCGAGGACGCGTTCTTCGAGCTTGGCCTTCGCCTGGGCCGTCCAGCCGCCGGCGAGGTGGCTCGGGACGTAGTGCACGAGGATCGAGGCGACGTGTCCGCCGGCCGGCGCGAGGTCGGGATCGGCGATGCTCGGGATGCGCACGTCGAGGACGGGGCGCTCGGACATCGTGTCGTATTTGACGCTGTCGAACGCGCGCTCGATGTCGTCGACGCTGGCCCCCGTCGAGAAGTGCTCGACGAGCTCGTTGGGACGCGTCGCGACCTCGAGCGGACCATCGAGCGCGAGGTGGACCTTGGCGGTCGTGCCGCGCGTGCGCCAGGGCAGGATTGCGTCCTCGAGCTCCGCCGGCAGGTGCGTGCGCGGCACGAGGCCGAGCAGGGTCGTCTTCGGCTCGAGCGTCGACAGGACGAGGTCCGCCGCGTGCGCCGCGCCACTCGCGAGCCGCACGGCGCGCGCGGCGCCGCCGTCGACCTCGATCGACTCGACGGGTTCGCCCAAGGCGATCTCGACGCCCGCGGCACGGGCCGCCGTCTCGAGGGCGCGCACGATGCCGGCCGCGCCGCCACGGGCGCTGCGTCCGTAGGTCGCCTCGTGCGCGAGCAAGAGCGCCGCGCTCCCCGCCGACCACGGACCCAGCCATGTCCCCTCGAGCGCGGGCACGCACATGGCCGCCTGCAGGAGCGGATCGTCGAAGCTCTCTTTTACCCAGTCGGCGACGCACATCGGTCCGATGCGCAACAGCTCGAGCATGTCAGCTTCTCCGAGCCGCCGCAGCGCGACGCCCTTTTTGACCAGGTCGAGAAGCTCGGTCTTGGCGGTCGGGTCGAGGTCGGGCGGAGCCTCCGACAACACGCTGGCGACGAAGCCAGCCACGCGCGAGACGTACGCACGCCAGGCCTTGTACGCCGCCGCGGCCGCCGCGCCGCGCACCTCGAGGCCGGCGCAGGTCTGCTCGACCGAACGGAAGAGCTTGACGCCGGGGCCGCCCTCCTCGAGGGCGTAGCGGGCCGGCTCCTCGGCGGCGAACGCGAGGCCGTGGCGCTCGAGCTCGAGCGCGCGCGCGACGGCGGGCCGCAGGTGCGCGCTGTCGTGCAGGAGGCCGGTCGTCCGGTAGCCGGGATGGAACTCCTCGCCGGCGGCGAGGCCACCGAGAGTGTCGCGCGCCTCGAACAGCGTCACGCGCTTGCCCGCGCGCGCCAGGGTCGTCGCGGCCGCGAGGCCGTTCGGCCCGCCACCGATCACGATCGTGCGTGCACTCACAGGGACCTCCCGAGGAGCGAACCCTGCAGCATGGCCTTCGCCGCGAGCGCGCCGGGCGCGCCCATGATCCCACCGCCGGGGTGGGTCCCCGACCCGCACATCCAGAGCCGCGGGATCGGCGTCTTGTAGTGGGCGAAGCCGGCCGCCGGCCGCTGGAATGCGAGCTGCTCGAGCGAGAGCTCGCCGTGGAAGATGTTGCCCTCGGTCAGGCCGAAGTCCTGCTCGAGGTCCCACGGCGTGAGCACCTGGCGGAACAGGATCGACTCCTTCAGGCCGGGGCAGTACTCGGCGAGCGTGTCGACGACCGCGTCGCCGAAGGCCTCGCGCCGTTCGGGCCAGTGTTCGGGCCCTTCCTTGATCGAGTACGGCGCGTACTGGACGAAGCACGAGATGACGTGCTTGCCGGGCGGGGCGACGCTCGGGTCGACGAGGGAGGGGATGACGACGTTGAGGTAGGGGCGGCGCGAGAAGTCGCCGTACTTCGCGTCGTCGTAGGCGCGCTCGAGGTACTCGATGCTGGGCGCGATCGCGATGTCGCCGCGCAGGTGCGGGCCGTCGCCAGGCCGGCTGGAGAACTCGGGCAGCCGGTCGACCGCGAGGTTCACCTTGCCGGAGCTGCCGCGCATCTTGAAGCGCCGGATGCGCGTCAGGAAGTCGTCGTCGAGGTGGTCGGGCCCGACGAGCTTGAGGAACGTCGCGTGGGGATCGAGTCCCGAGACGACGGCTTTGGCGCTGATCTCCTCGCCGTCCGACAGGACGACGCCCGTCGCCTCGCCGCGCTCGACGAGCACGCGGTCGACGTCCGCCTCGGTGCGGATCGTGGCGCCGTGGTGGCGCGCCGCGTCCGCGATCGAATCCGACACCATGCCGGTGCCGCCCTTGGCGAAGCCCCACGCGCGGAACGCGCCGTCGATCTCGCCCATGTAGTGGTGCAGCAGCACGTAGGCGGTGCCAGGCGAGCGCACGCCGAGGAACGTACCGATGATGCCCGACACCGCCATCGGCGCCTTGAGCTGATCGGACTCGAACCACTCGTCGAGCAGGTCGACCGCGCTCTTGGTCATCAGCTTGGCGAGACCCTCCTGGTCGACCGCTTCCAGGTCGCGGAAGCGCTGACCGAAGTCGAGCAGGCCCTTGAGCTCGCGCGGATTCAGCGATGCAGGCCGCGGCGCCGGCGCGTCGATCACGGGCTTGGCCCAGCGCGCGAGGCGGCTCATCGCCTTGCCGAACTCGGGGTAGACCTCGGCGTCCTTCTTGCTGAACGCCGCGATCTCGCGCCGCGTCAGCTCGGGGTCGCTCCAACGGCACAGCGCGCGCCCGTCGGGGTAGGGCGAGAACGATGCCTCGAGCGGCAGGATCTCGAGCCCGAACTTGGGCAGCTCGAGGTCCTGGATGATCCAGGGCCGCAGGAGGCTCACGACGTACGAGCACACCGAGAACGTGAACCCGGGGTACAGCTCTTCGCTGACGGCTGCTCCGCCCAGCACGTGCCGGCGCTCGAGCACCAGCACGTCCTTGCCCGCCTTGGCGAGGTAGGCCGCGCAGGCGAGGCCGTTGTGCCCGCCACCGACGACGATGGCGTCCCACTTCTTCATGCGCCCGCTCCCTGCGCGATCTTGGGTGTGCTGCGTTTGCGCTCGGGGTCGAAGAAGGGGCGATCGGTCACGATCGCGCGAACTGCGTGGCGCTGGTGCTCGACCGTCCACTCCATGCGCAGCTCGGTTCCTGTCTTCGCGTAGGCGGCTTCCATCGTGGCGATCACGAGCTGTCTCTTGAGGGTGGGGGAGAAGGCTCCACTCGTCGCGTAGCCGGCCTGCACGGCGCCCGAGTAGATCGGGATCGACTCGCGCCACGCGTGCGTCGGAATGCCGGGCGGCAAGTCGAAGCTCCCGTACAGAGCTTCGAGCTCGTCCCAGTCGCACTCGAGCCCGACGATCGCCCAGCGCGAGCCTTCGCGCTTCTCCTTCTGCAAAGCTGCCTGTCCGATGAACGGGTCGCGATCGAGCTGGACGGACCAGCCGAGGCCGATCTCGTAGGGCGAGGAGCGCTGGCGTGGGATAACGGCGCGCCGGGCGCTGGTGTAATCGACGCCGTTCAGGATGAACCCCGCTTCGATGCGCGTGACGTCCATCGCGTCGAGCGCCGCCGGTAAGAGGCCGTGCGGCGCGCCCGCTTCGACCAGCGCGTCCCACAGCTCGAGCGCGTGCTGGTTCGCCGTCCAGACCTCGTAGCCGAGGTCGCCCGTATAGCCGGTGCGCGTGATCTCGACCGGCGCTTTGCCGATCTTGGCGCGCATCGCACCGAAGAAGCGCAGGCCCTCGACGTCGGACCCCGCCGCCGCGGACAGGATCGCCCGTGCGCGCGGTCCCTGGAGCGCCAGGGCGCAGATCTCGGACGACTCGTCCTCGATCTCGACGTCGAACCCGCGTGCGTGGCGCAAGAGCCAGTGGTACGAGGGGTCGGCCGACGTCAGGCGGTAGTGCGCGTCGTCCCAGCGCGTCACCGTGCCATCATCGAGCACGTGTCCACGCGCGTCGCACCAACACAGGTACGTGACGCGTCCGACGCCGAGCCGGGTGACGTCCTTGACCAGCACGTAGGACAGGAACCGGCCGGCGTCCTTGCCGCGGATGGCGTACTTGTAGAGCGGCGTCACGTCGATCAAGCCGGCGGCGTGCCGGAACGCGAAGTACTCGCGCTCGAACGTCGTGTCGAAGGAGCGGACGGCGTGGTATCCCGCCCACTCCTTCCAATAAAGGCTCGTGCACAGCGGCGCCGTGCGCGGGTGAAACGGGGTGGGGATGGGCATGCGGGCCGCAATTTACCGGCCCTGGCCCCAGGAAGCGAGATCGGTCAGTCCCCGCCGACGTGCTGCAGGACGAGCTGAGCGATCCCTTCCCCGTGGGTGACCCACAGGGACAGGCTGCCGCCCTCCCAGAAGCCGATGCCATTGGAGCTGGGGCCGGGGCTGCTTCCCGGCGTCACCGCCAACGCCGGCCAGTCGTAGGCGGCGACCATCTGGCGCATCCGATCGGTCCGCGTCAGGGACAGCTCCGCTCCGGGGTCGCCTTCCGGAATGAGAACGTAGTTGGAGCCGGCGACCTCCTTCAGGGCGAAGCCGAAGAACTTGTTCTTCTCTAGCTCGAGCTCCCAGTTGTCGTTGGCGGATCGGAGCTTCACCGGGGCGTCGGGCAGGATCGACATCACGATGTCATTCTGAACACCGGATCCGATCGTGACCTGGGCGAGGCCCTGTCCCTGCGGCTTGATGTGATTGATGCAATCGTTGTATTGGTTGAAGCTTGCCATGTTGCAAATGAATTGAATTGGATTGAATTGAATTGAATTGAGTTGGCTAGGGATCGATCCTCCTCGCCGGCCTCACGCCGATCGACGAGTCTCGCGCACCTGGATGACGCGACTGGCGTCTACCCGGCTCCAGGTAGGTCGGGTAGTCCTTGAAACAACCGCCGCGAACGGCGCGCATCGTCGATGCGGCCGTGGGGATCAGCTCGCCCGAGCCCGGTCGATGAGTGGCTGCCGCCATCGAGAACGCGTACGAATCGAGGCACCACTCTTGCACGTTTCCTAGTGCGTTGTGGAGCCCGAATGGACCCGGAAAGAGCGAATCGACGGGAGCCGGGTTTCTCCAGCCGTCGTCGAACAGCTGATCGGGGCTCACGGTCTGGTCGAAGATGTTCTCCTTCGGGGGTGTGAAGCCGTCCGCGACGTCGTCGCCCCACCAGTAGGTCGTCGTGCGCCCGCCGCGCGCGGCACGCTCCCATTGCGCTTCGGTCGGCAGCGTCAGGTCCCACAGTTCGAGCACCGCGTGGGCCTCCTCCCAGCTCACGGTCTCGATGGGGGAGTCGCGCCCGATGCGCGGGTCGTTGATGTAGTCCATGCCCGCGGCGAAGGTGCTGGGGTTGTGGCCCGTCGCTCGGATCCATTGGCCCTGGGTCATCTCGTACTTCGAGAGGAAGTAGGGAGCGAGGGTGACGTCGTGGCGCTCGAGCCCAGGGACGCCCGGCGCAGCACCCATCGCGAACGTGCCGCCCGGGATGAGCACCAGCACGATGCCGGTGCTGCCGTCGATTTCCCATTCGTTCGCGACGTTGCGCAGGGGGCTATCGCCCGAGAACACGTGCCAGAACTCCCACAGGCCGGTGCCAGGGTTCCTTCCGAGCGGCTCGAGGCCGTACTGACTCGTGAGCTCGAGGCCCGGGTAGGCGGCGGCGATGTCCGGCAGTGCCGTGCGCCACGCGCCCGAGGGAGTCGCGCCGGCAGCCTGTGCGCGGCGCGCGGCCATGCGGCGTACGACGCCCGCGCGCTCGTCGTAGAGCTGGACGAGGCCGTGATTGAGCTCGACGAGGCTCGCGTGGCGCGGGGCGAGCGCCGCATCGTCGAAGTCCCAGTTCGCACGGATCTCGAGCTCGCGCTCACCGCTCGCGACGCGGCCCTTGGCATCGGCGATCTCGAGGTCGAGGATGGTCTGGGCGCGGGCATCGTTCGCGTCGTTGGCCGCGCGGGCGCCGCTCAGGCCCGCCAGGGCGCCGCGGTCCTCGTCGAGGCGCGCTCGGATCGACGCGGCCAGGTTGCCGTCCGCTGCTGCGTTGCGCGTGCCGTTGGCGCGGATCGCGTCGAGCTCGGCGCGGTGGCGCGGGGCGCGCTGGCGTAGAGCCTCCGCTGCCGCCAACCAGTCATCGAAGCGGGCGACACAACTGGGATCGTCGAGCCGGATCGTCTCGGCCTCCGCGAGGAGCGAGCGCGTCGTGCCCGTGTCGCTCCAGGTCTGCAAGAGCTGCGCACTCTCGTGCGCGCGTCGCTGCTGCGTGACGTAGGACACGAGCGACACCGGCACGATCGTCGCGAGCGCGAAGGCCAGCCCCGCCACCCGCTTGTTGCGTGCGATCCACTTCTTGGTCTCGACCCACGCCCCCGTGCGATGGGCCTGCACCACGCGGTTCTCGAGGTACGCACGCAGGTCCGCCGCCATCTCGCGCATGTCGGCGTAGCGCTCGCGCGGGTCGCGGTGCATCGCCTTCTCGCAGATGGCGAGCAGCTCCTCGGGCACCTTGGGCGCGAGCCGCCGGAGCGCTGCCGGTGGGCCTTCGACGACCCGGCTGCGCACCGCCTCCTGGTTCGCGGGCGAAACGTCGTGGTACGGCTTCTTGCCCCCGATCACGTGGTAGAGCACCGCGCCGGCCGCGTACACGTCCGAGCGTGGGCCGACGACGACGGTCCTGCCCTCCGCCTGTTCGGGCGGCATGTAGTGCACGGTTCCAACGACGTCGCCGTCCTGGGTGAACAGGCCCGAGTCGGCGCTGCTCTTGCTCTTCCCCGCGCTGCGCTCCGACGAGACGTCGTCCGACGGCGTCCCGGTCGTCAGCCCGATGTTGCGGCGGTCCTCGTGCCCCATGACGCGCGCCATGCCCCAGTCGATGACGTAGACCTCGCCGTAGCGGCCGACCATCACGTTGTCGGGCTTGAGGTCGCGGTGGACGACGCCCTTGGCATGCGCGAACGCGATCGCGTCGCAGACCTTCAGCACGACGCCGAGCGCGCGCTGGACGGTCCAGTCTTCGTCGACTCCGGCGTGCACGCGCTCGATCACCTCGCCGAGGTCGCGTCCGCGCACGAGCTTCATCGTGTAGTAGAGGCGCCCGTCCGCGTCGAGCCCGAGCTCGTGCACGGGCACGATGCTCGGGTGGTCGAGCTGGCTCGTCACCTGTGCCTCTTCGAGGAAGCGCCCGAGCCGGCGTTGCTCGAGCGGCGGCGTCGCACCCGTCGCCGGCACCGCGCCTGCACCGATCATGACCTTCATGGCGAGCGGCCGGCGCAGGTGCTCGTCCCAGACGCGCATGACCGCTCCCTGGCCGCCCTCGGAGACCTGGCCGCGGATGTGGTAGCGGCTCTCCTCGGGCTTGCTCGCTTCGAGCCGCGCGAAGAACGTCTCGAGCAGCTCGGGCGTCGCGGTCGCGCTCGGATCGACGCGGGTCCCCGATCCCTCGCCCGGCTCGCTGAGGCGTTCGAAGACGCCTGTCAGCGCGCGCCAGCTCGCGTAGAGGGGGCGCAGCTCGCCGGCGAGGTCGGGGTGCTGGGCGCAGAGCTCTTCGACGTCGGGCGTCTCGCCCTCCTGGACCCGCTCGACGTAGGCGGTGAAGGCGTCGACGGCCTCGGGCGAGAAGTTCTCGGGGCGGTCTTGGGGCTCGTCGGTCACGCTGTTCTCCGCACGGTTGGCGTATCCGCCGCTCCCGGAGGAGGAGGGCCGGAGTCCCAGGCGGTCGGGCAATCCCCCGAAAGCCCACGAAGAATCCTCGGGTTCGTGCGCGCGCTCGGGCGACGGTGGCCCCTCCACCTTTCGTGACTGTTCGGCTCGGCTTGCCCCGAGGGAGGGAGCACTCGCTGCGCTCCGGGAGAGAGAAGGCATGCGGTGCGTCCGCCCCGGTGAGCTCCCGGGAGAGAGCTCGGTCGGGGTCGGCCACCGATCGGGATGTGGCTGGCCGCGCGGGGAGAGGCGTTCGCCGCGTTGTCTGGCGACGTTTTGACGCGTTCAGCCACGTCCGCTGGCCGGGGGGGGGAAGCTCCACCCCCCGGCCTCCTCTCTGTCGACGGATGCGTGCACGCGCCTCACGACTGCGGGTCGCCGCCCCGTCGGCACATGCGCAGGGTCAGGTTCGTGATCGCACGCGCATGCAGGGCGCGCACCGCGTTCGCGCTCGGGCGGTCCATCGCGGTCGCGATCGACTCCCAGGATCCCTGGCCGAAGTCGCGCAGCATGATCACTTCGCGCTGCTCCTCTCCGAGCTCCATCAGCATCTCGTGCAGGGTGCCGACATCCTCGTTCGTGCAGCAGATCTCCGCGGGGCCTGCTCCCTGGCCAGCGAGCTGCAGCGGATGGTCGCCGCTGTCGGCGTCGTTCTGGATGGCGTCGAGGGAGTTCTCGCGGCCGCGATCTCGCTTGGCCGCCGCGTAGTATTCGACCGCGGCGTGGATGCGCCGTTCCGAGAGTTTCGCGAACCAGTTCACGAGCGAGCTGCCCTCGCGCAGCTCGAATTCGGGCAGCTTCTTCTGCGCCGTCGCGAACGTCTCCTGCACGAGGTCGGCGGACTCGACCTTCTCGCGCAGGCCCGCGCCGAGCTGGCGCCGGACGATGCGCGTCACGCGGTCGTAGTACCGCCGAAAAAGCTCCTCGATCGCCTCGCTGTTTCCAGATTGGATGTCGGCGAGCAGCTCCGTGGTCCGAGTCTCCCGATCGGCCATTCAGTCATCTTACCGGGATGACCGAGTTGACCGCGCCGGAGAGACTCAGCGAAAGCTGCGCTGCCGACTGACGGGATTGCTGACGCGTCTTCGCGCGTTCGGTCCCATCTGCGGTCCTGCCTGGTACGCAGGGCCTTTCGGGCTCGGCGGTTTGGCGCGGCCGGTCGCGCTGACCGTGCCCTTGGTGCGGCGGTGCGCGAGGGTCTCGCTGACGAGCTTGGGCTCCTCCATCGCGAGCTCGCGCCGAATCTGCTCACGCTGGATCGGACCCGGCTCCTGCCCGTAGAGGCCGCCGTCCTCGCGCATCGCGAGATTGAGCTCGTCCCAGAGGGCGCGGAGGAAGGGCAACCAGAACGGCATGCTGCCGACCACGATCACCCACTTCAGGATTTCCTTGTCCATGACGTCGATTCGGACCTCGCTCTCATTATCGAACGGATCGGCCCCGAGGACAGGAGGAAAAGTCGGTTCCCGGTGGCTGCACGGGCATGATGGGCGCGTGCAGGCCAGTTCGAAACGACGATTCTGCGTGCTCGGGGCAGTCCTCGTGCTCGGCGGCGGCGCGAGCGTTCGGCCGCGCCAGGCGCCGGCCGGGGACGATGGCGCCCGCGTGCGTGGCATGACGATCTCGTGCCAGACGTACGGGCCGGAGTGGGGGCGGGACGGGTTCGGGGACGAGCTCGACCGGCTGCGCGCCCTCGGCGTCAACTGGGTCGCGATCCACCCCTACGCGTCGATTCGAGCCGACGGCGAGGTGGTCAGCCGCTTCGACGCTGACGCTCCACCCGCGTGGGTGACACGGCCGATCGAAGAGGCGCACGCGCGCGGGATGCAGATCCTCGTCAAGCCGCACATCGCGTACTGGGGCAGTCCGTTCTCGTGGCGCGGGGACATCGCCTTCGACGACGCCGGGCAGTGGGAGCGGTTCTTCGCCAGCTACGAGCGCTGGATCGTCACCCTCGCGCGCATCGCACGGGGCGCCGACGCGTTCGCCGTGGGGACCGAGCTCGATCGGACCCTCGCGCACGAGTCACAGTGGCGCGCGATCATCGGCGCGGTGCGCGAGCAGACCTCCGCGCATCTGACGTACGCCGCGAACTGGTCGGACTTCGAGCGCGTCGGCTTCTGGGACGCGCTCGACGCGGTGGGGGTGCAGGCCTACTTTCCACTCGTGACGGACGAACGGCTCCCCGACGAGAGCGCCCTGCGCGCGGGTTGGAGCGAGCCACTGCGCAAGCTGCGCGCGCTCCACGTACGCACCGGAAAACCGGTCGTGTTCACCGAGCTCGGCTACGACCGCTCGCTCGCCGCCGCGCTGCGCCCATGGGAATCGGGCCGGCGCCGCAGGGACGACCCGGGCGCGGCCGGCGTGCTCCAGGAACGCTGCCTGAGCGTCGCGCTCGGCGTGCTCGAGGAAGAGACGACCTGGCTGCGCGGCGCCTTCCTGTGGAAGTGGTTCGTCGGCCCCTCGCGCTCCGACTACCGCCTGGACCGACCGGCGATCCGGGAGCTGATGGCGACCACCTGGACCCGCTGAACGCCCCAGCGCGCCGCGACACCGACCTGGCGCGTTCGATGCCGCCCCGACGCGTTCGATGCCGCCCCGACGCCTTCGACAGCCTCGACGTCTTCGACACCGCCCCGACCCGTCCGTTGCCGTCGCTACCACGCCGTCAGGCGTGGTGCCAGCAAACACCCCCGGCACCGAAGGTGCCGTTGCTAGAAAAAGGGGGATCCCCCCTTTTCTAGCAATCGGGGATCCCCCCCTTTCTAACAATTAATCCGCTTGATCTCGTCGCGCGTCGGATTCTCGTTGCGCTCGCCGCAGCGGCGGCACTCGAGCCAGAAGCGCGGTTCGGGCTGTTCCGTGGTGAGCGCGAGCTCGGACAGGTTCTTGGTGGTGTTCCAGGCGACCTTGGGGTTCTCGGTCTGGTGCCACCACGTGTGGCCGAAGAGCCTACAGAAGATGTTCATCGTTCGGGGTCCCAAGGGCGGTGTGGGTCCTTTCGACCCACTCATCGTCCAGGAGTGCAGCCGGGTTTTAGGCTCTCGGGGCGCGCCTGGCAAGGGGCGGCTCGTGGCCCGTGCCGGCCGCCCGGGGGTCGGGCGGCGCGGATGAGGTTGCTATGGTCTGCGGCGCCCGTTCCCCGCTCCAGCCTCCCCGCCTGAGACACCATGGCCAAGTCGTGCAACGTCGCCCTGATCGGTCAGAAGTTCATGGGCCGCGCCCACTCGAACGCCTGGGGTCAGGTCGCCCGATTCTTCGACCTGCCCGTTCAGCCTGTCCTGCACACGATCGCGGCCCGCGATCTGGAGGACCTGCAGCCGTTCGCCGACCGCTTCGGGTGGCGCAGGGCGACGGGCAACTGGAAGGAGATCGCGCGTGACCCCGAGATCGACCTCGTCGACATCGGGACGCCGAACGACCTTCACGCCCAGCAGTCGCTCGCGATGCTCGAGGCCGGCAAGCACGTGGCCTGCGAGAAGCCCCTGGCCGGGAGCCTGAAGGATGCGCGCGTGATGCGCGACGCGGCGAAGAAGGCCAAGGGCAAGACCTTTGTCTGGTTCAACTACAGGCGCTGCCCCGCGGTCGCCCTGGCGCACCAGCTCGTGAAGGCCGGCAAGATCGGCAACGTCCTGCACGTGCGCGCGAGGTACCTGCAGAGCTGGGGCGGACCGGCGGCCCCGCGCGTCTGGCGCTTCGAGAAGAAGCGCGCCGGCTCCGGAGCCCACGGCGATCTCAACGCGCACATCGTCGACATGGCGCGCTTCCTCACCGGCGACGAGGTCGCCGAGGTGAACGGAGCGATCTCCAAGACGTTCATCAAGGAGCGGCCGATGCCGGACGGGCGCGGGAAGGGCAAGAGCGACGTCGACGACGCGGTGCTGTTCCTGGCGACGTTCAAGAAGGGCGCGATCGCCAGCTTCGAGGCGACGCGGCTCGCGCACGGCCACCAGAACCGCAACACGATCGAGCTGAACGGCGACAAGGGCTCCTTGAGCTTCGACTTCGAGGACATGAACGTCCTGAACTACATCGACGCGACCGAGGATCCCAAGGTCTGCGGCTGGCGTCGGATCATGTGCACGTCGGCAGGAAACCACCCCTACGCCGAGGCCTGGTGGCCGGATGCGCACGTCATCGGCTACGAGCACGGCTTCACGAACATGGCGGCCGATATCCTGCGCGCGATCGGGCGCAAGAAGCCCGAAGTGCCGCTGCCCGACTTCGCGGACGCGTACGAGACCCAGCGGGTGCTCGAGGCCGCTCTGCTCTCGGCCAAGCAGCGCAGCGCCATCAAGTTGAGCCAAGTCAAATAACGGCAGTAGACTGTCGGGCCCCAAACCCCCCTGATCGGACCCTGATCGGAGCACTCCCATGGCACGCCCCGTATGCCTCTTCACCGGCCAATGGGCCGACCTACCGCTCGAGACGATGGCGCAGAATGCCAAGAGCTTCGGCTACGACGGCCTCGAGCTCGCCTGCTGGGGCGACCACTTCGACCCGCAGCGTGCGCTGCGTGAAGACGACTACTGCAAGAATCACTGGGAGCTGCTCGGGAACCACGGCCTCGGGGCCTTGGCCATCAGCTCGCACCTCGTCGGCCAGGCCGTGTGCGACCTGATCGACGAGCGCCACAAGGCGATCCTGCCCGATCATGTCTGGGGCGATGGTGACCCGGAGGGGGTCCGCGGGCGCGCGGCTCAGGAAATGAAGGACACCGCGCGCGCCGCTCGCCGCTTCTTCGACTGCGCTCCGGATGCGGTGAAGGAGACGCTCGGCAAGACCGGACGCGTCGTCGTCAACGGCTTCACGGGCTCATCGATCTGGCACGCGCTCTACGGCTTCCCGCCGTTCCTGCCGGGGATGATCGACAAGGGCTTCGAGGATTTCGCGGAGCGCTGGAAGCCGATCTTGGACGTGTTCGAGCAAGAGGACGTGTACTTTGCGCTCGAGGCGCACCCGACCGAGATCGCCTTCGACATCGCCTCCGCGCGCCGCGCGCTCGAGGCGATCGACCACCACCCGCGCTTCGGCTTCAACTTCGACCCGAGCCACTTCGGCTACCAGGGGGTCGACTACCTCGCGTTCTTGCGGGAGTTCGGTGAACGCATCTTCAACGTCCACATGAAGGACGTGTGGTGGTCCGACCGCCCGATGGAGGCCGGGGTCTTCGGCGGGCATGCACCCTTCGGACAGAACGGTCGCTTCTGGGACTTCTGCTCGATGGGGCGCGGCAAGGTCGACTTCGAGGGGATCATCCGCCAGCTCAATCACTCCGGGTACCAGGGGCCCTTGACCGTCGAATGGGAGGACCCCGGCATGCATCGCGAGGCCGGTGCCGAGGAGTCGTGCCGGTTCGTGAAGGACCTCGACTTCGAGGTCTCGCCGCAGGCGTTCGACGCGGCGTTCGGGGACTGATCTCGACTCCCACCCACCAACCAGTTCATGAACCAGACGAGCCCCGCGCCGCAGCTGTCCGCCTCCCTGAATACGCGGCTGTCGCTGATGATGTTCCTGCAGTACGGCGTCTGGGGCGCCTGGCTGCCGATCCTCTACCCGTTCCTGATGGGGCACCGCGGCTTCACGCTGGAGCAAGCGGGCTACATCCTCTCGATCGGGGCAGTGGGGGCGATCATCGGGCCGTTCCTCGCGGGCCAGATCGCGGATCGTTGGTTCTCGACCGAGAAGTTCCTCGGGATCAGCCACGTCATCGGTGCGGTCATCGTGTGGACGCTCGCGGAGACAGCCGAGTTTTGGACGTTCTTCTGGCTCTCGTTGGCGTACGGCTTCGTCTACGCGCCGACGCTGGCACTGACCAACTCGCTCGCGTTCCATCACTTGCCCGACCGCGACCGCGATTTCGGACGCGTGCGCGTCTGGGGCACGATCGGCTGGATCGCGGTGGGAATCGGAGTCGGACATTGGCTGCTCTTCAAGCACACGCCCGCGGAGCTGGACGAGGCTGCGATCACGGCCGCCCAGAACGCGGGGCGCGCCGATGCCTTCAAGCTGAGCGCTCTCTTGGGAGCGTTCATGGGGCTGTTCTGCTTCACGCTGCCGAAGACCCCGCCGGCCTCGGACGCGGCGGAGTCCAACGCGACCTTTGAGGCGCTCTCGGAGATCCGCCGGCAGCCGCTGATCACCCTGTTCCTGCTTACGATCCCGATCAGCTGCATCCACCAGTTCTACTTCGTCTACACCGCGAGCTTCCTCGGCAAGTACCAGGCGGCGCTGACCGCAACCGAGGCTGGCGCCGGTGGCTTCGTCACCTGGTTCAACTCCACGATCGAGAAGGTCTTCGGCGTCGGCGGAGGAGGGCTCATGACGATCGGGCAGATGTCCGAGATCTTCGTGCTCGCCCTGATTCCGGTGTTCGCGAAACAGGTCTCGCGCAAGACGTTCCTGATGATCGGCACGCTTGCGTACGCCGCGCGGATGGCGCTGTTCGCCTACTACGAGTCGATCCCGCTGCCGAGCACGGTGACCTTGATCCTGGGCGTCATGCTCCACGGTCTCTGCTTCGGCTGCTTCATCTTCGTCGCTTTCATGATCGTCGACGAGGAGACCACCGCGGACGTGCGCGCGAGCGCGCAGAACCTCTACAACATGGTCATCGTGGGGGTGGGTATCATCCTCGGCAGCTGGATCTCGACCGCGCTCGTCGGCAAGCACGCCCAGTACGAAACTGGGGAAGTCGACGCTGCCGGCGAGGCCATCATGGCGATGGACTACACCAAGCTCTTCAGCGCGCCCATGTACGGCGCGCTCGCCGTCCTCTTGCTCTTGCTCGTTCTTTACCCGTCCCGCTCCCGTCAAGCCGCCTGACCGTATGCGTACCGATCTCTCTCTCTGTCTCGCGCTCACCCTCTCGGCCTGTGCCTCGAGCCCGGCGGACGTCAATGAGCTGAGTCGCGCCGATGTGCGCGATGGCTGGGAGCTGCTCTTCGACGGCGAATCGCTCGCCCATTGGCGTGGCTTCCGCCAGGAAGGTGTGCCCGAAGGCTGGGCGATCGAGGACGACGCGATCGCCCTGATCGGCGCCGGCGCCGGTGACCTGATCACGCACGAGGAGTTCTCGAGCTTCGAGCTCGTGCTCCAGTGGCGTATCGCGCCGCGCGCCAACTCCGGGATCATGTTCCACGTCAGCGAGGAGTTCGACGCGACGTACTTCTCCGGGCCCGAGATGCAGGTGCTCGACAATGCCGTGTTCGACGGCGACGTCAACCCGGTGCACATGGCCGGTGCGAACTACGCGCTGCACGCCCCCGAGAACGACGACACCCGGCCGGTCGGTGAGTGGAACGACGCGCGCATCGTCGTCGACGGCGCGCACGTCGAGCACTGGCTCAACGGGGTGCAGCAATGCTCGTACGAGCTCTGGTCCGACGATTGGAAGGCGCTGGTCGAGGCCTCGAAGTTCAAGCAGTGGCCAGGCTACGGCATGCAGCGTGGCGGACACATCGCGCTGCAGGATCACGGCAACCGCGTGTGGTACCGCGGCATCCGGATCAAGCGGCTCTGAGAGGCCCGAGCCCGACGAACTGGACGAGCACGTCGCGCAGCCGCGCGATGTCAACGGGCTTTGATAGGTACTCGTCCATGCCGGCGAGCCGTCCGAGCTCGACGTCGTGAGCGGATGTGTTGGCGCTGACCGCGACGATCGGCACGTGGCGCCCCGTGTTCGCTTCCGACGCGCGGACGCGGCGCGTCGCCTCCAGGCCGTCGACGCCGGGCATCTGCACGTCCATGAGGACGAGCGCGAACTCCATCTGGCTCAGTGCCTCGCACGCCTCTTCGCCGTCGTTGGCCGTCTCGACGTGGCAGCCGAAGCGCTCGAGGATGCGCGCGAGCAGGCGTTGGTTGACGGGGTTGTCGTCCGCGACGAGCACGCACTGCGTCGCCGGAGCGATGGCGGCGTCGGTCGCCTGCGGGCGCGCGACGAACGGAGCCGGCAGGGGTGCGGCCGGCTGCGGCTCGGGCTGCGGCTCGGGCTCGACCAGGCCGCTGTCGCGCTTGCCTTGGATCCAGCAGCGGATCAGCTGCTCGAGGTCCTCGACGCTGACGGGCTTCTCGAGGTAGTCGTCGACGCCGGCTTCGAGGGCGGCTTCGCGGTCCGCCTCGCCGGCGTTCGCCGTGAGCGCGACGATCGGCGTGCGTCGTCGGCCCGACTCGCCCTGGCGGATGCGGCGCGTGGCCTCGAGCCCGTCCATCACCGGCATCATGAGGTCCATCAAGACCATGTCGAAGCGGAACTGGCCGTGGGCTCGGATCGCCTCTTGCCCGTTGGCGACGACCTCGGACCAGCACCCCGTGCGGGCCGCGATGCGCGCGAGGTACTTCTGGTTGGCGGTGTTGTCCTCGACGATCAGGATGCGCGGCCTCGAACCCGCATCCAGCCCGTGCTCGGCTGTCTCGCTGCGCGCGTTGTGAACCGTTCCGAGCACGGCGCGCATCGTGTCGAGCAACGCCCGCGATCGGACGGGCTTGACCGCGCAGCCAGCGAGGACCTCGTGCTCGAGCTCGCGCGCGGTGGCCAGGTCGCCGACGGACGCGAGCCCGACGACAGGTGCGGACGAGAGCGCGACCAGCTCTCGCGAGCGCGTGGCGGGGTCGGACTCGGGAAGCTCGAGGTCGAGAATCACGGCGTCGTACGGGCGGCTGGCGCTGCGCGCGTCGAGGGCGGCGCACGTGGCGGTCCAGTCGGCGACCGTGTCGACGGCGCAGCCCCATGCGCCGAGGTGATGCTCGAGCACCTTGCGGCTCGTGAGGCCGTCCTCGATCACCAGGACGTGCCGGCCCCAGAGCTCGGGTCCGCCGATCGCCGGTGCGTCGACAAAGTCATCGGCGCTCAGCGGAATCGTGAACCAGAACGTCGAGCCCGCGTCGACCTCGCTCTCGACGCCGATCTCGCCGCCCATGACCTCGATGATCTCGCGGCTAATGGCTAGACCGATGCCGGCGCCGTCGTAGCGGCGCGTCATCGAAGCGTCGACCTGCGAGAACGATTCGAAGAGGCGGTGGCGCCGGTCCTCGGGGATGCCGATCCCCGTGTCGCGGACGCGGAACATGAGCTCGCACGCGTGCTCGGTTCTCTTCTGCACACTGACCGTGACCGACACGACGCCATCGCTCGTGAACTTGATCGCGTTGCCGATGAGTTGCAGCAGGATCTGGCGCAGGCGGCCGGCGTCGCACTTGACCGTCTCGGGTGCGTCCGAGCGGACGAGGCAGCACAGCTCGAGTCCGGCGGCGCACGCCGGTTGCGCGAGCATCTCGACCGTCTCCTCGACCTCGGCGCGCAGGTCGCACTCGACCAGCTCGAGCTCGACGTGGTGGGACTCGAGCCTGGAGAAGTCGAGCAGGTCGTTGATCGTCGTCAGTAGCCGTTCGGCCGACGTGCGCACGGTCTCGGTGAAGTCGCGCTGGTCGACATCGAGGTCCGAGCCGAGCAGGAGTCCCGTCATACCGATGATGCCGTTCATCGGCGTGCGGAGCTCGTGGCTCATCGTCGCGAGGAACTGCGACTTGGCGACCATCGCTGCTTCGGCGCTCTCCTTGGCCGCCTCGAGCTCCTGACCGTGGGTCTCGATCTGATCGAGCATCTCGTTGAAGGCCGAGACGAGCTCTCCGACCTCGTCCTCCGTCGTGCGCTCGACGCGGATCGAGTAGTCGCGCTGCTCCGAGATTCGGCGCGATGCATCCGATAGGCGCAGCAGTGGCTCGGTGACGGCATGCTGCATTCGACGCGAGATGCGCACCGTCACGAGCATCGTGGCGCCCGCGACCAGGACGGCGAGGAAGCCGAAGCGTACGAGGCGCTCCCGCACGCGGCTCGACGAGATGCGAACGTAGACGCTGCCGATCAGCAGGTTGTCCAGCTTCACTGCTCGGCGCACCTCGAGGCCAGTGGGGCCCCAGCGGATCTCCCCGATGCCCGGCATGGCGTCGGCGCGCTCGTGCAGGCCGGCTCGGATCGCGAACCGTGCGAGCTGGCGTCCATCCCGGGTCCAGACCGACGCCTCGAGGATCTCCGCCTGGCCCGTGACGGAAGCCAGGGCCTCGCGCGACGCGAGCACGTCACCCGTCACTAGAGCATCCGTGCAGTTCGCCCCTAGGACGCTCGCGACCGAGCCCGCCTCCTGGACCATCTGGCGGCGCGTCTCGGACCAGTCCAGGAACGACATCGCGACCGTCGCCAGGAGCAGCCCGGCGCAGACCGTGAGCGTGATGATGATGTTCAGCTTGCGCTCGATCGAGCCCTCGCGCAGGAGTCTCATCATTTGTGCTCGTGGATAGCCGCCGGACACGTTCGTCTCCGAGAAAGGCCCCCGTGGTGTGATTCAGGAATTCGGTTCACTTGTCCGGCCAGTTGCGCACGGTGCCTGCGTTGCCCCAAGAAAGCAGTATCTATCTCTGGTGTGAGTAGCACAGAGGCTACGCCCGGAACCCGGCGCCTTGCCACCGCACGAAACCGGCTCGGACAAATGACCCGAATTCCTGGATCACACCACTAGGTAGACCTTGGCGGCTATCGGCCGCGCCCCACGGTGCCTTGACGGGGCGATCCCCCGTTCGCGGCGAGGTTCTCAGCATTGGCACATCCTGACCAGACGCTTACTGCGCAGAGAAGCTCGGTCGGGGTAGATGGGGTCGCGATTAGAATCCTTCGCTCGTTTCCGAGCCGTGCCTGATATGCAGATGAAATCGATCCGACTCTCGAAATCGCTCGCCGCCGCCCTCGTTCTGTCCGTGGCACCGGTCCGCGGGCTGCCGTCCGTTCAGGACGACGGCGCGTCCCCCTTCCGACTCGCTCTCCAGAGCGCGGAGCGCTCGCTCGACTCCGGGGACCTCGAAGGAGCCCGGGCGCGGATCGAGCGCGCGCTCGAGCGCGACCGCAAGGCGATCGACGCGTGGGAGCTGCGCGCGCGCTGGGCGGAAGCGGCGGAGGATCCGGACGAGCTGGTGTACTGCCTACATCAGGTGTACCGGCTGTCGATCGCGCAGAAGCGCAAGAAGGCTGAGACGGCGGCGGTGCTCGAGCGGCTCTCCACGCTCGATCCGATCGCCAGCGATCTGGTCGGCATGAAGGAGCGTTTCGTCGCGAAGCTCTTCCCGATCGCCGAGCGCTACGAGAAGGAGAAGCGCCCGCACTCCGCGATCCGCGTGCTGAAGGAGATCCTGGCGCTCGATCCCGAGCGCGAGGAGGCACAGCTCGCGATCGAGCGCATCGCGGCGACACCCGACCCGAGCCTCGCCGGCGAGGCGAAGCCCAAGGACCTGTTCGCTGACGTCAGCGAGGAGTGGATCGCCGAGTTCGACGCCGAGCACGGCGAGTGGGACGAGGCCGCCGAAGAGGAGCGCGAGAACTACATCACGGTCACCGACTCCGGATACGAGGTGTTGATTCGCACGGCCGAAGCGATGGAGCAGATGAACGCGTTCTACCGCGTGTTCTTCGAGTACGGCACGGAGGAGCACGGCGGCTCGGTCCCGCGCATCAAGGTCCACGTCTTCAAGAACCGCGACGAGTACCTGACGCTCGGCATCGGCCCTCCGGTCGAGTGGTCCGGCGGACACTTCACCGGGAGCCACGTCGAGACGTACATCTCCTCGGGCTTCGAGGCGATGACCGGCACCTTGTTCCACGAGGCGGCGCACCAGTTCGTGTCACTCGCGACGAGCGCGACGGGTTGGCTCAACGAGGGCCTCGCGTCGTTCTTCGAGGGCACGCGCATTCTGCCCAACGGTACGGTCATCATGAATATGCCGGCGAACCACCGGCTCTTCCCGCTCGCCGACAGGATGCGCAACGGGTGGATGGCGTCCCATGACGACGGTACGGACGCGAGCGATCCGAACGCGACCCCGACGACGGCGCCGACGTTCCGGATCGTGCTCGAGAACGAGTATGGCTGGGGGCCGCCGTGGTATGCGCCGACTTGGGGCGTGGTCTATTTCCTCTACAACTACCAGGACCCGTTCGACGGACGCTTCGTCTACCGCAAGGCGTTCGGCGAGTTCATCAATTCCTCCGGCGGACGCGTCGGCAAGGGGGCGGTGCGCAACTTCGAAGAGGTCGTGCTCGCGAATCCGGCGGGGCCCTACAAGGGACTCGAGCGCCCCGAGGACGCTCCAGAGCTCCTTCTTCCCAAGACGGTCGACGAGCTGGATGCCGTCTGGAAGAAGTGGATGCTCGATCTGCAGCAGGAGCAGCGCGGCGAGCTCGAAGTCGTTCGCGCGTACCACCAGTGGGGCCAGTTCGCGGCAGCGGCGAAGGAGTACACCACCGCGAAGGAGCACTTCGAGAAGGGGCTGGTCGCGCAACCCGACGACATCACGCTCCTGATGGAGTTCGCCGACCTGTTGTCCGAGCACTTCGACGATCCCGATCGCGCCGCGAAGCTCGTGCGCGAGGGCATTCACTTCATGGAGCTCCAGCCCGAGCCGGACGTGAAGAAGATCGAGGCGGCCGAGCGGCTGCTCGCCAAGCTCGACCCGAAGGCCAACACCTTGGCCAAGGTCCACGACGAGATCGCGGCGACCGCGCGCTCCATCGTGCAGCGCTACGGCGCGGCGGGCAGGCCGCTGATGGTCATGGACGTCTCGTACCGAATGGCCAGAAACCTCGGGCTCGACGACCTGTACGAGTCGTACGCCGACGCGGTGCGCCAGTCCGGCCGCTCGCTGTCCATCTGGAAGCTCGCCTACAACGAGAGCAACCTCGACGGGTGGAGCCCGGGCAGCCAGGTCTTCGGGCCCGACGGCTCGCTGCTCGCGGGAAGCTTCGGCGCGTTCGACGTCGACCGCTACGACTACCAGTTCCTGACGCTGGACGAGATCACGTCGGGCGACTTCTCGATGGAGGCCGAGATCCTCGCCGAGAAGGGCAAGGTCAACTTCACCGGGTTCGTGTTCGGGCGCAAGAGCGACTCGGGCTTCCACGGGATGCTGTACTTCCCCGAACGCGAGGTCGAGGACGGGGCCGTTCCGCAGGGGTGGGTCGACCTGATGTCGAGCTTCGGCCCGAACAACCTCAAGACTTGGCGCCACGTCCCGGTCGACGCGCGCGGTCCCGCGGGTCGCACGAGCGCGGGCGTCTGGCACAAGCTGCGTCTCGACGTGATCGGGCGGAACGCCGACATGTGGTTCGACGGCGAGCTGATCGCGACGCACGAGTTCCCCAGCCTCGAGGTGCTGCGCGGCTCGTTCGGCCTCTTGATGGGGCCGGGCGACGCGAAGTTCAAGAACGTGCGCTACCTCGCGCGCGACTCCGCCGATCCGGCCGGCGCGATCGAGCGCGGGATCCGCATGGAGCGCCTCGAGACGGAGTCCGGCGGGGCGGTGGGGGGCAGCTTCCAGGGCAAAGTGCCGCCGTTCCCGTCCGTCGAGCGCTGGGTACAGGGCGAGCGCTCGAGCTGGGCGGAGGCGGGTCCCGTGCCGCAGCTCCTCGTGCTCTGGAGCATCGATCAGAACGAGCTCGTCCGCATCGACGAGTGGCTGATGGACCTCGCGCAGAAGTCCGAGGCCTACGGGATGCAGTTCTTGTGCATCTGCTCGCCCAACGACGCACCCAAGATCGAAGCCTATCTGAAGGAGCACGCTCTACCGGGAGCGGTCGGCATCGACCTGCGGCCGGAGGGGACGTTCGGCATCGGCGACACGAATGAGGCGTTCTTCATCCGTCGCTTCAACCTGCCGCGCCTCCTGCTGCTCGATCTCGATCAGACCGTCGCGTGGGAGGGCGATCCCGGCTTCGAGATCAACACGCGCCCCGAGCCGCCGTTCGCGACGTTCCTCGACGATCCGTTGAGCGAGCTGGTGGCCAAGCGCGGTCTGCGCGGCTACCCGAGCTGGAGGAAGCGCTGGGAGGAAAATGCCCAGCCGGCGCTCGCCGAGGGCCAACTCTCCCACGCGCTCGAGGTGCTGCGCGCTGCGGAGGCGTTCGATCCGAAGTACATGAAGGAGGCCGGTCGGGCGCAGGCGATTCTCGCCTCGGTCGAGGCGGCGCTCGGCGACTTGGTCGGGAGCGGCGAGTCGTTCCACGGCCGCGGTACCGATCCCGCGCTCGTCGAGCTGATCGCGTGGGCGCCGCTGTTCGAGATCGAGGTCACGAAGAAGGACCGCAAGGGGCTCAAGAAGTACCTCTCGAGCGCAGCGTCGAAGGGCTGGGACAACACGCTCAAGCAGGTCGCGAAGTTCCAGAAGAAGAAGGG
Source organism: bacterium (assembly GCA_024226735.1). GTDB lineage: Bacteria > Planctomycetota > UBA1135 > UBA1135 > JAAELL01. The sequence continues at coordinate 10,339 of JAAELL010000101.1, read as the reverse complement.
CGAACCCGCTGAGAAGGCGGGCCCGTTCCTCGAGCTGCTCGCGCGCTTCGACGGCACGTTCGCAGAAGCGTTACGCGAAGAGCTGACGGCCGCGCGCGACGCGGGGGACTGGGAGATGTTCGCCGAGCTTGTGGACGGCGCGTCCAAGCGGCCGGTGCAGTGGCTGGCGCGCAGCTACTTCGGGTGGTAGCGCGATGGCGATGAAGAAGCCGACCGACCACGACGAGTACACCGCCCAGGCCGCCGAGTCGCGGTGCCGATCCTGGAGAAGATTCGCAAGGCCGTGCACGTCGCTTGTCCCGGGGTCGAGGAGACTCTGAAGTGGGGCAACCCGTGCTTCGAGCACGGCGGCATCCTCGTCGGCGCGTCGGCCCACAAGAACCACGTCAACTTCTCCTTCTGGCGCGGCGCCGAGATGGTGGATCCGGAGGGCCTGCTCGAGGTCGCCGGAAAGACGCGGCTCGGCTCGGTCCGGCTGGAGAAGGTCGCCGACCTCCCGACCCAGCGCGTGATCGTGGGCTACGTCAAGGGAGTGGCGGTAGCCCCGGAAACACGGCTACCGATTCAGTCCAACCACGTCGTCCCCTCCCACTTCCGCCACTTCGCCCTCCCGACGACGTCCGAGCGCCCGCTCGTCTGGAAGACCTGGAACGGCCGGGCTGCGAAGGCCTCGATCGCCCCGACGTGCACGTGGGTCATGTTGCTAGCTCCCCAGCGCGCCTCGGCCCCCGAGCGCCGGACGACGAGGAAGTCCGCGTCGGTCGCGAGTCCGTTCGCTTCGACGCGTCCGCGCTCCGGCGTGTAGCGCGGCCTCTGCTCGTCGAGGAGGCCGTGCTCGAGGTCGGTCTTGACCAGGATCGTGAGCAGTGAATCGATCTCGACGGCCACCGCCGCATCCCCGACCGACGTTGGGACGATCCGCGACGTGCCCGCGTCCGTTCCAGGCTCCACCGGCCACAGCAAGGTCACGAATGCCAGGCGCTCGCCGCGCTCGAAGCGCCCCTCGCGGACGGCGTGCACGACCTGCTCCTCGTGCCCGTGCCGCGACAGGGGAAAGCTCGCGAGCTCCTCGCCCGGCATCGCGACGACGAGGTTTCGCGTGTGCGCCAGCTCGTGTCTTCCGATCCGGACCGTGCGCCCCACAGCCTGGTCGGCACCGGCGCCGACCAGCTCGCCGACAGCGAACAGGTTCGCGAACGTGTACTCGCCCGCGCGAGTCACGAGCACCGAGTCGACGACGACGACGACGCGCGGTTCGCCCGTCAGGAACAGCGTGCGGTCCCAGACCCAGCCCGCCTCGCCCGCATCGACCCGCGTGCGTGCGTACGTGCCGAGCTCGAAGTGCAGGAAGTCGATGCGGTCGGTGCGCACCGGCCGGTAGTGGCCCTCGTCGAGCAGGAGCTCGCGTAGGCTCTCGCCCTCTGCGCGCACGCGCGGGCGGACGACGAGGCGGTTGTGGAACACGTCCGCGCGCCACGCGCCGTTCGGGCCGCTGGGGACCGCGTCGCGGTAGCCGGCGTCGTGCATGAGGACCGAGCCCCCGTCCATGAACGCGACGATCGCATTCTCGTCGGCGTGCCCGTGGTGCATCTTCTCGTGCTCGACCGCGAGCGTTTGGCGCAGGTAGTCGCGGTGCAGCCGTCCCCAATCACCCTCGTCGCGATAATTGAGCAACAGGTAGAGGTCGTCGTCATCCCAACCCGTGCGCAGCACGACCTTCTTGCCGATCACGTCGTCGACGCGCGTCCGCGCGGGATCGGGCTCGCGCGGCGCCGGGAGCGGCGGGTTGTCGAACAGGCGCGCGCGCAGGAGCGCCTCGCCGAGGCTCGGCGCCTCCGGGTCCTCGGCCGGAAGGGCGGTGCGCACGCGCTCGGCGGCCCATGCGAGCTCCGGGTCTCCCGTCCCCGCGGCGCCGAGGGCGAAGCACGCGTAGTAGTCCCGCAGGGAGCTGCGCCACCAGCCGTCGCCGAAGTCCGGCACGAACCCGCCGGGCGCGAGCAGCGCGACGTACATCGCGAGATAGGTGCGCACCTGCGGGCTCGCGTACACGCGCTCGTCGCCGCTGACGCGTGCGTAGCGCAAGAGCGCGTGCAGCCAGATCGGGTGGTAGTGCTGCGCGTCCTCGACCTCCCATGCGCCTTGGCTGTCGTCCGCGAGGATCTCCGCCATCTTGGACCAATCACCCGCACGGGGGTGGTCCGGCAACGCCGCCGCGCAGCTGGCGAGCCCGAGCGCGCGCAGGATCGCACGGTTGTGCGCGCCCCATTCGGGGAACACGAGCACGAAGTCGGCGCTCCCCGCGAGGGCGGACTCGATCTTCGTGCGGCGTTCGGCGCCGATCGCCGGGGACGAGCGGATGCGCGCCCAGGTCTCGGCGAAGTCCGGCAGATGGAAGAAGTTGGTCGTGGCCGGCAGCTCGCCGGCGTACTCGACCCGGGCCTGCGCGAGCTCCGGCGGATACTCGCTGCGATAGTCGGCGTAGCGTGCGAGCAGGCGCGCCGCGCGCACGGCATCGGCCTCGTCGCCGCCCTGCTCAAACAGGAAACCCGCGAGGAAGGCGAGGGAGAGCGCATGCCGTGGAGGGTCGTACCCGAAGAGCTGGGCGAAGGAGGCGGCGTTCACGCCCGTGGGCTTCAGGCGCTCGCGCCAGCGCGCCTCGACTTCGGGCAGCCGCGCGGCGCCCTCCTCGAGTGCGTGCCGGAACGGGGCGAGGTCGGCCTGGGCGAACAGGGAAGGGGTGATGATCAAGAACAGGAGAACGCGTCGCATCGGGCGCTTACCCTACACGAGCGATGCGCAGCCTCCTCTGTTTGCTTCTGGTCGGGTGTTCGGGGACGCGGGCGGGGATCGAGCTGGAGCTCTCCGCCGGAGCGCATGCGCGCGTGGACAGCATCGTGCGCTGGGAGCTGCCGCGCGACCTCGACGGGTGGGACGCCTACGCGCTGGAGGACGCGGACGGCGCGTCGGTCCCGGTGCAGGTGCTCGACGGCGAGCTCGTTTGGGTCGCGCGCGGGCATATCGATGCCGGAGACGTGCGGCGCTATCGCCTCCTGCGCGGTCCGGGGCCGGCGTCACGCATGTCCGCGACGCGCGAGGAGCGGGGCATCGTCGTTGCCGCTGGTGCGCGCGAGCTGTTCGTCTACCGCGATCGGCCGGTCACGCCGCCCGCGGATGTCGATCCCATTTTCGCCCGAAGCGCGTACATCCACCCCTTGCGCTCCCCGTCGGGGCACGTGGTGACCGGCGACTCCCCACGTTCGCATCGCCACCAGCACGGCGTGTTCCTCGCGTGGACGCGCGCGCTCTTCGACGGGCGGGAGATCGATTTTTGGAACGCGGCGGAGGAGACGGGGCGGATCGAGTGCGTCGGCGTCACCGCGTCGGGCGCGGGCGCCGTCGCGGGCTGGCTGCGCGCCCACCAGCGGCATGTCGACGTCGAGCGCGCGCGGACGGCGCTCGAGGAGACGTGGGAGCTGGTCGCCTACGCGGCCCCGCACGCGACGGTGCTCGATGTGACGACGAAGCTGGCGAACGCCGGGGACTTCACCGTCCTCGAGCACGGCTACGGCGGCTTCGCCGTGCGCGGGCCCGAGGCGTGGGAGGGGGACGTCGCGCGGTTCGCCACCAGCACCGGGTCCGATCGCGCCGCCGGCGACGGCGAGCGTGTCGACTGGTGCGCGATGGCCGGCCCTGACGCAGGGCTCGTGGTCTTCTCGGCTCCCGAGAACCCGCGCGCACCACAGCCCGTGCGCATCCACCCGAGCAACCCGTACTTCTGCTTCGCACCGTGCCGGATGGGGGAGTTCGCCATCGACGGGCAGTGGATCGCCCGGTACCGGCTCGTGGCTTTCGACGGGCCGCTCGATCCCGCCGTGCTCCAACGGATGTGGCTCGACTTCGCCGAGCCCGTCGACGTCCGCGCCGTCACGCGGCAGACGGCCGAGTGACGCGCGGCCGGCCTACTCCAGGTCGAGCTCCTCGCGTGCCGCCGCCGCGACGGCCTCCGCGACGCGTGGCATGATCGCTTCCATCTCCTGCGCGCTCGGCAGGATCCGCTCGGGCACCGGCTCGTCGACGGCGTCCGCGAGCGCGTACGCCGCCGCGACCTTCATGTGCGCGGTGATGCGCGTCGCGCCGGCATCGAGCGCGCCGCGGAAGATGCCCGGGAAGGCGAGGACGTTGTTCACCTGGTTGGGGTAGTCGCTGCGCCCGGTGCCGACGACCGCCGCGCCCGCCTCGAGCGCCAGCTCGGGCATGATCTCGGGAACGGGGTTCGCCATCGGAAAGAGGATCGGATCGTCCGCCATCGTGCGCACGTCCTCGGCGCTGAGCACGTCGGCGACGCTGACACCGATGAAGACCTGTGCGCCCGAGAGGACTTCCTGCAGGGAACCGCTCTTGCCGCCGCGGTTGGTGTAGCCGAGGAGCTCGCGCTTGGCGGGGTTCAGATCCTCGCGGCCTGCGTGGATCGCACCGCGCGAGTCGCACATGACCACCTCGCCGACTGGCCAGCACTCGCGGGGGTCGAAGCCGACGCAGCGCAGAAACTTCGCGATCGCGGTGCCCGCGGCACCGGCTCCGTTGATGACGACGCTCATCTCGCCGAGAGTGCGGCCGGTGACCTTCGCGGCGTTGATCAGCCCCGCCAACAGGACGATCGCGGTGCCGTGCTGGTCGTCGTGGAAGACCGGGATGCCCAGGTCCTGCAGCCGCTCCTCGATCTCGAAGCAGCGCGGGGCGGCGATGTCCTCGAGGTTGATGCCCCCGAAGCCCGGGGCGAGGCGGCGCACGGTCTCGACGATCTCGTCGGTGTCCGTCGTGCCCAGGCAGATCGGCCACGCATCGATGTCGGCGAAGCGCTTGAAGAGCAGTGCCTTGCCCTCCATCACTGGCAGCGCGGCCTCCGGACCGATGTCGCCCAGGCCGAGCACGGCGGTGCCGTCGGTCACGACGGCGATCGAGTTGCCCTTGACCGTCAGCTCGCGCGCGAGCGCCTTGTCCGCCGCGATCGCGCGGCACGGTTCGGCGACACCCGGGCTGTAGGCGCGCGACAGGTCCTCGCGCGTCTCGAGCGGGACCTTCGAGCGCACCGCGAGCTTGCCGTGGTGCTCGCGATGCATCGCGAGCGATTCCTGGAAAGGATCGGACATGTCGTCTCCCACTGCGGGCTTGAGGTAGGCGGCTTCGAGGTCAATGCGGGTCTTCGGAGATGAGTCGCTCGACGAGCCGCAGCGCGTCGCGTGCCTCGCCCGCGCGCGGGCGCAGGCGCAAGGCATGCTCGAAGACCTTCTTCGCTTCGGCGTACAGCTTGCGCTTGCCGAGCACCTTGCCACGCGTCAGTACGAGGTCGAAGTCTTCCGGTGACAGCCGAATCGCGCGTCGGTACGCGTCGTCGGCGAGCTCGAGCCGATCCGAGCGTAGAGCGGCCTCGCCCAGCGCGCGCAGAGTGGGCAGGTCGTCGCCCGAGATGCGCAGCGCTTCTTGCAGCGAAGCGACCGCCTCCGATGGCCGGCCGAGGTTGTTGCGCGTCACTCCGAGGTTGTAGTGCCCGAGCGCGTAGTCCGGATCCGCTTGGATCGAACGCAGGTACGCCTCCTCGGCCAGCTCGAGCTGACCGAGGTAGACGTGCGCGCGGGCCATGCCCTCGTACGCACGTGCCAGCCCGGAGTCGACCTTGACGGCGCGTTGGAAGAACTTCGCGGCATCGCGGAACTGTCCCCGCCGTAGCGCGAGGCGGCCCGACTCGATCAAGAGGTCCGCGAACGGCGGCTCGTCCGCCAGCTCACCGAGCACGCGGGCGAGCTCCTTCGCGCCGACCTGGCGCAGGAAGGCGCGGCGCAGGCGGCCGCGGCGGTCGAGTACGAGCGTCGCCTGCGGCGGCGGGGCTGCGCCGACGGCGCGCTGCAGGAACGCGTCCTGCGCGACGAGCACGGGCGCGCGATCGGCGAGCTTGGCCGCGATGCGCTCGCGGTCTTGCGCGGCCAGCGCCTCGGGGACGATCACGACGCAACGCGCTTCGGGTCGGGCGGCGCGCAGCGTCGAGAAGTCGGGCCACGGCGGGTTCTCGTCCACGCTCGTGATGAAGCGCGCGACGGTTGGGTGATCGGGCTCCGTGACCGACTCGGCGCCGCCGCCGACGCGGTCGAGGATGGTCGGCTCGAGGGACGCGACGCCCTGCGGGCGCGCCGTTGCCGGCCAGCTCGGCAGCGCCTCGGCTCGGTGCGCATCGGAGCCTTCGCGCAGCACGATCCGCGCGTCGACGGGCAAGTCGGTCCACGTGGAGACGCCGCCCGAGGTCCAATGCACCTCGATGCGCTCGATGCGCTCCGCGTCGCCGAGGCCGAAGTGCAGCTCGCTCGGGACCTGGGTCTGGAAGCCGTCGACGATCTTGACCCGGTCGCGCTGCGTCACGCCCCGTGCGGTCACGTGCACCGTCGCGCCGAGGGCGAGACGTCCCTTGTCGGTGAGTAAGGCGATGCGCGCGAAGTGTCCGCTTGCCGCGCGGTTGTCGAGCAGGCGCAGGCCTTGCAGCGTCCACAGCGCCAGGTCGAGGTCGCCGTCGCCATCGACGTCGACCGGGACGACGCAGCGTCCGTCGTGCTGCGCATCGACGCCGAAGACCGAAGCCGCGTCGTAGAACCGCGAGCGATCCCCTTCGGCGGCGTAGAAGAGCCGGTCGCGCTCGTAGCCGTTGAACGAGCCCTCGAAGGCGTGCTCGGCGTTGACGTCCGTACTGCGCTCGCCGCGCTCGAGGAAGCCTCCGTCCGCGATGACTTGATTCCAGTAATACGTCTGCCAGTCCCCGAGCGACGCGTCCGAGTGGGACGTAAAGCCGTTCGTGACGTACAGATCGCGGTCTCCGTCGTTGTCGACGTCGACGAAGACCGAGCCCCAGGCCCACTCGGCTTCGTTGCAGTGCGCGCTGACGGCGTGCTCGATCCACGGGGCGCCGGGCTGGCCCTGGCGGTACAGCATGTTGCCCTGGGCGATGGTCGCGATGCGGTTGCGCATCGGCTCATCGATGCCATCGGCGAGCGGCACGAGGCGCGCGCCCTGCTCGGACGACATGTTCGAGACGTACAGGCTCCATTGCCCGGAGTTGTCCCAGTCGGCGAGCGTCACGCCCATCGTGTAGGCGGAGACGCCACCGAAGCCAAGTGTCTCGTCCGCCTGGAACTTCCCGGTGCCGTCGTTGAGCCAGAGGATGTTCGGACCGAAGTCGTTGCCCTCGAACAGGTCCTCGTCTCCGTCGCCGTCGAAGTCGAAGGCCTGTGCCACGTAGGTGTACTGCGTGCCGTGGATGCCGCGCGCGTCGGACTCCTCGACGAACTTCAGCCCGCCGTGGTTGATGAACAGCAGGTTGTCCGCTCCGTCGTGCGCCTCGACCGTGTTGTAGTCCTCTCCGCGCGAGTGCGCGTTGCCGTACACGGCGAAGAACAGGTCGAGCAGGCCGTCGCCGTTCGCGTCGAGCGGGACCACGGTCTGAACCGACAGGCGCCTCAGGCCGGCGGGGTTGTCGAACTCGAACGCATCCGCATCGAGCTCCCAGAACCCGTCGTACTGGACGTACAGACCGATACGTGCACGCGCCCCCTCGAACGAGAGGACCTCCGAGCCGACGAGCTCCTGCGTGCCGTCGCCGTCGAGGTCGACGTAGAGCAGGAAGCTGCCGTGCTCACGCGGGCTCGTCATCGGGAGGCGTTCGGGGACGAAGCCCCCGGCTCCGTCATTGAGAAACAGCGTCGCGATCTGTCCGCGGCGCGTGCCGATCAGGTCCCAGAAGCCGTCCGCGTTCCAGTCGACCGCGGACAGGCCCCCGAGGGCGAGCGTGCGGTGCTGGTCGATGAACGAGCGGGCCATGCGTTCGTTCTCGTCGGACACGTTGTAGTGCAGGCCGACCATGTCGGTGACGTCGACGAACCCGGCCCCCGTGCGTTCCAGGTGCACGCCTTCTACGAGGTCGAGCCGTTCGATGCGCCAGCGCGTCTCGTGGACGAGCGCGAGCTCGAGCGTGGCGCGCAGCTCGGCGCGGGCGGAGGTGTGCCCGCCCGCGAGATGCAGTGCGGCGCGAGCGGTCGCGTGCTTTCCGTCGGGCGCGAGCCAGAACCGGTCGGCCTCGAGCTCGTTGCGCCCGAAGTGCGACCAGTCCGCCACGTACGCGAACAGGGCGGCGAGCAGTCCGTCCGCATCGAGGGCGAGGGCGTCAGCGTCCTGTTCGAGCACGTGCACGTCGACCCGCGGGTCCGGCACCGCGCGCCGCTCGGCGAGCGTCGGGAAGCGGCCGCGGAAGCCCGCAGCCAGCGCTTCGCTCGCGCGCCGGTCGTCGCCGCCGACGATGCCCGCGAGCCAGGTCTGCGCAAGATCCCGCTCTGCGGCCTGCGCCGCCGCGTCGACGACGAGCAGGTCGCGCTCGTACGGCTCCGGAGGCTCGATCGGAAAGCCCTCGGGCGAGGCGGAATCGCCGCAGCCCGCGAGGAGCGCGAGGACCACGAAGAACGGGCTGGGGCCGGAAGGGAGGTGCCTCACTCGTCGGAGGCTAGGGCTCGGCGTCGCCTGAGGCAATGGGCCATGGGAGGGGATACACTCCGCGACCCATGACTGTCCTCCAATCGCTACTGCTCTCAAACGTCCGGACCGGGGCGATCGGCCTCTTGGCAGTCTCGGTCATCGCTTGCACGAGTCCTCCGAGCGCGGAGCACGCATCCTCGGGCGCAGCGCCGTCCGTCGCGAACGAGAAGCAGGCCGTCGGCGCGGTCCTCGACGACTGGCACGACGCCGCGAAACGAGCCGATGAAGCGCGCTACATGGGCCACTTCGCGGGCGACGCCGTGTTCCTGGGGACCGACGCGACGGAGCGTTGGAGCCGCGAGGCGTTCGGGACGTATGTCCACTCCTACTTCTCGCGCGGGACCGGCTGGGAGTACGTCCCCGGAGAGCGCCACGTCGAGCTCTCGCGTGACGGCAGCATCGCCTGGTTCGACGAGGCGCTGACCAACGCGGGCTACGGCGGGCTGCGCGGGAGCGGCGTGCTGCGGCGCGAAGGCGGGGCGTGGAAGATCCTGCAGTACAACCTGACGTTCACGGTGCCCAATGACGTGGCGCGCGACGTGGTGGCGCTGATCCGGGGACAGGATGGGGCGGCGGCCGACTAGAGCCCGGATCCGGGCTCCTAGTGGTGTGATTCACTCTTGTGCGGCATTTTTGGTCGGTGCGTACGCGTTCGCTGCAAGGCGCAGCGACGACGCGACTTCGCTGCAAGTCTCGGAGGAGGCGCAACGCAGCAGCGGGCGGGTACGGGCCGACCAAAATGCCGCACAAGAGTGAATCACACCACTAGCTCGACGTTGGCTGTGTCCGCGCGAACTCCGCGATCGCGCCGCGTGCGCTCACCGCGAGCCACGCCGTCTGCGTGATCCCGGCGACGACGAACGCGAGCATCGCGTAGTGCAACCCGGGCATGGGCTGCCAGACCGTACCGAGGCTGAGCAACGACACGCTCACGATGCAGTAGAGGGCGACCGCAATGGTCACGGGCCGCGTGTACCCGCTCTTCACGAGCGCGCCCTGGTACCAGCTCTGCAGCACTTGATAGCCGGGCATCAGGATCGCGAAGCCGACGGCGACGCGGCTGAGCTCGGCGAGCTCCGGCGCGAGGCCCGAGACGCGCTCGAACCAGAGGGCGGCCAGCGGCGTCACCGAGAGCATGACGAGGATCAAGACCGTCGTCACCGCCAGCACGCGGTGGAAGCGGCGCAGGGCCGGGACGCTTCCCGGCTCGTCGATCAACGTCACGACGACCTCGTTGTAGGCGAAGCCCACCGAGCGCGTGATGAAGACCAGGCCCCAGACCGCGGGCCACGACGCGACCGACGGCAGCGCGTCCGGCATGCGGTTCATCGCGCCAGCGGCCACCGGCTGCACGACGAGCGTCACGAGCGGCACGAGGGCCAGCGGCGTGTAGAAGCGGAGGAACTTGCCCAGGTTCAGAGGCTCGTCCACGGTGGGGGCGGGGCGCACTTGGCTCGTGAGGACGGGGCGCACGCGCCATGCTGCGTAAAGCGCTTCGACGACGACCCCCGTCGTCAGGCCCGCCGTTGCGACGGCGACGCCCGAGTAGGCACCGCTGCGCCATCCGACGAGTAGCACGGTAGCGTTCGCGACGAGGCGGATGAATGTCCCGAACGTGACCGCGTGCGAATGCTCGTAGCGAATCAGGATCCCCTGTTGGAAGCGCCTGTACGCGATCGACCACGTCCACAGGGTCATGATGCGCAGCCCGGTCCGGCCCGGCTCGACGACCTCGGGCAGCGCGCCGAGCACGTCGACGGCGATGAAGTCG
>JAAELL010000100.1 GCA_024226735.1 bacterium | reverse complement strand
GAAGGTTAATGGCATTGCCCCTCGGGGGTCGCCCTCCAAAACTGCTCGTGGCAAGGATCTACGGCGGTCTTGACCGGAGGCAACTTTGGATACCGTGGATACCGAGTCGCACCAATCCCTCAACCCAACGGCATCGCCCGGAGGTCCTCTCCCAGACAGAGGCGCACCGCCAGGCCCGAGGTGCGGGCCGCTCGGTCGGCGTAGGCACGGTCCTCTTCGAGCAGCTTCGCGTGCAGGGTGAAGGCCGTGTGGCACGCCTGGCCGCTGTGGCCGATGGCCCGGCCGACCTGCTCCCAGGTCAGGCCGGCCAGGGTTCGAAGGAGCCCGATTCGGACGAGCCTCCACCCGTCGCGCGTTCGACCGCGAGGCTGGATCTCCCAGCTCCCTTCCTCCGCGGCGATTCGAGCCACGGCCCTGTGGACCGAGCCGGGGTCGCTGACGGGGAGTCCCAGGGAGGTTCCATCGGCGAGCTTCGTCTTTCGCCGCATCCAGGCCAGGACACGCGCGGGCGCGGCGTGGATCAGGTGATCGAGATCGTCACCGGCCGAGGGTCGTCGGATTCGCTCGGCGACCAGGCGAGCGGCTCCCTCGCAGCTTTCCTGACCGAAGACGCGCACGTAGTCCTCGGGGCGAAAGCTCTCACGCCCGACCGTCGCGGCCACCTCGCTCTCGACCCACGTCCGCTCCAGCCACCGTGGGCCCTCTTCGTGGACGTACGCCCGGGCGCTGCCCCAGCGATACTCCCAGCTGTGCTCCGCGAGCCTGGCCTTGACGGGGTTGAAGTCGATGTAGCGAGCGAGGATGCGGCGGTACGTCAGCGAGTCCACGCGTTTGGAGAGGAAGCGTCCGCGAATCAGCGTTCCGTCTCGCCGGTGCCGTCGGTTGAAGAAGCGGGAGTACTCGTTCTGCGCGCGCCGCATGGCCTCGGAGAGCGCGCCGACGGGGCTCCGCACCAGGAGGTGGAAGTGCGTCGTCAGGACGCACCAGGCGTGCAGCTCGAGGCGGCCTCTGCGAACCTCGCGCGCCAGTCTCGACAGGAAGTAGCGGACGTCGACGCGATCCTCGAACAGCGGGCGCTTGGCCAGGCCGCGGTTGAGCACGTGGTGCCAGGATCCTGGTTCGTCGTGGCGAGCGCGTTGGGCCATGCGAGGCGTCCTCCACCTCCAGGACTCACGGCGCGCCCGGCGGTTACGCGGGAAGTTGGGAGAATGGTGCGACTTGGAATACGCGCCGCGGTAGCGCCTGTACACCAACAACGCGGGTCGCCCGTTTCG
>JAAELL010000099.1 GCA_024226735.1 bacterium | reverse complement strand
GCCTCCTCCGACCAATCCCAGTATCACCGTATTGGCAGAGGAGTCGCGTCGTCGGCGCGCCTTGCATCGCATCCCGTACGAACCGCCGATCATGCCCCATCAGAGTGAATCACACCACTGGCCACGCGCCGACGGGCCGGCTGGAGGTCGGGAAGACCGTGGCGGTTCTGTTTGTGGGTGGAACCGAACGAGGGGAAGCCGGCCGCATCGCGGGCTGGGTGCACCTCCGACTCCGCCGGTGAGGAGGATGTCGATCCCTGGGTGGTGAAGGATCTGGAGGTCTGCCATCATCCGGACGGCCCTTTCCGGAGTTTTTGATCCATGCTGCTCTGCCTCTGCGGTTTGCTCCCGCTCGTCACGCCCCTCGCCTCGTCGCCCACACAAGACCCGCGGCCTTCCACGGATGTCGTGCGGGAGACACGCGTCGAGGTCGTCAACCTGCTCCTGACGAACGAGTCGGCGCAGGACTTCTTCGAGAGGGGCTGCGCGGCACGCGACCGGGAAGAGATCTCCACCGCCCTGATCGCGTTTCTCACGGCCTTCCGCATGGACGGCAGCCGCAACGACGCGGCCTTCGAGATCGCCCGGCTGTTCCTGGCCTGGGACGAGATCGACATCGGATGGACCTGGCTCGGACACGCGGTCGACGCGGGCTATTGGAGCGAGGAGCGGATGAGGCAGGACTCGCTCTTGGCTCCGCTGCGCCAACGGGAGGGCTACCGCCAGCTCGCGGCACGCGTGCGGGAGAACTACGCGAAGGCGCTGCCGGAGCTTCGTGGCCAGACTCTCGTGCGACGTCCGCAGGGGGAGGCGCCCGCCGGAGGTTGGCCGGTCTTGCTCTGCATGCACGGCTACGGGACCGACCACAACGACCTCAGCGGGTTGCTGGAGGTCGGCTCCGCGCAGGGCTTCCTCGCGATCAGCGTCGCTGGGTACCGGCCGGTCTCGCCAGGGCGGCACGCTTGGCCGAACGAGGGACCCGCGATCCACGCGTACCTTCAGGGTGTCCTGAAGCCCTACCGCCAGGATCCGAGCGCGAACACCGATCTCGTCTATACGGCGGGGTTCAGCCAGGGCGGGTTGGTGGCGACCTATCTCGTGTCGGTACACCCCGAGCTGTACTCCGGGGCCGTCCCGATCTCGCCCGGTGGCCCGCTGACCGTTCCGCGCCCCGCGGACGGAAAGCTCGCTCGGCCGCTCTTTCTCGTCTATGGCTCCGCGGAAGGACCCGGCGTGCATGGCAACGTCCGCCGTTTCCGACAGGGCGTCGAGGCCGCGGGCGGGCGTGCTCACGTCGAGGTGCACGGCGGTGGGCACGTGTTCCCGGACAATTGGCGCGAGGTATTCGCGCGGGGGCTGAACTTCGTGCAGGGCCGAGACGACGAGTGACGCCGCGGTCGCGCGGTATCACGAAGCCGCCCATCGGTCGTAGAGGTCCATGCATCGTTCCGTCATGAGCCGGCGATCGAATGCACGGGCTCGATCGCGGGCATTCTGGGTCAGCCGATGCGTCGACCCCGCGAGCTCGAGGACCGCGTCGGCCAGCGCCCGAGCCGTGTGTTCGACGTGGACGCCATCGAGGCCGTCGCGGACGATCTCGGCGGGACCGTGCGCTCCGGCGAGGCAGATCACCGGTACGCCGACGGCGAGCGCCTCGACGACGATGCGGCCGAACGGCTCGGGGTAGGCCGGGTGGACGAGGACGTCGCTCGCGGCGAGGTAGGGGCGCACGTCCGCGACGTGCCCCAGGAAGTCCACGGTGTCGGACAGACCCCGCGCACGGACGCGCTCGCGCCAGACCTCGGCTCTGCCCGCCCCGTCGCCGAAGCGGTCTTCGCCGAGCACGAGGAAGCGCACGTTGGGACGCGTCTCGTGCACGAGCTCCGCCGCATCGAGCAAGCGCCCGTAGCCCTTCCACGGCACGAGCTGGCCCGCGCTGACGCAGAGCGGGCCCGTCCCGGCGGCGGCGGCCGGCACGTCCGTTCGCGCCATCGATTGGAGCTCCCCGACGGCGACGCCGTTGGGGATGCGGACGACCTGCCCCGGACGCGCGAAGTCGGCCGCGTGTGCTTCGAGCGCGCGCGAGGTCACGATGATCCGCGTCGCGCGGCGCGCGAGGAATGCGCCCGTCCGACCGAGCGGCGCGAGGTCGCGCTGGTGCCAGAAGAACGGCGACGAGAGGCGTCTCCCGCTCGTCTGAAGGAAGAGCGCGGCGGGTGTCGAGTTGGCGTGGACCAGCGCCGGGCGAGCCGCGCGCAGGGCACGTCGGATCTGGCGCCCGCCGTGCACGAGCCGTGTCAGCTCTTTCCACCTGCGCATCCCGGATGCTCGGTGAATGCGGCCCAGGGCGGGGCAAGCCACGGTCGGTACCGCGAGGTGCCGGGCTCGCTCAGAAAGCTCTCCGCCGCCGGGAGCGATCAGTAGGGGGCTCCAACGCGTTCGGTCGAGGCAGGTCAACAGATCGAGCAGCGAACGCTCGGCACCGCCCAGCTCCTCGACATGGTTGATGTAGGCGACGAGTGGCGGGGGACACATCGCGACCGAGGCTACTCGTTCGCGGGCAGGGTGCAACGGTGGACGTTGGTCTCCCACTGCGATTGAATGGAGCGCACGGGTGGGCCGCGGCCCGCTGCATCCGCATGACTTCGCAAGGCCACCCTGACGCTCGACCAGCGGAACCCGCGCTGGGCTGGGAGACGCAGCGAAGCATCGTGCGCGCGACGACGAGCGTGATGATCATCGCTCTTCTCGCCAAGGTCCTGGGCTTCGTCGAGAAGCAGGCGCTCGCGGCCTATTTCGGCATCGACGCGCGTGTCGATGCCTACTTCGTGGCGTTCAGCGCGACGTTCTTGTTCTTCGTGCTCGTGCGCGAGCTGGTCGAGCCGTCGTTCCTCCCCGTGTTCGTCCAGGCCCTGCGCGACGGTTCCGAAGCTCGTGCGTGGCGACTCTTCGGTTTCGTTGCGCTGCTGGTGGGGACCGTGACGCTCGCGTACGCCTGCTACGTCGTTTGGGCCGCTCCGAGCGTCGTACGGCGTCTGGCCCCGGGGTTCGGGACCGAGGCGGCCGGACACGCCGCGCGCATGGTGCGCATCATGGCGCCCGCGACGGTGCTTCTCGGCTTGTCGGCGCTGACGTACATCACGTTGAACGGCTACCGGCGCTTTGCGCTGCCGGCCGCCGGGGATCTCGCGCTCAAGGGACTGCCGCTGCTCGTCCTGGTCTTGGCCATTGCGCAGGGAGCCGGGATCGCGGCGCTCGCTGTCGGCTTCGTGGTCGGCGCCGCGGCGCGGCTAGGCATTCACGTCTTCGGACTGCGGACGGAAGTACGCCGCATCGGCTGGCCGGGCCGCGAGTCACGCGCCGACCTCGGTCAGTTCGGGGCGCTGCTCCTGCCGCTCATGGTCGGCGCTTCCTTCTCGTTCGTGAGCGAGCTGGCCGACAACTTCTTCTCGTCGCTCATCGGAGAGGGAGGAGTCAGCGCGCGCACGTTCGCCAAGAAGATCCGCGACTTGCCGATCGAAGTGCTGCCCTACACGCTGAGCGTGATTCTGTTCCCCTTCTTCGCGGGGCTCGCCGCCACGGGAGAGCGCGCTCGACTGGCGCGGCTCTTCGCGCGCTCGGCGCACGGGCTCGCGATCGTGTTCACGCCCCTCGCTCTGGCGCTGGTGCTCCTGGCAGAGCCGGTCGTCGCGCTCGCCCTCGAGCGCGGCGCGTTCGACGCGGATGCACGGCTTCTGACCGCGGCGCCGCTGCGCATGTACGGGATCGGCATGGTCGTCTTCGCGGTCGAGACGGTGCTGGTGAACCTCTTCTTCGCACTGAAGGACACGGTGACTCCGATCGCGGTCGGGATCCTCGGCGTCGTCGTCAATATCGGACTGTGCGCGGCGTGGGTCGAGCCGTTGGGCGTCGCCGGAGTCGCACTCGCGCTCACCGCCTCGAAGACGCTCAAGGTGGTCGTGCTCGGTGTCTTCCTGGCGCGCAAGGGACCGTTCGTCGACGGGCCAGTGCTCGCGGCTGCGATGCTGCGGCTCGCCCTCGCGGCGGGCATCGCCGGTTGGGGCCTGCACGCCTGGAGGTCCGCCTCGAGCCTGGAGCTGGCGAGTGCATCGAGCTCAGCGGTGGCCGTGCATCTTGTGACGGGAGGCGCCGTGGTGCTCGGGCTCTTCCTAGTCGTGCTGGCGACGATCGGTGCCCGCGAGCGCGAGCTGTTGCGCTCAGCCCCAGCTCTATTGCGTGCTCTCGGGCGCTGAGCGACGATGCGAGTGGCCATGGTGGAAACGCTCCTGTATGGACTGCTGGCGCTCGCACTCCTGTCGCGCTGCATCCCCATGCTGATCGTCCATCGCTGCTTGTGGTGCTGGCATCTCATTCCCAAGAACCGGCTGTTCAACGTCTATCTGCACCTGTTCGTCGGCGATGATGAGCCCGTGTTTCACGGTCACCCGTACGCGAGTTGGTCGCTGTGTTTGTGGGGCAATCTGCGCGAGCACGAGCTCGCAGCTGGCTCCGAGGTCGTCAGCGACGTCGGGCTGGGTCACACGGTCTATCGCCGGGCGTCGCGCCGACACTACCTGTCGCTCGGTTCGCGCCGCGCTCTGACGTTGTTTCTCACGGGGCCGACGGCCCGCGATCGGATGTGGTACTACTACCCGCCCGACCGTGAGCGGGTGCCGGCTTACGCCTGGCCGCAGTACTTCGACACGTGGGGATGGAGCTGGAGGCACATGAGGTACGGGAGCGTGTTGTAGGCACTTGGGCGATGCGAGTCGGCTACAACTGCCAGCTTCTGACGGGGAACCCGTTCGGCGTCTCCAACTGCATCCGCGGGCTGGCCATGGCGCTCGCGGAGCGACGTGCGGGGCACGAGCTCGTCTTCTACGTTCAGCAGCCCAGGACGGAGCTCGAGGGCGGGCGGCAGGTGCAGTCGTCTTCCTATGCGAGCTCGCGAGCGGGGAGGATTCTCTGGGAGCAGCTCGCGCTACCCGGTCGAGCGCGGCGCGACGCGCTCGACGTCTTCCACGCGCCCGGCTACGTGATGCCGCTGCGCATGCGCGTACCGACCGTGCTCACGCTCTACGATGCCCTGGCGCTCTCGCATCCCGAGTACTGCAAACGGGCCAATCGCCTGCACTACGGCGCCGTCATGCCCGCGTCCGTGCGGCGTGCACGGCGCATCGTCGTTTGCTCCCACGACGTGCGGCGTGAGGTCATCGAGCGGTTCGAAGCGGATCCGCGGCGCGTCGTCGTGATCCACCCCGGCATCGAGCCGATCTTCCGCGCAACGCCGTCCGCGGAGGAGCTCGAGGCGACGCGAGCGCGCTACGGCCTGAGCTCGCCCTTCGCGCTCTTTGCCGGCAACCTCGAGCCCAAGAAGAACCTCGACCGCCTGCTCGCCGCCTTCGAGCTGGCGCGGCGCGGAAACTTCGACGGCGAGCTGGTCATGACGGGTGGAGCCGGCTGGGGCGACGTGTTGCAGGGAGCCGACCCTGCCTGGCTGCGTCGACTGCCGTACGTGGCGCCGGCCGAGCTACTGCACCTGTTCCACCTGGCGCGCATGCTCGTGTTTCCCTCCCTGGTCGAGGGGCTCGGCCTGCCCGTCGTCGAGGCGATGGCCTGTGGCCTACCCGTGGTCTGCTCGGACGTCCCGGCTCTGCGTGACACCGACCCCGAGGCGGCGGTGGTCGTCGATCCGCTCGACGTCGATTCGATCGCCGCGGGGACGCGGCGACTGTGGGAGGACGCGGAGCTGCGCGCGAGCCTGCGGGTGAGAGGGAGGGTCGCGACGGACGACTTCACCTGGGACCGCGCGGCGCTGCGCACGTGGGATCTCTACCGCGAAGTCGCGGAGGAGTGACGAGGGGCGATGGTGGTGCCGGTCGTCCTGTACGTTGTGTGGCAGTATCCCGTTCCCTCGGAGCGCTTCATCGTCCGTGAGCTGCGCGGGCTCGCGACGCGGGGTGTGCGCGGGGCGGTGATCGTCGTCGGCCCGGACCCCGAGCCGCCGGCCAAGCGGCTCGCGGAGGCGGAGGGCTGGCCCGTCGTGCGTTTGCGGGGCGCGTGGCTGCTCGCACTCCGCGGAGCGCTCCGTCACCCCGTCTGGATGCTCCGCGCGGCGCGCGCCGCGGGAGCACTCGTCGCCGGTGGCGAGGCGGGGAGCTGGCACCGCACGGCGCGCATGCTCCTGAGGGTCCCCGCGGCCTTCGCCGCGGCGCAGCGCTCCGACGCGACGCTGGTGCACGCGCACTTCGCCACGCTGCCGGCGAGCTTCGCAATGCTCTTGGGCGCGGCGCGGCGCCTTCCGTGGGGGCTCAGCGCGCACGCCCGCGACCTGTACGCCGAGCCCGCGGACATCGTCCCGAAAGTGCGTTCGGCGGCGCACGTCGTGCTGTGCTCGCGGGCGGCGTTGGCCGACCTCGAGGAGCGAGTGGGGGATGGCGGCAAGTTGAGCTGCATCTACCACGGCATCGAAGGTGGCCATTGGACCTGGACGCCCGAGCGCCCTGCGGACGATCCGTTCCTCGTGCTCGCGGTCGGCCGCTTCGTTCCGAAGAAGGGTCTGGAGCACCTGATCCGAGCGTGCGCCCACGCGCGATCACGCGGCGTCCAGGTCCGTTGCGAGCTCGTCGGAGAGGGACCGCTCGCGGAGGAGCTGCGGGGCGTCGCCCAGGAGTTGGGCATCGCCGAGCACGTGTGCTGGACGCCGTGGCTCGAGCCGCACGAGCTCCGCGCGCGGTACGCGCGGGCGGCGGCGTTGGCGGTCCCCTCCGTGGTGGCGAGCGACGGTGACCGCGACAATATCCCGAACGCCTTGATCGAGGCCCTCGCCATGGGCTTGCCGGTCGTCGCCTCGGCTCTGCCCGCGATCGAGGAGGCGCTCGACGGAGGGCGCTCGGGCCTGCTCGTGCCGCCGGGAGACTCCGCCGCGCTGGCCGGCGCGATCACACGGTTGGCCGGCGACGCGAGGTTGCGCAGGACTCTGGCGGAGCGTGGCCGCTCTCGGTTCGAGGCCGAGTTCGCGCTCGAGGCGAACGTCGCGCGCATGCACGCCCTCTTCGCACGCTCCTCGGATCCCTAGCGGACCAAGGAGCGGTAGAACTCGCGCATGGCCGAACGCCACGGCTCGATCGCGTGTCGCTCCTCCACCAACGCGCGACCGCGCCGCGTCCGCTCGCCAAGCTGCTCGACTCCGAGGGTCAGGCACTCCAACATGCGCTCGGCGAGGCACTCGTCATCGCCCACCGGAAAGACCCAGTCGTCATCGATCGAGCGCAGGACGTCCGCCACGGGTGGAATGTCGCTGCCGACGACCGGGATCCCCAGAGCGAGGGCCTCGAGCAGCGTGTAGGGCAGCCCCTCCCAGCGCGAAGACTGCACGCCGAGGGCCATTTGCCGGTAGTACGGCAGGAGCGAACCGTGCCTTCGAACGACGTGAAAGCGCCGCGGCTCGGCGGACGACGCGATTGCACGTTCGACGTCTGCAAGGAGTGGACCGCAGCACGGCACGGCGAAGTGGACATGCGGCAAGCGCTGGAGGACGCGCCGCGCCGCGCGCACGAACGTCAGCGGATCCTTCTGCTCGCGCAGGTCTCCGAGGAAGCCGACCAGCAGCGCTCCCTCAGGCACGTCCGCGCCGGGCTGGTCCGCAACTTCGTGCGCGACTGCGCGCGGATCGACCGCGTTGGGGAGCACGCGAACTCGGGAGGCTGGAAAGAGCCCGGACTCGACGGCGACGGCACCCTCGTGCCGGCTGACGGCCAACAGGACGTCCGCGCGTCGAGCGACGAGGCGTTCGGCGAACCAGTAGATCGGGCGTGTCGGCCAGCGCCCCTGCTGCAGGAACGGAAAGGCGTGCGGCGTATAGACCACCTGGCAGTCGCTGCCCCACCCCGCGATCCGCCCGACCCATCCCGCCTTGGCGCTGTGAACGTGTAGAACGTCGCAGCCCTCCTCGCGCAGATGGCGCCGGAGTCGGACGCTCGATCGCGCGTCTGCGAGCGGCCGCGGCGCGCGCACCATCGGCAGGTCGAGCACGCGCGCGCCCAGCTGCTCGAAGTGCTCGATGTCCTCGGCGTAGCCCGGATCGCGCAGCGTCGAGCAGACCACGCGGACGTCGAACTCGTCGCCGGCCAGGGCCTCGACGAGCGCACGCAGGTACTTGCGGGTTCCACCGACGGTGGCCTCGAGCACTTCGACGACGCGGATCATGGCGCAGGGCACACGCGGTGCCTTCTCTACTTTCGCGCGGATTCGAGTGACTGGCGGTTCTTGTTCCACATTCCGACGACCGCGGGCACGAGCCAGTCCGCGACGACGTCATGTCCCGCCTCGTTGAGGTGGCCGTCGTGCGCATGGCGCAGGCCGGGGTCATCGGGGACTTCGACCTGGGCGTAAGTGAAGCGGTGCTTGCGGCAGAAGGCGACGGTCTCGGCGTCGTTCGCGATGATCATCAGGCGCGATCCGCGCCGCCAGCCCTCGGTGCGCGCCCACTCCAGGACCTCCACCGTCTCCGCTTCGGTCAGATAGGCACCCCATCCGCCGGCGTGAATGCGCTTCTGGCGCGTGAGGTTCAGGGCCGCGGCCCAGCCCGGAAAGGTGCCCTCGGAGTGCTGTGAGTCGAGGCGACGCGACCAGGCTCGGGCGATGTAGCTGCGCTTCAGCACCTGCAGGAGCGAGCGTGACTCGATCGCGTCGATCATGCCCTTCAGCTCGCCGCGGTTGTGATCGATCTGCTCCTCGGGCATGCCGATGAAGCCGGTCTCGAACACGTAGCCGGAGTACGTTTCGCGAATCCAGCACATCCTCAAGATCGGCAGGTTGAGTGCGAGCAAGACGAGATCCGGTTCGAGGTCGAGCACGGGTCCGTGTGCTTGGCGGATCTTGGCGAGCCCGCGGTAGGCGCCATCGACCGAGCAGTTGATGACTTCGATCGGATGACCCGAGTCGGTCAGTTTGCGCTGCAGGGCCTTGGGGTAGCACTCGTCGGAGTTGAGCCAGATGCCCGACGCGAGCGACGAGCCGAGAACGGCGACGCGGTAGACGCCGTCGGCCTTGTGCTTCGAGAACTCCGGTCCCGAGTACCCGAGCGAGTTGATGCGCACGTGCTTGTCGATGCTCGGGATGCGCAGTCGCCCTTCGGCGTTCGGACGGTAGCGGTAGCCCTGGATGTCGTCCGGAACGTAGATCATCGGCCGCGACTGCAGCACGAGCACTTCGCCGTGGCGAACGCGCAGGTAGATCTCCGCCGCGAGTGGGAGCGCCAGCAACAGAAGTAGCGCGATGCGCCACCATCGCCGACGGTGGCGGGGACTGCGACTCGGTGGCTCGCGCGTGGCCCTCATCACCAGGGGAGCGATCCTATGCGCTCTCTCAGGGATCCGCAATTGACGGGCGCGGCAGCACCCAAGGGACAGACCGGCCGTTCTTGGCGCCGGTACCGATCGATTCTTTGAATTGGGGCTTCGAAGAATGTGCCGAGCGCATGCACCGAACGACGCGACCATCGGGTTCGGAGGAGTCTGCGTGGATCGCCCTAACTCCTTGTGCTGCAAATGCATGGCCAACGTGGCCTCTCTTGGAACGTACGGTCGAGCGGGCTTCGATCGACGCTCGATCGCGCGCCCCTCGAATGCGTCTTTGATCTTGTTGGAGCAGGTCGCGATTCGGCCACCGATTGGCGGACACGCGTTTTCGAGACTGGCTACGCTTGAAGCGAGGGTCGATGGGGGCGATCTCGCCTGCACCTCATCGAGCGCTCTGTTGGAAACGACTACGTGACGTCCTGCTCTGAGGAGTGAAAATGCGAATCAGCTACACGACGGTTTCTCTGGCGGGGATGGCCCTTGCGCTTTGCACCTCGGCCAACGCTCAGGAGTGGACCGAGGACTTCGACGACTACAGCAACGGCGACCCCGTCGATCCCGGCGGGCAGGCCTCGATCGGCAACAACTGGGAATCGTGGAGTGCGGGGGCCGGCTCATCGATCGTCGTGGGCCAGGCGCCCGCGCCGTTCCCGATCTCTCCGCCCAACAGCCTCGCCAACCTCCCGGGCGCCGACACCGTCGCGAACTGGAGCCAGCAGGAACATCCGACGAGCGGGCGCTGGGTCTTCGCGGCGTGCGCGTACAACTCGAATCAGTATCAGGGCAGGACCCTGTGGATCATGCTGAACACGTACAGCTTCGGCGGTCCCTACAACTGGTCGATCCAGGTGACGTTTGACGGGAACCAGAACGTCGTGGATTGCGACTGCGCTGGTGCCAACGATCCCAACGGGCCGCAGGACCTGATCCGCAACACGTGGATGCCGATCCGCGGTCAGATCGACTTGGACAACGACTTCGTCGACGTCTCCTACAACGGAAACTCGCTGACCGGCGGCCAGGGGTACAGTTGGACGGGGGGAGTGTTCGGCGCCGGCGGTGGCAACCTGGCGATTCAGGCGCTCGACCTGTTCCCGGACGTTTCGGGCGCCCCGAACACGACGGCGATGTTCTACGACGAGATGTACCTGGAGCCGCAGACGTTCGAGCTCGGCCAGGACGACCCGCAGTGCAACGTGATTCCCAACAGCACCGGGCTCCCGGCCCAGGCGACGCTCCTGGGCAGCGGTGTCGCGGGGGATGACATCAGGGCGTTCGTCGTTCAAGGGCCGCCGGGTGGCTTCGGCTACTTCATCACCGGCCCGATCTCCGGCCTGTACATCGTGCCCCCTGGCTCCGTCGGCACGATCTGCATCGCGACTCCTGCGATCTACCGGTACAGCACCGCGGCGTTGGGCCAGGTGTTCCAGTTCGACGGGGCCGGCGAGAGCATTCCTACCTCGCCCGCGAGTCCCGGTCTCGACGACGTCGTGGTCCTGCCGACCGACGGATCGTACGCACCGGTGCCGGCCGTGGGCCCAGGCGAGAGCCGCGCGTTCCAAGCTTGGTACCGCGACGCACCGACCAGCAACTTCTCGAACTCGGTGCGGGTCAACTTCCAATAGGTCAGCCGCGTGCGCCTCGAGTCGCAGAGCCTCTCGGCTCTGCGACGATGCTCCATCAGAGGCCGGCGTCCGCACGAGGTCGCGTCTCGCAATTCGTACGTGGGGCCGGTCCGGCGGGCACCGAGATCGGTAGCGGCAAAGCGTTCGTCACGGGGACTCGGGGCTGCGCGCGCCGAGCTCCAACTCTCGCGTCGCATGTACAATGGCGCCGGAACACTGCACTGCACTGCACTGCAATGCAATGCGATCGAGCGGTTCCCATGTTCGCGGATCTAGGCGCGCTCGACGCGCGGAAGGGCAGAGGACACTCCGGATGAGGCTTGCGCTGGTCAACGTCCCCCAAGGTGACCCGACCCAGGTCTACCTCAGCGTTCCGAAGCTCGTGTCCTACGTTCGCTCCAAGGGTTTCGAAGACACGCTGGCGCGCGACTTGAACATCGACGCGTACGTCTACTTTCTGCGTGCGGGTCGGATCGAGACCGCGTGCCGGCGGATCCGTGCGCGACTGACCGAGCTCGACATGCAGCCGGTGCTGTCGAAGGAAGAAGCGCGCGAGTACCGCGCGATCGTGGCGAGCCACGCGATCGTCGAGCACACGGCCGCTCACGTCGCCGGGGCGCTGGAGACCCTGCGTTCGAAGGAGCTGTTCTACGACTTCGATCGCTACTCAACTGCGATCGCGGTGCTGAACGATGCGCTGCGCATCATCTCCACGGAGTTCTACCCGTGCTCGTGGTCGCTGTTCGACCTGGCGCTTCCGAACGGGACGGAGACGTTCCGGGAGCTGATGGCGGGCGTCGAGGACCTCGACCACAATCCGTTCGTCGAGTTCTTCGACGCCGTGGGTTTGCCCTGGCTCGAGAAGTCGGGCGTCGACATGCTCGGGATCTCGATCACGTACGCGACGCAGATCATCCCCGGGCTCACGCTCGCCAAGCTCGTGAAGGAGCGCCTGCCCGGCGTGCGGGTGGCGCTCGGTGGAGGCGTGATCGGCGGGATTGCCCGCGACCTCCTGCAGCTCGAGGACTGGTTCCCGTTCGTCGACTACGTCGTCTACTCGGAAGGGGAGACGGCGCTGTACGAGCTGATGCGCGCCCTGGAGGAGGGGCGGGAAGACCTGTCGGACGTGCCCAACTTGATCTTCCGCGAGCCCGGAACCGGGTGCAGCAAGAAGACCGACCTGCGCATCGAGGACCTGAACCAGCATCCAACCCCGCAGTTCGGCGACATGCCGCTGGGGGATTACCTGTCCCCCAAGCCCGTGCTGATGCTGGACGTGACGCGCGGGTGCTACTGGGGCAAGTGCGCGTTCTGCTCGTACGGCATCTCGCCCGAGACGCTGATGGCGTACCGGGAGCGCTCGATCGAGAAGACGCTGGGCGACATCCAGCATCTGATGCAGGCACACGGGACGGACACGTTCATGTTCTCCGTCGACGTGCTCTCGCTCTCGTTCGTGCGCAAGCTGGGCGAGGCGCTGCGCGAGTCCGACACGCGCATCCACTGGATGGGCGACCTGCGCCTCGAGACGAAGATCGACGACGCGTTTTGCGCCCAGGCGTACGACAGCGGGTGTCGCTTCGTGTCCGCGGGCCTCGAGTCCTCCGTCCAGCGCGTGATGGACCACATGGAGAAGGGGACCGACGAACGGCATCTCACCCGGATCCTGCGTTCCTTCCGCGCCGCCAATATCGGGGTCAACACGCAGTTCTTCTTCGGCTTTCCAACCGAGACTCCCGAGGAGGCGCGGCAAACCCTGGACTTGGTCCTGGCGGAGAACGACTCGATCAGCACGGTCGGCTTCGGACACTTCCGACTGAACCCTGGCTCGGCCGTCGAGCGCGACCCCGAGAAGTACGGAGTCCAAGAGATCCAGGTCTCCGAGCCGGGCAACGTGTCCCGCTACCTGCCGTACACCGCGGAGAGCGGGATGAGCTCGGACGAGGCTGCCGAGTTCTTCTCGGCGGCGCGCGAGAAGGTCGCGCGGGCGTACCCCGTGACGAGCAATGCGTCGCTCCTGATCGGCGCCCATGGACTGCTGCATCTCGCGCGGTTGGGGCCGGGGGAGTTCAACCGCGTCACGCGCGCGACGAGCGCGCCGGAGCCGGCGGGCGCCGTGCCCGCGGCGCACGACGCGCAGGTCGAGCTCGGGCCGAAGACGTTGCTCTTGAGGCTCAGCTACGACCTGTTCGATATGATCGCGGGCGGCAAGGGCGAGGACGAGCGCTTCAGCGATGGAGCGTACGCGCACCGGCCGACCACGGTTTTGTACGATGGCGAGCGGCAGAGGTGTTGCCGCCTGTCCGCACGTATGACGGGACTCGTCGAGCAGGTCGACGGGACCGCCACGATGAACGAGATCATCCGTCGGCAGCAATCGTACACCGACGGCGCAGCGCGGCGGATCTTCCGCCGCTTCCATCGAGAAGGGTTCGTGCGGCTGCGTGCCGAGAGGCCCGAAGTCCACGTGGTTACACGAGAAACCGGAGAACGAAATGCCTAAGACAGGTGAATTCTATCGTTGCGCGAAGAGCGGCGTCGTAGTCCTCGTAGTGAAGGAGGGGAACGCGACCCTGCGCACGGAGCATGGGGACATGGAGAGGAAGGTGCTCGACGTCCTCGACGACAGCCTGGAGCTGATCGACGACGACCTCGACTCGTTGAGTGAGGACGTCGCGGCTCGCGACCGAGGACCGCGACAGGCTTTCTAGCGTCGTCGTCGATGAACCAGAGCGTGGACTTTCAGGCGTGGGCGAATGGGCCTCGTGCCCAGAGCGGGTACGTTCCAAACCCGACCGACTCCTGGGAGCAGGCGGGAGGAGCGCCACCGCGCAAGAGCGTCGACGACGCGTTCGAGGACTCGCTCACGATGTTCTCGATGCACCGCCGGCTCCTCGCTGATCGGGCGCGCACCACTTGCTTCCAGCGTGCGATCGAGGGGGTCGTGCGCCCCGGCGATTCGGTCGTGGACCTCGGCGCCGGCAGCGGCATCCTCGGCCTCTTCGCCTGCCGCGCTGGAGCGAGACAGGTTGTTGCGATCGACCGCGGCCCCTTCGAGCCGCTCGTGCGCGGGCTCTACGCGGAGAACGGATTTGCGGACCGCCTGGTGTGGATCGGAAAGGACTCGCTCGAGGTGGAGCTCGACCAGCGTGTCGACGTCCTGCTGGCGGAGATCCTCGGCAACTTCGCCGTCGAGGAGGCGATGCTGTGCTACTTCCTCGACGCCCGCAGGCGGTTCTTGAAGCCGGGCGGGAGGCTGATGCCCGAGAAGGTACGGCTGTTCGTCGCACCCACGCGCACGGACGCACCCGCCCTTCCCGAGACGCGTGGGCCGCTCGCCGGCTCCGCGCGGAACGCGATGCGCGAGACGTGTTGGGCCGTGGACGTGGCACCCTCCGACCTTCTCGGAGAGCCGGTCCTGCTCAGTGAGCTGGACCTCGCGCGCGCCCAACCCGGACATCGCGTCGCCGGCAAGGCCGTGCTCCGCATCGCCGCGGACGCCGCGGGGGACGCTGCAAGCGTCGCGGGTATCGCCGGTTGGTTCGAGGCCGACCTCGGTGACGGAATCGTGCTCAGCACGGCGCCCTGGGAGCCGGCCACGCACTGGCGCCAGGTCCTCTTCCCGCTGCCGGAGGCGCGCAGTTTGGCGCCCGGCTCCGAGGTGGTGTTCTCCCTGCGAGGCCTGCAGCTCGAGGCCAACACCGTTTGGTCCTGGTCCGCCGTCACGCCCGCCGAAGGGGAGCGTTGGCGGTGCGGCAATCCGGCGCGGACGCAGCTTCCGGGCGAGCGCCGGCTGCGGCTCACTCGAGCGGGCGAGGAGGAGCTCGAGCTGCTGCGGCGGTTCGGGGAAGGCGCGAGCTTCGAAGAGCTGATGTCGTTCCTCTTGGAACGGGACCCGGACCACTACGCGTCCGCCTACGCAGCTCACCGCAGAGTGTCGGCGATGCTTCGGAGGTCGGTGAGATGAATCTTCCGGAGGCCGGAAGAGGTGTGTTCATGAATGCGAACCGAGTGCTCTTGGTCAGCCCGCTGGTGTACCGCAGCCGCTCGTACCCGAACGTCGGGCTCGGGTACGTCGGCGCCCATCTCGCGCGCTACGGCATCGACGTCCGCATCGTCGACACCAACTTCACGGGTGAGGACCCCTACGCGGCGCTGCGCGAGAGCGACGCTCTGGTCGTCGGCATCGCGTGCGAGTCGCGCAACGTGCTCGAGGCCCTCGAGCTGGCCAAGTTCGCCAAAGGCCTCGGCCACGTCACCGTTCTGGGCGGCCTGCACGTCACCTTGATCAAGGGCGAGATTCTGGACTCGGCCGGCGTCGACTTCGCGATCCACGGTGAAGGCGAGCAGCCGATGCTGGAGCTCGTGCACGCGCTGCGCGAGGGGCGCAGCCACGAGGGCATCGCGGGGCTCATCCATCGCAGAGCCTCCGAACCCGCGGGCGAAGTCGTCGTCGAGCCAGCCGTAAACGTTCCCGACCTCGACGACCTCGACTTCCCGCGCTACGAGCTCGCCGGAGTCAGCGAGATCTACGAGTACCCGTTGATCACGAGTCGCGACTGCCCCTATGACTGCAACTTCTGCACGGTCGGCACGATCTCCGGTCGCTCGTGGCGGCAGCGACGTCCCGAACACCTCGTCGAGGAGCTGCTCGAGGCGCGCCGGCGCTACGGGATCAAGCGCTTCTTCGTCGCGGACGAGATGTTCTCGCTGAACATGGAGCGCGTCAAGACGTTCTGTCGCTTGCTGATCAAGAAGAAGAACAACATGGAGTGGTCGGTCATGGAGGGCCTCCGTGCCGACCGAGTGGATGCGGAGCTGCTGCAGCTCATGAAACAGTCGGGCTGCAGGTGGGTCATCTACGGCATCGAGAGCGTCGACGAGGACGTCTTCGCGAACATCTCCAAGGGCGAGAGGCTGAGCAAGATCGACAAGGCCGTTCAGCTGGCCAAGAGCGAGGGGATGCGCGTCGGCGGCTACTTCGTCATCGGCCTGCCGGAGTCGACGTTCGAGCGCGACATGCGCTCGATCCGCTACGTCAAGGAGATGGGGATGGACTACGCCGCGTTCTGGATGGCGAATCCCTACTACGGAACACCGCTGTACCAGTGGGTCAAGGACAACGCCGTCATCCTGCGTGAGCCCATCGGTGACAACATCGTCAACTCGCTCTCGACGATGCCGCTCTTCGAGACACAGCAGTACCCCGGGCGTTTGGTCAAGAAGGCCCACGCGATCTGCAACCTGCGCATGGGCTATCGGTCGTTCTACGACGAGCCCCTCCCCACGGGCCTGCGGAACCGCTTGCGGCACCACCTGCGCTTCTGGGGGATGATCCTGCGCTACGACGCGCGCAACGCATTCGCCTACCTGCGGCCTTCCTCGACGCGCAGGCCGCGGGTTCCCGGGTGGCGCGGCTGGATGGTCAACCGCAGGCTCGGCATGCGCAAGGGGCGGCCTGGCGAGCGCAAGGAGCCGATGCTCACGACGACCCAGGCCGAGTGATCACGCGATGTTCACGACCGCCGCGATCCAAGAGGTGCTCAGCCTGCACGAGCAGCCCGCGTTCGGGCAGCTCGAGTGCGCGCTGGACCGCGTCATCCGACGCGGCGACGTCGTGGTCGAGCTGGATGCGGGGCTCGGGCTCCACACGCAGAGAATCGCTCGTGCGTCGGGAGCGAAGGTCTTTGCCGTGGAGACGACCGAGCTCGCGGCGCACCTCGAGACCGCGGTCGGGGCGAGCGAGCTGCGCGGGCAGGTGCAGGTCGTGCGCTCGCTGCAGGACCTGAATCCGGACCGCGTTGACGTCGTGGTCACGAAGATCTTCCCGTCCGCGCTCCTGGCGCCGAGTCTGTGGAGGGAGTGGCTTCCGCTCCGCGATCGTGCGTGGTTTCGCGACGTGCGGCGCGTGCTGCCGGCACGCGTGGCGCTGCGCGCTGTGCTCGTGGAGGCTCCGGAACCCTACGCTCGCGCGTGCCCTTGGCATGAGTACAGCTACGGTCTCGAGGTGGAGGCGCTGAACGAGATGAGCCGCAGGCGCCCGGTGGCGGTGACCGTGCGGTCCAGCGAGATCGTGTCGTCGGCCGTGCCCGTGGGGACGTACCGCATCGCTCGCTCCCTCGAGCTGCCGCGCTACGACCAGGAGTGTCGGTTCGAGGTGCTGCGGGACGCGACGTGCCACGGGGTGATGCTCCTCGGGCAGGGCGAGCTCGCGCCCGACGATTGGCACGGTGTCGAAGCGCAAGAGGGTGGCCAGCGGGGGCTCTTTCTTCCCTTCGCTAGCCCGGTCCGCGCCGCTCGGCTGCGCGAGGTCGTGACCCACCTGAGCTTGGACGGCCTCGAGCTGCGGTTCGGGGCTCGGCTCGATTCCGAGCCTGAGCCGTGCCCGAGCCCGGCTGCCGTGGAAGCGGCGTCCCCTCGGGCCTGGAAGGCGCGCGGGTACAGGCAGCAGTTGACGCGCTCTCTCCTCCAGCTCGCCCGGTCCGGCGTCTCGACCCGCCAGGTGCTGCCGGAGCTCACCGAGCGACTGGGGGCTTCGAGCCTCTCGGAGCGCCGGTTGTTGAAGAGGAACGTCGAGTGGGTGTTGAGCAAAGGGCTGACCGAGCTGGAGTGAAGATCGATGAGAGACGGTCGCCCACCCAAAGAACGTTGGTTTCGGATCACGGGGTCGAGCATGTGGCCGCTCTTGCGCGACGGCGACTGCGTCCTGGTTCGCGAGTCGGCGCCGATCCACCGCGCGGGGGACATCGTCCTCTACAAGGGCACGCACCAGGGCGAGGAGATCGTCGCGGTGCATCGCGTCATTCGGCGCCGGCCGATCGACACGGAGACGGGCTTTCTGACCTGTGGTGACCACTGCATCGCGTTCGACGGCGTTCTGCGCGCGACACAGGTCTACGGCAGAGTCGTGCGCCTGGCGAACGGGTCGGCCGAGACGAGCCTCGAGTCCAGCGCGTGGAGTCGCGTCGGACGCTACGTCGCGTTCGTTCACTACCCGATCGGGCTCGTGCGAGATCGGTGCCACCGGTCGCTCACGTCGATCCTCGGCAGGGACAGCTCGTCGCGCTGGGTGCGCTGGCTGAAGACCGCCGCGGCTTGGCCCGTCGCCGTCGTGCTCGTGCCCACCCGAATCCTCCTGATGGCGCCGGTCGTGATCATCAGCCCGTTCCTGCGCCGCGCACGTCGGTCGGAGCTCGCCGTGCGTCAACAGGAGCGTCCGTCGTCGGTGGGCGAATGGGGTGGGAGCCGCTGATGGAGTACACGCTCCAAGCGCTCGATGTCCCCGTTTCAGAGGGCGAGTTGCGCGCGCTCGAGTACCGCCCGGCCGGGGGAAGCGGCGGGCTGCGGCCGATCCTCGTCTGCCCGCCCTTCTTCGAGGAGCGCAAGTGCTCGGCGCGGGTGCTGCACCAGATCGCCGCGAGCTTGGCGTCGCGGGGATCTCCGGTTCTGAGGGTCGACTACTTCGGCACGGGCGAGAGTCCGGGGGAAACGCGCGGGCTGTCGCTCGAGCGGACGTCCACGGACCTCGTCGAACTCTTCGGGTTCGTTCGGCGACGCTACGGGGCGGGAGGGTTCGGGCTCATCGGTCTGCGACTGGGGGCGACCCTCGCGGCCCAGGCCGTGCGCGCCTCGGCGGACGGCGGCGACTGCAGATTCCTCGTGCTGCTGGAGCCCGTCCGCTCCGTCGCATTGCACCTGCGCGAGATGATCTCTGCCCGTGCGCACGGCATCGTCGACGCGGGTGGGTATCCGATGCCCGACCAGCTCCTGAACGAGGCGCGGGCGATGCGAGTCGACGTGAGCGGTCTCGGGCGGAAGGCACCGACGCTCGTCGCGCAGATCGGCGGCAAGCGTGCGAGTCGCGGGCTGCGGCGCTTCGCGCAATCCGCCCACGCGGACTTCCGGTGCATCGACGCCGCGCCGTTCTGGCGCTCGCTGCGCGTTCCGATCGCTGAACCCGTCGTGTCCGCCACGACGGAGTGGATCGAAGGGCTTGCGGCGACCGAGCGCCAAGCCGGTTCGGCGGGTGCGAGCGAGCACGACCTCCTCGTGCCGGTTCCCAGCCGCAACGGAGCTCGGCGCCCGCGCGAGGAGCTGGTCGAGATTCCGTCCAGGAACGGCCTCCTGCGTGGCGTGTACCACGGGCACGACGGCGCGGAGGCGCGACCGCCCGTGCTCGTGGTCTTCCTGCACGGCTGGAGCGGTTGCCGCACGGGGCCGCACCGCATGTTCGTGGAGTACGCGCGCGCGCTCGCGCGCGCCGGCGTCGCCGCATTGCGCATCGACTTCTCCGGGCGCGGCGACAGCGAAGGAGATCCGCGCGAGGCGAGCGTCCGACACGCGGTCGAAGACGCCGTGGCTGGCATTCGTTACGTGCGTTCGCGCAAGAGGCCGCACCGCATCGTCCTGCTGGGGCTGTGTTCGGGCGCGGACGTCGGGTTCCTCGCCGCGGCGGTGAGCCCCAAGGTCGACGGGCTCGTCCTGATCTCCCTCTTGAACAACGCGCTTCGGCCTTCAAGGGCGGATCGGGTGCGGTTGTTCGCGGAGCGACTCGCCCCGTACTACGGAGCGTCGCGATTCGCCGCCGCCGCGGGCCGCGCGTTCGACCGCGGATTCCACCTGCGCAACTGGCTGGGGCTCGTGGGCCATGGGAGCCCCGAGTCCGAAGCGAGCTCCACGGACCTGTACGTCGGTGGCCTCGCGCTCGAGAAGGTCTCCGCGCCCATACTGCTCGTCCACGCCAGCGACGTGCTGTCGCGGCGGAGCCGGAGCCACTTCGAGAGCGAGCTGTCGCGTTGTCCCGCTCCAAAGCAGTTCCGCTCCGTCACCGGCGCGGACAAGGGACTGTACTCCGTGCGCGCCAAGGATCAGGTGCTCGCCATCGTCCAGGACTGGATCCAGTCGAATTGGCCGACGCCAGCGTCCACGAATCGACCGGCCCGCGACCGAATCGCAACACGTCGTCACCGCGAGGAAACGGCGCGAGGAACAGGGGTTGATCGATGAAGCGTCCGCAGAAGACCATGATCCTCTTCCCGCCCGACTGGAACAAGGAAGAGCCCTACTACAGCCTTCCCTGCCTGACGAGCGTGTTGCGGCCCGATGGGATCGAGGTGATTCAGAAAGACCTCAACATCGATTTCTACGACCACATGCTCACGCGCGCCGGTCTCACGCAACTCCTCGACATGCGACGGCGTGAGTTCGCCGACCTCGAGCGCAGGCCGTTCCTCGGAGCGCCTCAGCAGCAGAACTACGAGACCCTGGCGAAGGAGGTCCACTTCCTGCCGTTCCTCATCGAGGAGGTCGAGGAGTGCGTGGCGATCCTGCGCACGAAGGACAGCATGGAGGATCGAACGACGTTCGGGCGTGCGCACCGAAACGTCGAGACCGCGATTCGCGCCATCAAGCGGACACTCGATCGGCCCGGGATGGAGCTCGCGTCTTCGGACGACGTCTTCGCGGCGGCGACGACCCCTCGACCCGGCCCTTGGGAAGAGTACGTGGAGGCGCACTTCCTGTCCGAGCTGCGGGCGGAGGCCCCCGACATCGTCGGCCTGTCGATCACCGCGGTGCAGCAGCTGTTGCCCGGCTTTACGCTCGCGCGCTACGTGCGCGAGGCGTGTCCCGACGCCCACATCACCGTCGGGGGCGACATCATCTCGATCGGGCGCGAGGTCTTTCAGGGGCAGGCGCGCTGGTACGACCTGGTGGACTCCTTCATCTACTTCGAGGGGGAGACGCCCTTTCGAACGTTGCACCGGGTCTTGCGCGACGGCGATCCGCTCGCGGACGTTCCCAACTGCAGTTACCTCGAGGACGGCGAGGTTCAGGTCAGCGTGCACGCGTCGATGGAGGACGTCGATGCCCTTCCGACGCCGGACTTCGATGGTCTCGTCTGGGAGAAGTACCTGACTTCCGAGCGATCGCTGTGCGTCACCGCCGCACGCGGATGTCACTGGGGGCGCTGCTCGTTCTGCACGTTGAGCTACGGCATCCAAGGCGTCGGGTCCGTTCGTTGCCGCACGCCGAAGAAGATCGTCGAGGACATCAAGGCGCTGAAGGCGCGCTACGGCGGGGACCACTTCTACGTAGCGGGCAACGGCATTCCGCCGGTCTTCTTGAGCGAGATTGCGGATGCTCTGATCGAGCAGGATGTCGAGATCGTCTGGGGCTGCGAGGCGAAGATCGAGCGACCCATGACGAGCGATCTGCTCGGTCGGCTGAGCCAGTCGGGGCTCAGGCGCATTCAGTACGGCGTCGAGAGCATCAACAAGCGCGTGCTCAACAAGCTGATGAAGAAGGGCTGCCCGATGCCGATCGTCGAGTCGGTCATCGAGGACACCGTCCGCGTCGGCATCGCCCCGCACGTCTTCCTGATGCTCGGCTTCCCCGGGGAGACCGAGGACGAGGCGCTCGAGACGTGGGAGTTCGCGCGTCGCAACCGAGGCAACGTCTTCACGCTCGCTGTCTCGCCCTTCAACCTCAACAAGTACTCGGAGGTCGACACTCTGGCCGAGAAGTACGGCGTCGAGATCTACCGCCACCCCGAGCGCGACTTGGCGCGCAGCTACATGTACTCGGTCGCCCCGCCCGCGATCTCGCCCCAGCGGGCCATCGCGCTGGCCCGCGCGATCCAGCTCGAGTTCAACGACTTCAGTGCTTACCCCGAGTCCGGTCTGTTCGACTTCCACCGGGGCCTCATGTTCGCGGCGATCCAATACGAGCACGACCCGAACTTCCTGGACGCTCAGAAACGCGC
The DNA here is from genome assembly GCA_024226735.1 of bacterium. Taxonomy (GTDB): domain Bacteria; phylum Planctomycetota; class UBA1135; order UBA1135; genus JAAELL01. The sequence goes on along the minus strand of JAAELL010000099.1, from coordinate 17,567 downwards.
CCGAACCCAGCAGCGAACCCAGCAGCGAACCCGGAACGGGAACCGGCCCGGGGAGCCGCAGCCCGTCGAGAACGGTCGCAACGGCCACGCCCATGGCGCGCCGGGCGGGAACGGGCTCGAGGGGGAGACCCTCTTGAAGCTCCCCTCCAACATCGGGGTTCGCGAGCTGAGCTTCGATCTCCGGCAGCTCCACAAGAGCGTCCAGACCACGATGAGTGAGGCCTACGGCAAGCTGGGCACGGGGCGCACGCTCAAGGAGAACCGAGAGGAGTTCGCGAACCGCGCGGGGCTCGCGGCATCGCCGACCAACGTCGTCTTCGACGCCCGCGAGTGCTTCGCCGTCTACTCCTGCAAGCAGGACGCTGCGGCGATCCTCAAGCGCCTCGAGGGCCAGCCGGGCACCCTCGATGCGGTGACCGCCTCGTGCGCGCGGGACGTGTCCGAGCGGCGGAAGGTGCAGCGCGTCGTGAGGGGTCTGGTGAAGCGCGGCATGATCGAGGTCGCCGCCTCAGAATGAACGCGGGGTACGCTCGAACGTCAGGGTCGCGGCACCTGGACTGGCGAGGTCCACGGGGGCCACGGGAGTGCATCGTTTCGGCGGTGCACGGCCGCATCCGGCGCATTTTGCTCACCTGCCCGCACGACTCCGGCGGCGAGTTTCGGGCGCTCCTCAGGGCGTATCGGGGGCTCTTCCGAGCCCTCGACACCGATGTCGCGTACGTCGTCCTCGCGCCGGGCCGGCTCCATGCCGCGCTGCGTGCCGCGGCGGCACGGGAGGGCCTGGGTCCCGAGTCGCTGACTCTGGTCACGACCGACGGCCAACCGACGCCATCGATCTGGGCGCGGGACGTCGCCTGCGTCCTGTCCGATGCGAGCGGCGTCTCGACCCTCCTGGTTCCGCGCAGCATCGAGCGTGCGGGGGATCACCTCGTCGCCGAGTGCGTCGCGGCCGCCCTGGGCATGCGCCTGCGCAGGTCCGAGTTCGCGCTAGAGGGCGGCAACGTCCTGGCGGGCGCGGGCTTCGCCCTCGTGGGTCGCGACGTTCTCTCGAGTCACTCTGCCCATGGTCGCGCGACGCGGGCAGCCCTCGTGGAGCGTCTCCAGGCGGAGCTGGGCGTGCCGCACGTCCTGGCGATCGGATCCGACGGCCCGATCGAGTTTCCTGTCGCCGCCTTCCAGGGCAAGAGGCAGCCGATCTTCCACATCGACGCGTACCTCACCCTGGGTGGAACGACTGCGCAGGGGCGCGAGCTCGTCTTCGTCGGCGACGTGCGGCTCGCGAAGCGCGTCCTCGGAGAGCCCGCGCCAGGGCCGCAAGTCTCGGGCCCCTTCGATGCCGTGGCCGGATGGCTGGCGGCCTACGCGGGCCCCGGTCCGCGGTTCGAAGTCCGGCGGCTGCCCCTCGATCTCTCGATCGCGCACGACGGCTCGGGGCACGGCGCGTTCCTGACCTACAACAACAGCCTGGTCGAGGTGACGCCGTCGTCGCAGCGCGTGTACTTTCCCTCCTACGTCGACGAGCAGGCGGAAGATGCCGGACCGAGCAGGCTGAACGCCGTCGCGGCGGAGGCCTTCGCGGCCGCGGGCTTCGAGCCGGTCGCGGTCCGCGGCCCGTTCACGCGCCTGTGTTGGCACGGTGGCTCCTTGCGCTGCATCACCAATGTCCTCGAGCGCTGATCCCTTCGAGCGCGGGGCGATCCGCGTGAACCCGCAGCTCGACGTGTTCCGGATCGGCGGTCGCCTCGTGCTCCATCACGAGCGCGGACGGTACGCGTGCGCGCTCGGTGCGACCGCCGACCTACGCGCCGTCTTGCGCGCCGCCCAGGACGGCGGTGGGGCGGGTTGGCTGACCCAGTCCGCGCCGCGCCGGACGCGAGCCCTCGCGAGAGCCTTGCTGAAGGCCGGCGTTCTCGAGCGTACGAACGAGCGCGCGCTCGAGCGGGCCTCGGGCGAGGTGCCGATCGCTCCCGCGCGGATGCGAGCCGCGAGTGTGCTGGTCGTCGGCCATGGGGCGATGGCGGACGCCGTCGCAGGCGAGCTGCGGCGCTGGGCGACGGTTCGCCGGTTGAACGGACCGTGGCTCGGGGTCTCTTCGGAAGCGGAGTGCCGTGCCGCGCGCGAGCGACACCTGATCTTCTCCAACCGGGAGCTGCCCCCTGCGCCGCCGCCCGACCGCGCCTGCGGGCCGAGTCCCCTGGCGGGCGTCGACTTCCTGGTTGCCGCTCTCGAGGGGGCCCCGTGGTCCGCGCTCTCATCGCTGCGTGACGAGGCAGCGCGTGCGGACGTTCCCCTGTTGCCGGTCGTGGCGCTCGGCGAGCGGTTGCGCGCCGGTCCGCTCGCACTGCCGCCGACCCGGAGAGCGTTCGATTGCTCCAGCGGTGGGCCACACGGAGCGGGCCTGGCGCTCGACGAGGCGCAACGCGCGAGCCTGGCTCGTGCGATGTGCACGCTCGTCTACCGCGGCCGACGCGAGGTGCTGGAGCGCTTTGCACGGAGCGTGGCGGAAAGGATGTTCGCGGGCGGGCTTCCGCTCTGCTGGCAACGGATCGTCGGTTCGCCTCGCGCCATCGGAACCGAGCGCGTGCCGGGTGCGTGGGCCACGTGGATCGGCTCCGAGGAGTCCGAGCACTCGAGCCTGACCACGTACCTCGACCCCGGCATTCGTGACGACTCGCGCCGGTTGGCCGACGTCAGGGCCGCGCTGGAGGCCGGCGAGCTCGTGACGATTCATGACGCTCTGCGCGCGGACTTCGCGCAAGCCGTCTGGGAGGATCTCGATCGCTGCACGGCGTGGAAGCTGCACGAGGGGACCTACCCGGGGCCGACCCCGTTCTCGTACCGCCACCACAACGTCTACGAGCTCAGTCACTATCCGCCGTCGCTCCTGACGGCGTTCCTCGTCTTCGGCAGCCCCGCGACGCGCCGCTGGGCGAGCGCCCTCTCGGGCCGCGATTGCGATGGCGAGGTCGCGCTGTCCGCAAGCCACTACAGGCCGGGCGACCACTCGACGGCGCACAACGATCGCGACGGCGAGCGACAGGTCGCGTTCGTCTGGCACCTGACGAAGGACTGGCCGCGCGAGTGGGGAGGAGGACTGTTCTGGGCACCGACGGGGCACGAGCTGCGGCCGTCGTTCAATACGCTCAGCCTCTTCAACGTCTCCCAGGACTCGCAGCACTGCGTCCGCTCGGTCGCCGCCGCCGCGACCGGCAAGCGACTGTGCGTCAACGGGTGGTGGAGGCGCCACGGCACGTGACGCATCGCACGCGTCAGTCGAGCGCGAGGAACCGCTCGACCTCCCCGATCACCCTGGCCACCGTGCCGCTCTCGAACGGGCTGTCGAGCCCGACCTCGGAGAGCAGGCCCGTGAAGGGAAGCGAGCCGCCGAGCTCGCACAACCGCTGGTACTGTTCGAGCGCGGCGTCCCGATCGCGCTGGGCGCGGCACCAGAGCTGCAGTGCGCAGATGAGTGCCAGCGAGTAGTCGATCCCATAGAACGGCTCGCGGTACACCTGCGAGTAGAGCTGCCAGGCCCTGCCGCTCTCGAAGTACGGCATCGCGGAGTAGCGTCGCCACGGCTGCCACGCGCTCTCGATGTCGCGGTACAGCCGGCCCCACTCGGCCGGTCCGAGGCTCGGCTCCGCGTAGACGCGGTGCTGGAACTCGTCCACGGCCAGGTCCCACGTCATGGCCACGACCGTGCCCTCGAGGTAACCGGTGCGGAACCGGTCGGCGTCCGCGCCGAAGAAGCGCTCCATGTAGGGCAGGGCGAGCAGCTCGAGACCCGTCGAGGGAATCTCGCACGCCTCGTTGGAGGGCCAGAAGTAGTCCCTGAGGGGCTGGTCGCGTGCGCTCCAGAACTGGAAGGCGTGTCCCGACTCGTGCAGCAGGACGCTGACGTCGACCTGGGTGCCGTTGAAGTTCGCCAGGATGAAGGGCACGCCGTGTTCGGGGAGCGCTTCGAGCAAGCCGCCCGTGATCTTGCCCGGTCGGCTCGTCAGGTCGATGAGACCGCGGGCTGCCATCATCTCGAAGAACTCGGCGAACGCGGGGCTGAAGTCCCCGAGTACGTCCTTCGTGACCGTCAGCATCGACTCGGCGTCGACGCAGGGCTTGGGGGCGCCCCGCGCATCGTCGCGCACGGCCTCGTCGTGGAACCCGTAGTCGAACAGACCGAGGGACGCGGCACGCTGGCTGTGCAGCCGGTGGGCGAGCGGCACGACGACCTCCCGCACCTCCGCGCGGAACTTGGCCACCTCGTCCGGCCCGTAGTCGGTGCGTCGCAACCGCCGGTAGGCGAGTGGCGTGAAACTGTCGAAACCCAGTCGCGTCGCCATGCCGTGGCGCAGTGCGAGCAGCTCCTCGAAGAGCGTGTCCAGCTCTTCGCGCTGGGCCTCGAGAGCGGCGTCCATGGCGCGGCGCGCGTCGAGCCGGAGATCGCGCATGCGATGGCCGATGAGCCGCCGGATCGAGGAGAGCGAGTGCTCCTCCCCGCGCGCCTCGATGCGCGTGTCCGCGAGGAGCTCCTCGTACCGGCCGCGCAGCTTCGATTCGGCCTGCAGCTCGCTCCGGATGGCGGGGTCGAAGGTCGTGAGCCACTGATCCCAGATCGCGAAGGCTTGGGGGCCGAGCTCCGTCTCGAGCTCCGCGCGCCCCGGGGACGAGAGCAGCCGGGTCACGAACCGTTGGTTGAGCTCGGACACTTCGGTGTCGAGCTCCTGGAAGGCGTCCTCGTCGGCGCGGCGTTCCTCGCTCCGAGTGTCCAGGCAGTGGCGGATGCGTGCCAGGGCACGCTGGGACTCGTAGCGGATCTGCGACCGGTCCCAGCGCCGGACGACGTCGGCCCGAGCGTGTGCATTCGCCGCTGACTCGAAAGCGGCGAGCAAGGCCTGCGACTCCTCCCGTAGCTCTCGAGCGTCGGGTCGTGAACAGGGCAGCTCGTCGAAGCGGGCGGCGGAACTCAAATTGCAATCTCCTAGCTGGCCGGATCGACGATCGCGGGGCCTGGCGGTCCCGACAGTTGCTTCGAACGCTTATGCTGCCATGTGATAAAATGGGCATCAAGCGACCGCGCTTGCGGCCGAAGTCGTGATGGAGAGCATCCAACGATTGGCGGATAGGATCGATCGACGCTGGCGCGAGCGGCGCTACGAGATCGCGGCCTTCGCGGAGGTTGCCGAGCTCGGCCTCGCCGAGACCGATCGCGAGCCCCTGGGCGCCTTCGACGCCGCGCAGTGGGTTCTGAGCGCATCGATTCTGCCGCCGCAAACGGACCTGCCGGCAGCGTTCGGTCATCCTCCGGTGACGGTCTACAAGAGCGACAGGTTCACGATCGAGGTCATCTACTGGCTGTCGGGCTCGACGGCGATCCACGAGCATGCGTTCACCGGGGTGTTCAGCGTCCTCGCGGGTTCGAGCCTCCACGCTCACTACACCTTTCGGCGCTCGGAGGACCGCGGGGATCGCCTGCGGATCGGCGCGCTGGAGCTGGCCGAGGCCGAGCTGCTCGCGCCGGGCGACGTCCGCCGGATCGAGCCCGGCGAGGAGCTCATCCACTCCTTGCTCCATCTGGACCAGCCCACCGTCTCGCTCATCGTGCGCGCGCCGGTGCCGTGGTCGGTGCCGCAGTTCTACTACTTGCCTCCAGGTCTGGCGTTGGCGCCCAACGTTCCGCCGCACCTGCGCGAGCAGCAGGTCCGTCGCGTGCAGGTCCTCGGCTTTCTCGCGCGGATCGAGCACGCGGGTTTCGACGGGAGTCTGGAGGATCTGCTCGGACGCGTCGAAGCGGACGAGGCCGTCGAGCTCGTGCTGGCGACGAGCTCCTCGTTTCGGGGCCGCGCGAGCGACCTCAACGCCATCTTGAGGCGCGCCTTCGCCGGAGACGACGCGCTCGTCCGGCAGCTCGTCGCGACCATTCGCCACGAGCGTCGTACGAGCAGGCTCGTGCGGGCACGCGATGCGACCGACGATCCCGAGCTGCGCTTCCTGCTCAGCGTTCTGATCGTGGCGCACACGCGCGGGCGGATCGAAGCCTTGGTGGCAGCGCGCTACCCGGACGTGTCAGCGGAATCGTGGCTGGACGAGCGGCTCGCTCGTCTGCGGGCCGGTCCTGGCGACGGGGCCGCGTCGATCGCGGAGTTGCTCCCGAGCTGAAGCTGCTCAGTCGTGGGTCCAGCGGTGGGCTCAGTAGTGCATCAGGCTGCCGTCGTAGCGGCCTTTCTCGACCGCGCGGCCGAAGGCCAAGAGGCTCACCGGAAGGAGGACGAGCGCCATCCCGCCGAGGCAGGCGAGCTCCCTCCAAAGCTCCAGCACGGTCGCTCCCGAGAAGAGTGCGAGGCGCATGGCTTCGAGCGCGTGCGTGATCGGCAGGGCGAGAGCGGCGAGCTGCATCCAATCGGGCATCACGGTGATCGGAAAGAATGCCCCTCCGAGCAAGGAGCTCACCGAACCGATGAGCACCTCGATCGGGTCGCCCTTCTTCAGCACGACGATCGCCGTGGCAGAGAGGATTCCCAGGGCGCTGATCGCGGCGATCGCAAGGGCGAGCGTGAGCAGGGCGGCCGGGACGTTGGCCTGAGCGAAGTTCACGTCGAGCACGAGTCCGCCCAGGGCGAACACGAAGACGATGTGGACGGTCGCCATCAGGAAGCTGTAGCCCGACGTGTAGAGAATGACTGCCTGGGGGCTCGTCTGGGTGCTGAGCATGGCCTCCAGGACGCCGGCGGTCTGCGCGCGCCGCACGGTGCCCGCGAAGGTGTGCAGCGCGGCCATCGAGTACTGCGTGAAGGCGATACCGACCAGCGCGAAGGAGAAGTAGTCTCCGCCGTACCGAGCGAGCGACGGGCTGTCCTCCACGCGAATCAGCTTCCCGACGAAGAAGAAGGTCAGGACGGGAAAGACGGAACCGATGAGGTCCAGCGCGAAGCCCAGCTTGTAGCTCGACTCGATCAGGAAGTCGCGCTTGATGAAGGCCCACAGCTTGCGGAGTGCGAGCAGGATCATCGCGTGCTCTCCACGCAGTCGCGGTAGTAGTCGACGAGCGCGGGCTCGTCGGTGCCGCGCGTCTCCTTCGTGCCGACGATGCGGCCGTCGGAGAGCACGTTGAGCCGGTCGCACAGCTGCAGGATGTCGGCCAGGCTGTTGGTCGCGACGACGAGCGTGCGCCGGCGCTGTTCGTGGAGCTCGCCCGCGATCAGCTCCCGGATCGACTGCGCGCCGATCGGATCGAGGCTGCGCGTGGGCTCGTCGAGGAGCAGGATCTCCGGATCGGCCAGGAGGCCGCGCGCGATCGCGAGCCGCTGCTTCATTCCCGATGAGTAGCTCGCGACGCGCTTGGTGCCCGCGTCGTCGAGCCCGACGAGGTCGAGCAGGCGCGGGATGCGGGCAGCGAGCGTTCGCTTGGGAAGGTTGTCGAGCACGCCGAAGAACTCGAGGTTCTCGATCCCCGTGAGACGCCAGTAGAAGCTGCGCTCCTCGTTGATGACGAAGCCGACCTTGCGGCGCGCGTTCCGGTTGTCACGCGTCGAGTCGAGACCGTCGATGATCACGCTTCCCTCGCTCGGATAGAGCAGGCCGCCGATCAGCTTCAGCAGCGTGGTCTTGCCGACGCCGTTGGGGCCGAGGATCCCGATGCGGTCGCCGTCGCCGATCTGGAGGCTGACGTCGCGCAGTGCGTCGACGCGCCTGGGCGCCCGCAGCGGATGCAGCAAGTACTCGCGGTACCGCTTGGGGACGGGGTACCGCATCGTGACGTCTTCGAGCGCGATCATGCGTAGGCTCGGCCGGCTGGCGTTCGAGTCATGCAGGCGATGCGCCGTTGCCGACGACGGTACCGATCACGGGGGGCGTGAAGTCGGGCACCGTGACCAGCGGCGGGATGACCGCGGAGTTGAGCTCGACCCGCGTCCAGTGATTGCGTGCCAGCAGCGGGCACAGTTCGACGACTCGGCCCAGCAGCCGGCGAGCTTCCTCTGGGTCTCCGAGCCGGTCGGCCGCGTAGGCGGCGTTGATCAGGAACTGTGGTGGCGGCTGCCGGTACGGCGCAGGCTCGTCCTGCATCGAACGAAAGATCGACGCGGCCCGCTCGAAGTTGCCAGTCACGTACTCGAGCACGCCGACCTGGTTTCTGTAGTCGGGCGAGACGGGATCGAGCTCGCTCGCCTGCTGGGTGTGTTCCAAGGACGTTTCCAGGTCGCCGAGCAGGTAGTGCAGGCGCCCGCTGTGTGCCCGCGTCTTCGCCAGGGCGACGTCCGAAGTCGCAAGCCGGGTGGCCCGCCTGAGGTGCATCCGCGAGCGTTCGAGCGCGCCGAGCAGCATGGCGACCTGGCTGCAGAAGAAGTGCCGCCAGAAGGCCTCTGGTTTCAGGGAGCACCGGCGCCGGTTGAGCGTGTAGTAGCGGTTGATCTTGCGCGTCACCTCCGGCTCGCCCGCCGCGAACGAGTAGTGGTGGATCAGGGCTCGTGAGAACACCTCGTCGTCGGGCGAGCACTGCTGCGCGAGGACCTCCTCGAAGACACCGGGGGCGTAGCGAGTGCCGGAGGAGTTCCGAAACGCGCGCACGGGCGTGTCCCAACCCCACAGACCCTTGCCGTCGTACGTCAGCCGGCCGAAGACGAGCACGGGAGCACGGGAGGCCTGGATGTCCTCGACTGCCTTGGCCCAGTCGTTCTCCTCGAGCATCTCGTCGGCGTCGAGCGAGAGGATCCAGTCGCCGCTGGCCGCCTCGATGTACGCGTTGCGCGCCTTGCCGTAGTCACCGTCGAACCCACCGAGCTCGATGACGGTCGATCCGAGCTCACGGGCGACCGCGACCGTTCGGTCGCTGGATCCGGTGTCGACGACGATCGCCTCGTCGACGAACTCGAAGGCCTGTTTCAGGAGCGCGCTCAGTCGCTCCTCCTCGTCCTGCACCATCATGCAGAAGGAGATCCGCGGATCGCTTGTTCGGTGGCTCACTGTGAGTTCCCTACGGCATCGTTCGCTCGCGCTCCCATTGTAGGGTCTGGCAAGCAAGTTCGTGCCGAGCGGGAGTACCATCGCGATGGGCCTGGCGGCCAAGAACGGAGACTCCATGCGCGTTCTGCTCCCGTCGCTCTCACGGCGTGCTCCGCACCTGTTCGTCCGTGAACGCCCGTTTCGCGTTCGAACGCTCCGATCTATCGCTGGGGTTGGTCGACGCCGCGTTCGATGGAGACGGCGTCGCTGACGCGGAGATCAGGTTCACTGGCATCACCGGCATCACCGGCAAACAGATCCCGGTGAAGACCGAGCTCGACCTGATGTCCGCGCGGTTGGAGTACACCTGGGACGTCGGCTCGATCGGCGCGGCCGACTGGGCGCTCGACTGGGCGCTCGACTGGGGGCTGGGGGTAGGCGTCGCCTACGTCGACCTCGAGCTCGACATGAAACCCGGGGCCGGGTTTGGAGATCGTCCCGGAGACCGTTTCGAGGGCTCCCTACCGCTCGTCGCGCTGCGCTTCGCCCTGGAGCGCGGCCGCTGGGCGACGCCGAGACAGGCAGCGACGACATCCGCTTCCTCGATGCGAGGTTGGGGACGAGCTAGTGGTGTGAGTGACTCACACCACTAGTACTAGTCCGTGAACGAGCACTTTTCCGTTGTCGGGGGAGGGCACTATCTCTTGGTTCTCTCCGAGACCGAGGAGGACATTCGGGAGAGTGATATCGACGTTGCGCTGCTTGGCTTCTTGCTCGGCGTGCGTCTTACGTTTTGAACGCGCCGCGCACACGTGCGGCCGCTTGCCCATCACCGCGCCCCGATTCGCGGTCGGCGGAGCCGGGGAATGGCGAGGCGGCGTGTACCATCCGGTGGTCTTCAATCTGGATGGGACGTGTGCCTTTTGCGATTCCCTACGGCCGGTGCTGACGTTCGTCGATGGCGATCGCGGCGCGGATCAGTTGCTATAGTCACGCGAATGGAGAGACGGCAGCTTGAACTTGCGAGCATGATCCAATCCCTGCGGCGGGAGCTCCTGACGGCAATGGAGGAGGGCGACGACGAGCCGTTACGCTTCGAGCTCGGCGACGTCGAGCTCGAGGTTCAGGTCGCCGTCGAATCGAAGGAGCAGGGCGAAGTGGGGGTGAAGTTCTGGGTCCTGCAGGCGGGCGTCGGTGAAGAGTTCGCGCACTCGCAGCGCCAGACCTTGAAGATCACGCTGCACCCCAAGTTGGCCGGGGGCGGCGCGGCAAACATCGCCGCGTCCGCCGCGGGCAGGCCGGGTTGAGCGGTTCGTGTCGATGACGCACGGCCTCCGCGTCCAGTTACGGGTGCCGCTGAGGGAGTCCGGGTATTGGTTGTACCTCTCGGCGCAGCCGGTTTCGTCGCGCCATCTGTTGACGGCTGCTGGCGCCCTGCACGTGCGAGGTGCTCTGGAACGGGATACGGACAGGCCACTCCAGGTGCGCTTCTCCGACCAGCCGACGGCGAACGCGTGGGACGAGGGAGTGTCAGATTGGCTTGACGTCGTCGACGTCTGGTACGGGAGTGATCGACACGACGGGGTCGCGTTGCTCGAGATCGCCGCATCCCAGCCCGAGATCTCGTTCACGCCCTTGTACGAGGGGACGATCGAGGGCGGTTCCTGGCGTGCCACGGGACAGTCGGTCTCGGGCCGGCAGCCTGACGATCAACCCTTCTCGCTGGTCGAGGCCAAAGGGGAGTGTGTCGTCGACGAGGCGGACGTCGTGCGCTTCGTTCGTTCCGATCGTGACAATGAAGTTTGGCGCGCGCTCGTCGGCGCGGGGGCGGTCATCGATGACCGGGTCGTGGGAATCGTCGGCTACGCCGATTCTAGTGCCGGCGTCGAGGTCCGCGACGTTGGCGACCTGCTCGAGATCGAGGAGCTCGCGCGGATTCTGGACGACAGTCACGGCGACGGCTTCGTCCAGGGTGAGCGCACGACGGTGGACCTGGTCACCCACGCCGAAAAGGTGTTGCGTGACCACAGGGCCCTCGAGGCGTGCTACCTCGCGCTCGATCGGTACGCCGACCTGAAGGACTTCGAAGGCCTAGGCCGGACGCGGAGGCTCGTCGAGAAGATCGTCAAACAGGGGTTACATGAGTACTTGTTGGAGCTCGAGACCGTGCAACCAGCGTGGTTGAAGTTGCTGGAGAATCCAGAACACAAGGGAGCGTTTTGGGACCTGTTCTCGGACCTCGTACCGGTCATTGCTCATCGACAGGGAATCGTAATCAAGCTGGATACCTCCGATGCAGGCGCACCGGTCTTTCGCATCTCCGTGGCGACAGCCTTCGGAGCCGAAGCCGTCATCTCGGGCGCGACGGGCACCGCGGCCAACTTCGACGTCGTCGAGGGCGCGCCCCGCGGGGAGTACTGTCCACCTCTCTCGTTGGTCTTGAAGGGTGCCAAGTCCGGCACCCTGGTGGCGGACGTCCTGCGCTTTCTCGCGGACAAGCTGCAGCAGGAGACACTCCACTTCTACTTGGACGATCCAAACCCTGATGTTTCGCCCGAGGCTCTTGCGCCGTACCTCGAGTCACTGAACGCGGAGTTGGCCGTTCGGCTCAAGGAGTTGTCCGACGAGGCTCCCGTCTATCTGGTCTTTCCGACGACGTCCCTGCCCGATCGCTTCATGGAGCAGCTCGGCGCCCTCCAAGGGCTCTGTCCCGAGCTGCGCTTCATCCGCCTGACTGGTGAGGGCTTCGTCGGTGAGCACGAGGTCGTCGCGTTGTTCAAGCGTTTGATCGCACGCGAGAATAGGAAGAATTGAGGGGCGAATGATCTGGGATGGTCTCGTTATCGTCTACGCCCACAGCGACGGCGAGCATTCGATCGGCACCGGCATCCTCGTGGCCGACGGGCTCTGCCTCACCGCACGCCACGTTATCGCGCCCTCTGGGGACGATCCACTGGATGCGGTCCAGGTCCGTTTTCATGTCGGCGTCCGCCCGTGGCTCGATGTCGAGATCGCTTGGGAGAACGACGACATCGACGCGGTCCTCTTGCGTCTGCCGCCGATCGACGGGCCGCCTCCAACACCGGTGCTGATGTCGTCCCAGGTCGAGCTGCCCGCCACGGAATGGACCGGCATGGGCTATCCGGTCGCCAATCTGAAGACGGCCCCGGACGAGCTCGACACGTGGCAGGTGCTGTCGCTGCAGGGCAAGCTGTTCGAGGCCACGGACGGGCGCCAGGACCTCTCCGTCGAAGGCGCACCGGCTCAGGAGGGGTGGCGCGGATGTTCGGGCGCACCTGTCCTCGCCAACGGTCGACTCGTCGCGATGATTCTGCAGGCTCCCCAGCCGTTTCGTGGGGGACGGCTGCGCGCGCTGACCACGGCCGCGTTGCTCGAGCGTCCCGGTTTCCGCAAGACCGTCGGCTGGGACGAGTGGGAGCGTGAGGAGCTGCTTCAGGACGTGCGCCTGGAGATTGAGGCCAAGCTGGAGGGAGCGCCGCACGCTTGCCGGGAGCTGGCGCGGACCGTGTTGCGTGCTGGACAGAAGGAGCCTGTGAGTGGCTCGGCCGAGGATCCCGGCTTCTTGTCGACTGCCGTGCTCGAGGGGCTGGACCTCGCCGACGCGATCGCCGTTGTCAACAACGCGCACGCACGCCTCTGCAGGCTCGCGAGGAACGACGATGCCGCTGCGCTGCGTACGGTTCTGGATCTCATCATGCCACTGCTCTTCGACCGCGGTATCGCGTACGGCGTTCGGCGCCAGACCCGTTCGTCGCCAGGGCTGATCGCCATCCCGGTAGCGACCCAAACGCTGGCCGAAGTCGTCATGGCGGCGGCCGACGAGCGTGCAACGCGGTTCGGCGAGCCCGACGAGGGCGAGGACCCCGTGGGGGTCGCGCGGATCGAGGACCCGGAGATCATCGATTCGGGGATCACGCCGGGTCGCCTGATCGACAAACTGATTGCGGACCTCGCTAGCTATCTCAAGGTGAGCGAATCAGGGAGCAAACGAGAGGAGCGGATCAAGGCCGAGCTCAACGTGCTGGCGTCGCGCGCCTACCCCGATCGGTTACCCGTCTACGTGGTCTTGCACCGACCCGAGGACGGCCGGCGTAGAAGTGCCGAGTGGGCGGAAGTGAAGAGGCGGTTCCCGCAGCTCCGCATCCTGGAGCTGACGAGTGACGACCGCGGCCGGGAGTGGGAACAGGTTTCGATTCCGCTAAGATCGCTGCTTACCCGAGACAAGGACTCCAAGAGATCCCGATGACGAAGACTGCCCGCATCCGAGCCGGCGCCAAGGTTCAGTTGCCGAAGCGCGGCGCTTTCCCCGAGCAGGTGCACGTCTTCGACGAGGACTCAGCGTTCGCGATCGAGGCGGCCCTCGGTGCCCGTAGGCCACTGTTGGTCCGCGGCGAGCCCGGCACGGGCAAGAGCCAACTCGCTTTCGCGGCCGCGGTCGAGCTCGGCCGGCCGTGCGTCGCACACGTGATGGACGCCCGCGTCGAATCGCGTGACCTCCTGTGGAGCTTCGACGACGTCGCGCGTCTCGGAACGGCGCAAATGCTGAGCGCCATGCGATCGTCGACCGAAGATGTCATGGATCGGCTCGACGAGCGGCACTTCGTCCGGCCGGGCGTGCTCTGGTGGGGGTTCGACTGGAAGTCGGCCGCGCGACACGGTCGAGCGGACTCCGAGTCACGGGCGAGCTCGTGCTCCGAAGAGGGCGCGCTAGCCAGCATCGAGCCGCCCTCGAAATGGAACCCGAACAAGGACGGCGTCGTCGTCCTGATCGATGAGATCGACAAGGCGGACTCCGACGTACCCAACGGCCTGCTCGAGGTGTTGGGCCACGGTGAGTTCCGGCCGCGCGGCTCGACGCAGCGCGTGCGGATGAACCCCGAGGCGGCCCCGCTCGTCGTGATCACGACGAACGAGGAACGGGCGCTACCCGACGCGTTCCTGCGGCGCTGTCTCGTGCTGACGTTGGCGTTGCCGAGCGACGACGACGAGCTCGCGAGCCTGCTGTGTGATCGTGGCCGGGCGCATTTCCCCGGGGCCGAGAAACGGGTGCTGGAAAAGGCGGCGGCCCTGTTGATCGACGACCGCCGCGCCGTGCGGGACCGTGGCTGGTCGCCCCCGGGCCAGGCCGAGTACCTCGACCTCTTGCGGATCGTGACTGGCAACGGCAGGAAGCCCAGCCAGCAGGTCGAGCTGCTCGAGCGCTTCGCGCGATTCACGTTCCAGAAGCACCCTCACGAATCCGGCGCGTGAACGCTCGCATTTGGCGCGGCGATCTGGTCCGCATTCACGACGCCGTCGGGCCCGAGGTCGCGGGTGCGGCCGCGCGTTTGATCGGGTTCACCGGGCCTTCGGCGGATCGTGACTCGAGCGCCCGCACGGTTCAGGTCGAGGCCGACGCTGTGCCGCTGCCCCAGTGGGAGTTGCCGGAGGTGGTCGACGCGGATCTTCCCCTGTGGCGGCTCGATCGTTTCGAAGCACCCGAGACGAGCGACGACGAGCCGCGCGAGCCCGAGAAGGAGCTCGAGTACGACCCGGTGCGCTCGGCAGAGCTGAGACCGGCCGCGGACAGCTTTCCCGACCGGGTGCCGCTCGAGCCGTGGCCGCGCGTGTGGCGCTGGGTGCGCGAGTCCGCCCGCCGCGATCTCGCGCGCGAGAACGTGGACGTGCCGCGCCTTGTCGAGGAGTTGAGCCGTGGCCGGCACATCCGGCGGTTGCCGCGCGAGATGCGCCCCGCGCCCGCCAACCAACTCTGGATCCTCGTCGACCGCGGCCGCCGCCTCACCCCGTTCTGGGAGGACCAGGATCGGTTCGTCGCTCGGGTAGAGCGAGCCTTCGGTCCGCGGGCGGTCGAGCTGTGGGTATTCCTCGACGGTCCCGGTTTCGAGCCCCTGCATCGCGGCGGGATGCACAGCAAGCTACCTCCGCCGGCGCATCGCACACCGGTGCTCCTGCTGGGGGACCTCGGTGGGTACGGGTCCGGTGCCCTGCAGCGGGCGTGGCGGCGGTACGGCGAGCGGCTCGTGAACCGGGGCTACCGCATCCACGCTCTCGCCCCGTGTCCCCTCGAGCGTATCGACGACCGCACGGCGCGGGTGTGGAAGGCGCGGGTCTGGGATCGGGGGAAGCGGGTGGGCGCGGACCGCGAGAACCCGGTGCGGCAGCTCTTGCGGCTGCTGGCGCCCGCCGTCCGCGTCGAACCGGGTTTGCTGCGTGCGGCGCGCCTGGCGCTCTCCGCCGAGCGGG
Source organism: bacterium (assembly GCA_024226735.1). Lineage (GTDB taxonomy): Bacteria > Planctomycetota > UBA1135 > UBA1135 > JAAELL01. The sequence goes on along the minus strand of JAAELL010000099.1, from coordinate 2,369 downwards.
CGGACGTCGGCACCGAGTGCGACGTCTGGCGTCACCAGGGCGTGCGGGGCAGCTCGACCGGACTCGTCCTGGCGCCGGAGCTGCGACGGGTGTTGCATCGGCAGTGGGCGCGCGAGCCCGCGGGGTTGCGCGACGCCGTTTGGCTCGAGATCCGGCGTTGGCATGCGGCCCTGCCCCCGGAGATCGGACACGAGGAGGTGCTGGGCCTGGCCGCCGAGCACCCCGGGGCGGTCGCGCAGGACGCTCTGGGCGCCGCGCGCGACTTCTTCTTGCGGCTAGCCGCCGGGTTGGCCGATCGGCAGGATGACCTGCCCGGCAACGACGCCTACTTCCGCCGTCTGACCCTGCGCGCGACGGACGATGTGTGGCGGGACCCGGTCGTTGGTCGTGCCCTGGGACGCGCATGGCGCGCGGTGCACGGATCGGATAGGAAGACCCGCGTCCCGTCGGGCGTGGATCCCATCGCGGCGACCGGCGACGCGCGGCTTCCCGCGGTGCGTTGGTTGCTGCGGCAGGTCGGGGGGGCGCTGGTCTGTGCGCCGTCGGCCGAACCGATCGGGGGCTCCGGGAGTCCGTTGGGTGTCGTCGAGTTCCGCGAGCCGGCCATCGCCCTGCAACTCGGCTCGGCGGGCGGCGACCTGCGGGTCGTCGAGGCTGGCGGAGAGGAGCGTTTCGGCCTGCCGGCCGCGGTCCCGGGGCCCGCGCCGGTCGAACGACCGGACTGGGCCGACGACTTCGGGTTCGACCGGTTTGGGCCCTGGGCCGATTGGCACCAGGGAGAGGTGTCGCAGCGGTTCCGGTGGTTCGCGCCCGGACGGTTCACGATGGGGTCGCCGAAGGACGAGTGGGGGCGATGGGACGACGAACCGCAGCACGAGGTCGAGGTCACGCGTGGCTACTGGCTCGCCGATACGCCGTGTACCCAGGAGTTGTGGATAGCGGTGACAGGGCGGGATCCGAGCCGTCGCGGCGCCGGCCGGCCGGTCACGGGGGTGTCCTTCCGGGACGTCGAGTCGTTTCTGCGGAAGGTCGGGGAGTCGACGGTCGACGATGGGACCTCCTTTCGACTCCCGACGGAGGCGGAGTGGGAGATGGCGTGTCGCGCCGGCACGACGGCCGCTTCGTACGCCGGCGACTTCGACGAGGGCTCGGCGGCGAGCGTCCTGGCGCCCATTGGGTGGTATGCAGGCAACGCAGGCCGGACGGTGCATTCGGTTGCTAAGCTCGCTCCCAACCCCGCCGGACTGTTCGACATGCTTGGCAACGTCGACGAGTGGTGCGCCGATGCCATCGGATCGCTGGACGACCTGCAGGGAATCGATGCGGTCGACCCGGTGGCGCTAGGGGGGTCCCGGCGCGTCCTCCGCGGCGGCTCGTGGGACGACGGTGCGCGCCACCTGCGCGCGGCGTTTCGCGACGCCAGCTTGCCCGGGGCTCGCGACGTCGGCCTGGGTTTTCGTCTTGCCCGAGGTCAGGAAGTGCGCTCCAGCGAGAGCGGGGTGGAGCGCGGCGCGGGACGCGCCGTCGACATCCCGCGGGGGCGGCGGCCGAGCTTCCACGTCGTGACCGATCGGGGGCGATGGGGCTTCGAGAGCCTGGTCCAACCCGACTGGGCGCACGCCTTTGGTCGCGATAAAATGGGCTTGTGGGCGGATCTCGACGTCGAGGGCGTGACGCAGCGCCTGCGGTGGGTCACGCCCGGCAGGTTCCTGATGGGATCTCCCGAGTCCGAGGAGGGACGATACGGTGAGGAGGATCTGCACGAGGTCGTCCTGTCCCGCGGCTACTGGTTGGCCGACTCGCCGTGCACCCAGGCACTATGGGTGCGAGTCATGGGGTCGAATCCGAGCCAGGGCCAACAGGGGCTGGAACACCCGGTAGCGTCCGTCTCGCACGGGGACGCGCGCTCGTTTTGCGAAGCGCTCTCGAGTCGCATTGGCTCCGGAGAGCGCGTCTTCCGACTCCCGACGGAAGCGGAATGGGAGCACGCATGCCGTGCCGGGACCACGACCCCGACCTATCACCCCGAGGGGCCTTTGGATGGCCTCGGTTGGCACACGGGGAACAGCGATGGCGGGACGCATCCCGTTCGACAGCGGCGACCAAACTCCTGGGGACTCTACGACATGCTGGGAAACGTGCACGAGTGGTGCTTGGACCACGTGGAGGATGTCGGAGACGAACTGCTGTCGAACCCTGCCTATCGGGACGGGGCGTGGGACCCCATTTGCCTAGAGGGGTCCCGGCGCGTCGTCCGCGGCGGCTCGTGGCTCGTCGTTGCGCGCAGCCTGCGCGCGGCGTTTCGCCTCGCCTACTTGCCCGAGGCTCGCGACGTCTGCCTGGGTTTTCGTCTTGCCCGAGGTCAGAAG
>JAAELL010000098.1 GCA_024226735.1 bacterium | reverse complement strand
TTCGGCTGAGCGCTTGTCGTCGAGGTCGGTCATCTAGTGGTGTGATTCACTCTTATGGGGCGTATCGATCGGCCCGTACCGGCGCGCTGCGGCGTTGCGCCTCCTCCGACCAATCCCAGTATCACCGTATTGGCAGAGGAGGCGCGTCGTCGGCGCGCTTTGCATCGCATCCCGTACGAACCGCCGATAATGCCCCATCAGAGTGACTCACACCACTAGGGAGGCACCGATGCGCTACGCCTTCTTCACGATCCCGTTGCACGATCACGCACAGGCGACCGAGGAGCTGAACCGCTTCCTCGCGACCCACCGGGTGGTGCGTTCGGAACCCCACTTGGTCCCGGACCCCTCCGGTTCGGTTTGGTCGGTCTGCGTGACCTACGTCACGGACGCCGAGCCACTCCCCAAGGGGCTCACCAGACGGCGGGTCGACTATCGCGAAGAGCTGTCACCGCCCGAGTTTGCGGTGTTCGCGCGGCTGCGCGCCTTGCGCAAGGAGATGGCCGAGCACCAGGGGATCCCCGTGTTCGCCATCTTCACCAACGAGCAGTTGGCCGAAATGGTGCGCAAGCGGGCGACGAGCACCGCGGCGCTCCAGGCGATCGACGGGATCGGCCCCGGCCGGATGGACAAGTACGGCGCAGCGATGCTCGGCGTCCTGACGGAGATGTTGCCCGGGATCGAGTCCGCCGGAATCGAGGCCGACGGGAATGGTTCGGCGTAGCAAGGTGCGGCTCGAGTCGGTCGCCGACCTCGATCACCTGGCGTGGGCGTTCTGGCGCGTGACGCGCGGCAAGCGCCGGCGGAGTGACGTGCTCGCGATGAGCGCGCGGCTCGAATACGAGCTGGACACCTTGCGGGCCGGGATCCTCGAACACCGCGTGCCCCTCGGATCCTTCCACCGCTTTCCCGTTCACGATCCGAAGCGTCGCACGATCCACGCTCCGGCCCTGCGCGAGCGCGTCGTCCACATGGCGCTGATGGCGCGCATCGGCCCCGAGCTCGATCGAAGTCTGGTCGAAGACACGTTTGCTTGCTTGCCGGGCCGAGGCCCGTTGGCCGCTATTCGCCGCGCCCAGCACTTCGTGCGCCGCTTCCCCTGGTACGTGAAGGCCGACGTGCGCCGCTACTTCGACAGCGTGGACCACGGGCTGCTCATGTCCGCCTTGAAGCGCCGGTTGAAGGACGGCGGCATTCTCCGGCTCTGCGAGCGGATCGTCGACTGCTATCAGGTCACGCGCGGCCGGGGACTGCCGATCGGCGCCGTCACGTCCCAGCACTTCGCCAACCTCTACCTGGCTCCGCTGGATCGGTACTTGTACGAGGAGTTGAAGGTCCGTGGCATGGTGCGGTACATGGACGACATCGTTTGGTGGTGCAAGGATCGCGACCAGGCACGCGCGACGCGGGACCTGGTGCAGCGCTTCGTCGCGGAGCGCCTGTGCCTGCGGTTCGGCGCCATTCGTACCCAGCGCAGCGCCGCGGGGCTCGGTTTCTGTGGCGCGCACATCGGCGCCGGCGCCATTGGGCTCTCGCGGCGGCGACGTACACGCTACGCCGCTGCTCGGCGCCGCTGGGAGCGGGCGTACGCGTCGGGCCGGATCGATGCTCTGGGACTGCAGCGGGCGTACGGGCCGGCGCTGGCCATGACTCTGCACGCGGACGCCGCCGCCTGGCGCCGCGAGCAACTTCGAACACACCCCGCGCCGTGCTAGGATGGAACGAGTGGAGTCGAGTCGTAGGGGTCCCAGCGCGTCATCCGCGGCGGCTCGTGGAACGACGATGCGCGCAACCTGCGCGCGGCGTTTCGCAACGCCAACTTGCCCGAGACTCGCAACGACAACCTGGGTTTTCGTCTTGCCCGAGCGCACGGGTGGGCCGGATGGCCCGCCCCTGACCCGACTTGAATCCCGTCCGCGACCCCGTGTGGCCGTGGCGAACAACCCATGGGGCGTCGGCGTGTCAGTAGCGCGAGCAGCAGCCGCGCGGAAGCTCGCCGGCGCTTCCGCTATGTGGTGCGCGAAGCAATCGGAGGAGGTCCAGGCGTGAGCGGATCCGTCGTCACCCACCCGATGGCGTCGGGACACGTCCCGTCCTGGGCGAGTGTCTGGGGTCAGGATCCGTTTGGCGTGTTCGCGGGCTTCACGTGCGGCGGGGTGACCCAGCGCATGCGCTGGATTCCGCCGGGGCGGTTCCGGATGGGGTCGCCGGAGGACGAGCCCGAACGTTACGACGACGAGCCGTTGCACGATGTCGAGATCACGCGCGGGTTCTGGATGGCGGAGACGCCGTGTACGCAGGAGCTTTGGAGGGCGGTGATGGGGGAGAATCCGAGCGAGTTCTCAGACCCGGACAAGCCCGTCGTGAACGTGAGCTTCGAGGACGTCGGGGAGTTCCTCGCCCGTTTTCGCGAACGGGAACCCGAATCGGATCTGCGCTTGCCGACAGAGGCCGAGTGGGAGTACGCCTGCCGGGCCGGCACGTCGACGGCCACGTATGCGGGATCGGCGACTCCAGCGGTCCTCGACCCGATCGCTTGGTGGGCCCCAAACAGCGACGGCAGCTCTCAATTCGTGGGGAAGAAGGAGGCGAACGGTTGGGGGCTCTTCGACATGCTGGGCAACGTGAACGAGTGGACGCTGGATCGCGCCGAACTCGACGAGTTCTTGGTGAGCCCCCCGCCGCTGGACACTCGCGACCCCCATTCTGCGACGGGGTCCCGGCGCGTCGTCCGCGGCGGCTCGTGGTGCGACGTTGCGCGCTACCTGCGCGCGGCGTTTCGCAGCGCCAACTTGCCCGAGACTCGCTTCGACTACCTGGGTTTTCGTCTTGCCCGAGGTCAGAAGGTGCGCTCCAGCCAGGGCGCGGGGGAGAGCGGCGCGGGACGCGACGCCGATCCTGCGCCAAGCCGCGAGTGATCGTTAGCGAGCTCGCCCATGTACATTCGATCGACGACGATTCGGAACCTACGGTGCGTCGAACGCGCGCGGATTCCACTGTGCTACCCGGGGCAGCTTGGTCCGGAGCGGCGCTTCCCCAACCTCAACGTCATCGTCGGCTTGAATGGCGGCGGCAAGAGCACCGTGTTGCGTGCGATCGCCCTCGGCGCCCTCGCGCCGAGTCTGGTCGCGGGGACCGGCTTCCAACCCCGATTCCTCGTGCGTCGCCGGCCGAAGGCGGAAGACGAACGGGAGGCGGTGCTGGTGGCGGAGTTGCGTCTCGGCGAGGAGGAAGGCCAGGATTCGGCTCGGTTCGAGACGCTGACCACGAAAGTGAAGCGAAGTGGCCGGCGCGAGGTCTTGCGTGGCGAGACGCGTGCTGGTCCGCCCTGGGATCGACTCGGCTCGCCGCGTTCGCCCGGGTTCTTCCTGGTCGTTGTCTCACGACCTGGACAACTACGCCGTTTCCTGCGCGACGTGCAACCGTGCGCGTAAGCGCACGTACTTCCCTATCGGGCTTGTCGCCGGACGCACGGGTGCTGCGGTGGCGGAGCTGAATGCGACCGAGCATCCCCTGCTCGTCAACCCGACGGGGCCGCAGGGGGAGGACCCTGAACCGCTCCTCCGGTTCGAGGGCGTTCTCGCCGCTCCGCGAGCCACGTCCGGGCACGCCAACCTACGCGCCCGCACGATCATTGCGCTCTTTGGGCTCAACGAGCGTGAGGAGCTCCTGCGCGACCGTTTCGCGACGATCGAGCGGGTGTGGCTGAACTTCGAGAAGTCGCGCACCGGCAGCGGTGAGCCGCGCGCGATCGCCGAGAAGCGCTGGAGCCAATTGCAGTCCGCCGAGTCGGCACAGACCGCTTGCGCAAGGGCTTTCGCGCAGTTGTGCGAAACGCGGCCGGCGCGGGCGTGGCAGTACTATCGATACGCGGTCGAGTACTCGCCCAAGGCCCCGCGACTCTAGTCGGACTGGGTGGAGCGGCCTCCGTCGAACCAGGGTGGTGGAGGATAGGGGATTTGAACCCCTGACCTCTTGAATGCCATTCAAGCGCTCTACCAACTGAGCTAATCCCCCGTTCCACGCACGACCTCCGATTTCGTCGTTCGGAGGCGCCCGGGCACCGGCTGGAGGCGTCTCTGCGCGCTGTCAGCAGGTGATGGGGGAGAGAGAATGGCGGCCGGGGGTGCGGGCGTCAACCACCGGGCGCCGGTTTTCCCCGGGGGCTTGTCGATCCCCGGGCCGCAGGCCTATCCTGTCTGGCTTCCTCCGAGGTGCGCCAATGCCTGAAACGACCCAGGAACGATCCGTGAAGAACGTCTACGACCCCCAGGAGATCGAGGCCCGCTGGCAGGGCTTCTGGGAGGAGCATCGGACATTCCGCGCGCCGAACCCCGGCGAGCCCGACTTCGACGCCGACCAGCCGAAGTACTACGTGCTCGACATGTTCCCCTACCCCTCGGGCGCCGGGCTGCACGTCGGTCACCCGATGGGCTACATCGGAAGCGACATCGTCACGCGCAAGAAGCGCATGGAGGGCTTCAACGTCCTGCATCCGATGGGCTACGACGCGTTCGGGCTGCCCGCGGAGCAGTACGCGATCCAGACCGGGCAGCACCCGGCGAAGACGACCGAGGTCAACGTCGCGACGTACCGCCGGCAGCTGAAGCTGATCGGCCTGTCGTACGACTGGTCGCGGGAGTTCGCCACGTCGACGCCCGACTACTACCGCTGGACCCAGTGGATCTTCGCGCGGCTGTACGACCGCGGGCTGGCCTACCAGACCGAGGTTCCGGTCTGGTGGTGCGAGGGGCTGAAGACGGTCCTGTCCAATGAAGAGGTGATCGGTGGGCGCTCCGAGCGCGGCGACCACCCCTGCGTGCGCAGGCCGCTGAAGCAGTGGATGCTGAAGATCACCGCCTACGCCGACCGGCTGCTGGACGACCTGGGCGACGTCGATTGGCCCGAGTCCGTCAAGACGATGCAGCGCGAGTGGATCGGGCGCTCCGAGGGCGCCGAGATCGAGTTCGCCATCGCCGACCACGAGGGCGAGACACTGAAGGTCTTCACGACGCGACCGGACACGCTGTACGGCGCGACCTTCATGGTCGTCGCGCCCGAGCATCCGCTGGTCGCCGCGCTGGTGACGGATGAACAGAGCAAAGAGGTCGAGGCCTACGTCCAGGGCGCCGCGGTCAAATCGGACCTGGAGCGCACCGATCTGGCCAAGGACAAGACCGGCGTCTTCCTGGGGGCCTACGGGCTGAACCCGATGCTGGACGCGGGCGACCCCGAAGCGCGCGTCCCGATCTACGTCGCCGACTACGTCCTGATGGGCTACGGCACCGGCGCGATCATGGCCGTGCCCGCCCACGACGAGCGCGACTTCGAGTACGCCCAGAAGTTCGGCCTGCCGATCCGGCCCGTCGTGCGGCCCGTCGACGGGGATGCGTCGAGCGAGGGCTGCACCTCGAACGACGGCGTCTCGGTCAACTCGCCCGCTTGGGACGGGATGCCGACCGAGAAGGCCAAGCCGCGTTCGATCGCCGTCCTGGAGAAGCGCGGCTGCGGCGCCGGCAAGACGACCTACCGGCTGCGCGACTGGCTGTTCAGCCGCCAGCGTTACTGGGGCGAGCCCTTCCCCGTGCTGCACCACGCCGACGGCTCGACGTCGCGCGTGCCCGACGAGGCGCTGCCGGTCGAGCTGCCCGAGATGCAGGACTTCGCTCCGCCCGAGGACGGCTCGCCGCCGCTGTCGAAGGCGACCGACTGGGTCAACACGACCCATCCCTCGACCGACGAGCCCGTGCTGCGCGACACCGACACGATGCCCGGCTGGGCCGGCTCGTGCTGGTACTACCTGCGCTTCATGGACGCGCACAACGACCAGGAGCCCTTCAGCCACGACGCCGTGCGCTACTGGCAGAACGTGGACCTCTACATCGGCGGCACCGAGCACGCCGTGCTGCACCTGTTGTACGCGCGGTTCTGGCACAAGGTGCTGTACGACGAGGGGCTGGTGCCGACGAAGGAGCCGTTCCAGAAGCTGTTCAACCAGGGCATGCTGACCGCCTACGCGTACAAGGACCCGACCGGGCGCCTGGTGCCGGTCGACGAGGTCGAGTTCGACGGGGACACGGCGAAGTCGGGTGGCCAGGAGCTCGAGCAGGTCATCGCCAAGATGTCGAAGTCCCTGCGCAACGTCGTCAACCCCGACGAGGTGTGCAAGGAATACGGCGTCGACACGTTCCGCCTGTACGAGATGTTCATGGGGCCGCTGTCGGACTCCAAGCCCTGGAACCCGCGCGACGTGCCCGGCTGCCGGCGGTTCCTGGATCGCGTGTGGCGCATCTTCGTCGACGAGGACGGGACGGATCCGGTGCGACCGCAGTTCGCGCAGGCCGACGCGCCGCCCTCCGCGCTGGAGGGCGACACGCTGGAGGTCGAGCGCGCCCTGAACCGCTGCCTGAAGCGCGTCGACGACGCGTTCAAGCACTTCAACTTCAACACCGCAATCGCCGCCTTCATGTCGTTCCTGAACGAGGCGAAGCCGCGCGAGGCAATCACGCGCGACCAGGCCGAGCGCTTCGTGCGCGCGCTGTCGCCCTTCGCGCCGCACGTCTCGGAGGAGCTGTGGAGCCGGCTGGGCCACGACGAATCCGTCGCGCGCGCGCCGTGGCCCGAGGTGCGCGAGGAGTTCCTGGTCGAGGACCAGTTCGAGCTCGTCGTGCAAATCCTCGGCAAGGTCCGCGGCCGCGCCCAGGCGAGCAAGGAGGCCTCGAAGGACGATCTCGAGGAGATCGCGCGCGCCGCGGTCGCGGAAAAGTTGGACGGCCGCGAGATCGTCAAGACGATCGTCGTTCCGGGCCGCCTCGTGAATTTCGTCGTCAAGTGACTGTCGCCAATGGACTCGGCCGCGTGGAACCTTCGCGCCCAGGTCGCTAGATTACTTCGCCCCTTGGCCCTTCCCCGGGCCGCCCCCCCGACCTGCGGAGTCGCCCATGCCCTTGCCGACCCAGGACCAGGCCCTGGATTTCCTGCAGTCCGTCGTCGCCGCCAGTGACGCCGACGAGACCGAAGTCACGCTCGACGCCACCGAGGACCGCTTCGCGCGGTTCGCGGAGGAGGGTCCGACGCAGAGCGGCGACCGCGAACGCGTCGACCTCGCCGTGCGCGTCCGCGTCGCCGATCCGGGTGGCGGGTTCAAGGAGGCGCGCGCGACGTGCGGCTCGCTCGACCTCGCCGACGCGCGCGCGGCCCTGGAGCGCGCGACGATCCTGGCGCGCATGGGGCACACCAACGCGGAGCTCGTGCCCCTCGGCGGCGCCGTCGACGTGCCCGAGACCGCGCCCGAGCGTCCGACGCTGGACCACACCTTCCGCGAGAAGGCGGATTGGGTGCGGGCGGCGCTGGGAGCGTGCAAGGCCGAGGAGCTCGCGCCGTCCGGACTCGCGCGCACGACGGGGATGACGCGTACGATCGTCAACTCGGCCGGACGCGCCGTGCACGGCGCGCGGACGCGCGCCTCGTTCGCCGTGACCGCAAGCGCCAAGGACGGCGAGGGGGGCTCCGGCTTCGCCGAGCAGTCGCACGCGAACGTCGAGCGCATCTCGCACGAGAGCGTGATCCGCCGCGCCGTGTCGAAGGCGGTGCAGAACCGCACGCCGCAGGCGATCGAGCCCGGCGAGTACACGGTCGTGCTCGAGCCCTCGGCCGTCAGCTCACTGCTCCTGTTCGCCGCCTACCACGGCTTCGGCGCACAGGAGGTCGACGAGCGCTCCTCGCTCCTGTGCGGGCGCGTCGGCGAGCGCCTGTTTCCCGATGCGCTGCGCGTCGTCGACGACGCGCGGAACGAGGTGTATCCGGGATTCCTCTTCGACGGAGAGGGGCAGCCCAAGCAGCGCGTCGAGCTGCTCGAGAACGGCGCGTTCTCCGGACCCGTCACCGACTCGCGCTGGGCGCGGAAGCTCGGCGCCGAGAACACCGGGCACGGGGTTCCGCAGCCGAGCACCGACGGGCCGGCGGCGACAAACCTGTGCGTCGCGGCCGGGCACCACAGCCTCGAGCAGCTCATCGCGGACGTGGACGACGGACTGCTCGTCTCGCAGTTCCACTACACGAACATGATCGAGCCGCTCGCTCTGACGCTGACGGGGATGACGCGCAACGGCACGTTCCGCATCCAGAACGGCAAGATCACCGGACCGGTGCGCAACCTGCGCTTCACCGAGACGCTCGTGAACGCGCTGTCGCGCGTGACGGGCGTCGGCCGTGATCTCGAGGTCGCCGGCGCACTGTTCGACGGCGAGGTCGTCTGCCCGGCGCTGCGCGTCGACCGCTTCCGTTTCACCTCGACCACCGACTTCTAGTGGTGTGAGTTGAAAGTTCGCGTCCTATGTCTGGCGTCCTTCCACCCGTGGCTGCGTTGCAGCTCCTCCGAGTATCCACGAATACGCGTCGTCGCTGCGCCTTGCCACGAACGCAAGGCCACCAGACATAGGACGCG
>JAAELL010000097.1 GCA_024226735.1 bacterium | reverse complement strand
GCCGAAGCGGATCGAGTCAATGTTGAACGCGGCGGCGTGGCCGAACTGCGCCGGATCGTAGAGACGCCAGTAGCTGTTGTCCGTGATGCCGGCGGGGTTGTTCAGGCAGGAAGCGGAGCCCTGAACGATGGTGTTGTTGTCGGTGGACTGCGACCAGAGGCCGGTCTGTGCGCTGGCGACGCTGGCGCAGAGGCCTGCGGCCGCGAGCGTGAAGAGCTGCTTTTTCATGATGAGAGCAAGAATTGGTGAGAAGAAGACATGTCATCCCTAGCGCGGGGTACGAAGCTCCCGTGCTCGGAGCGGATGTGCTTTGGTCGGGCGAACCCGTGCCTACGTTCAGCGTAGGATACCGAGGCACAAAAAACAAATCGAACTCGGCGTCCGGTTGCGTTTTGCACGAGTTCTCGGTTTGGACCATAGCGGCCCACTCGGACTCCTGGTTCAGACGCAACGTGGCGCTCCAGGGTTCCGTCGTTTGTGGAGTTAATGGCGGAATCGGGGAGCCCCCTGGCAGAGGGCTCCCCGATCGTGGATCCGGTCTCGGTCTAGGCTCGCTACTCGGTGGGAGCCGCCCCCGCCTCGACGGGCTCGGGCGCCGGCGTTTTCTTGGCCCGGAACGTCAACTTCTCCTCCTCGTCCTCGCCGGCCCGATCGACGGCGACCGTGGTCGCCTCCTGGAAATCGCCGCGCAAGAGGTGCTCAGCCAGGGGGTCTTCGACGTGGCGTTCGATGGCACGTCGCAGGGGACGCGCACCGTAGTCCTCGTGGAAGCCCTTCGTGATCAGGAACTCGATGGCCGGAGCAGTCAGCTCGAGGTGGATGTTGTGGTCGGCGAGACGCGCGCGCACCTCGTCCAGCTGGAGGTGGACGATCTTGCTCAAGTCCTCGTGGGTGAGCGGGTTGAAGACGATCGCCTCGTCGATGCGGTTGAGGAACTCGGGCCGGAAGTGGCGCTCGACCTCGATCATCACGTCGGCGCTCATGCGCTTCTTGCGGTCTTCCTGGTTGCCCGCGGCGCCCTGCTCGAGTCGTCCGAAGCCCAGCTGGGCGCCGGCCTTCATCTGCTGGGAGCCGAGGTTCGAGGTCATGATCAAGATCACGTTGCGGAAGTCGACGTGGCGCCCGAACGAGTCGGTCAACCGGCCTTCCTCCATGATCTGCAATAGCATGTTGAAGACGTCCGGGTGCGCCTTCTCGATCTCGTCGAGCAGTACGACCGAGTACGGACGCCGGCGGACCTTCTCGGTCAGCTGGCCGCCCTCCTCGTAGCCGACGTAGCCGGGAGGCGCGCCGACGAGGCGGGAGGCGTTGTGCTTCTCCATGTACTCGCTCATGTCCATGGTGATGACGGCGTCCGCGTCACCGAACATGAAGTTCGCGAGCTGCTTGCACAGGTAGGTCTTGCCCACGCCCGAGGGGCCCAGGAAGAGGAACGAGCCCATCGGGCGGCGCGGATCCTTCAGGCCCGAGCGCGAACGCCGGACCGAGCGTGCGATCGCCTTGATCGCGTCCTCCTGGTTGATGACGACGCCGCTGAGCTCGTTCTCCATCTGGAGCAACCGCTCGGCCTCCGCCTTCTCGAGCCGCGTGAGGGGGATGCCGGTCATCTTCGACACGGTCTCCTGGATCACGTCGTCGTCGACCTCGCCGACCTGCTCCTTCTCCTGCTGCTCGCGGCGCCACTCGTTCTGGATCTCTTCCTTCTTCTTCTTGAGCTGGTACGCCTGGTCGCGCATCTGCGCGGCGAGCTCGAAGTCTTGGCCCGCGACGGCCTCGTCCTTCTCGCGCTCGAGCTTCTCGATCTCGTCCGAGAGCTCGCGCAGGTCGGGCGGCGGCACCATGGCCTTGATGCGCACGCGCGCACCGGCCTCGTCCATCACGTCGATGGCCTTGTCCGGAAGGAAGCGGTTGTTGATGTAGCGGTTCGAGAGCTCGACCGCCTGCTCGAGCGCCTCGTCGGTGTAGGTCACGCGGTGGTGGGCCTCGTAGCGGTCGCGCAGCCCCTTGAGGATGTCGATCGTCTGCTCGGGGGACGGCGGGTCGACGTTGACCGATTGGAAGCGCCGCTCGAGCGCGCCGTCCTTCTCGATGTGCTTGCGGTACTCGTCGAGCGTCGTGGCGCCTATGCACTGGATCTCACCGCGCGAGAGCGCTGGCTTCAGTACGTTGGACGCGTCGATCGCGCCCTCCGCGCCACCCGCGCCAACCAGCGTGTGCAGCTCGTCGATGAACAGGACGACGTCCTTGACGCGCCGCACCTCGGTCATGACCGCCTTGATGCGCTCTTCGAACTGGCCGCGGTACTTCGTGCCCGCGACCATCAGCGCGAGGTCGAGCACTACGATGCGCTTGCCGCGCAGGATCTCGGGAACGGTGTTGTCGACGATCTGCTGGGCGAGGCCCTCGACGATCGCGGTTTTGCCCACGCCCGGCTCACCGAGCAGGACGGGGTTGTTCTTCGTCCGCCGCGAGAGGATCTGGATCACGCGCTCGATCTCGTTGGCGCGGCCGATCACGACGTCGAGCTTGCCCTCGCGGGCCAGCTCGGTCAGGTCGCGGCCGAACGAATCGAGAGCCGGCGTCTTCGACTTGGAGTTGGACGCGCCCGGCGACTCTTCGGTCAGCGACGTCTCGTCGTCCTCTTCGTCGGTCGTATCGGCACCGAGGAAGTCGAGGACCTCTTCGCGCACGTCCTCGAGCTTGACGCCGAGGTTGAGCAGGACCTGAGCCGCGATGCCCTCGTTCTCCTTGATCAGGCCGAGCAGCAGGTGCTCGGTCCCGATGTAGTTGTGGCCGAGGTTGCCGGCTTCTTCCATCGACAGCTCCAGCACCTTCTTCGCACGCGGCGTGAAGGGGAGCTGGCCCATCGTGACCATCGACGGGCCGGTCTTGACGATCTTCTCGACCTCCATGCGGATCTTGTTCAGATCGATCCCCATGTTCTTGAGCACGTTCGCCGCGACGCCGCTGCCTTCTTGGACCAGACCCAAGAGGACGTGCTCGGTTCCGAGGTATTCGTGGTTGAACCTCTGCGCCTCTTGCCGGGCGAGGTTCATCACCTTTTTGGCGCGGTCGGTGAAGCGGTCGAACATGTTCTCCTCGGTGGGTATCGCAGTCGCGTTGGGGAGTGGCGGTGGGTCGTTCCGAGACGCCCCACCCTACTTGGTATCTTCCTTTCGACCTTCAAGGCCTCCAGGGTTTACCCCCCGTAGTGCCCTGCAAGTGACGTTCCACCCTCGCGGGCCCTTTTTGGGCTCAATTCACGGGGTATCGCGGCCGGGGAAGATGCCAGGAAAGACTTCGCGGCACCAGTCCGGGGCGCTCGGCAAGCTGCGGATCGGGCTGCGCGGACGCCCGAAATGCACTCTCCCCGGATCGGGAGCCCCTTCGATCGACCTGCCTTCAGATCGTGCTGTCGTCCGCCTCGACCTGGAGCAGCTTCAGCTCGTCGCGGATCGAGGCGGCCTCCTCGTAGTCCTCCTGGCGGACGGCGAGCTCCAGGCTCGCCTGCAGCTCCTGGACCCGCTGGATGCGCTCCAGCTCGCCCTCGCCGATGCCTGGGACGCGGCCCACGTGCTCGAGGGCACCGTGCATGCGCTCCAGGAGCTCGTGCAGGTAGTCCTTGAAGACTTCGTAGTCCTGTGCGCACCCGAGCTTGCCGTTGCGACGCAGCTCGTCCAGGGTCATCCCACACGCCTTGCAGCGCAGGGTCGTGCCCTGGATCCGGACCTTCTTCGCGTTGAGCTGGAGGAGCTTCCAGATGTCGAGGGGAGCCGCCTGGCTCACGGCGTGCGGCAGATTGAGCTTTCGCGCGCACTGGTCGCAGACGTGCAACTCGCGCAGGCGGTTGTCGGGCGATTGTGGCCGGACGAATTGGACGACCTCGGTCACGTGGACGGTGGCGACGCTCTTCTGGCAATGCTGACAGTTCATCGACGATGGTCGTGACGGGTGGCGTACTGTCGGATTCGGCCCCCCGGTCGCGGGGGACGATCGTGGGAACCTTAGCGAGCTATAGGCCGTCGACCAGCGATCGTCAACGGATCGAAGGCGAGTCAGGGTCGTGGAAAGCCTCGCGCGCACGCTCGAGCAGGCTCTCGGTGACCTTGTGCCGCTGCAGGAGCTCGCGCAGCTCGCCGGTCGTCGAGCTGTGCCCCGCGATCAGGATCTCGATGCTGCCCGCGTTGCTTGGCAGAACGCGAAGCAGCTGGGCGAGGTCCTCGCCCGGCGGAAGCGGGCGGTGCGGGATCGGCGACGGATCGACGGTACGGCCGTTCAGGACGTTGCTCGCGCGCGAGCCCGTGAGCCCCGATTGCGTCTCGAGCGCCGGTTGTGCGGCGAGCAGGCCGGCGACGAGACGCGCCGGCCCGATCGAGGGCTCGCGTGCGGCGAATGCAGCCTTGTTGGCGAGCGAGAGCGCGCGCTTGCCCGCGTCGGTGAAGTGGCGGAAGAGGGCGCTGTCCGGATCGATCGCGGGTGCGTCGTCGCTCGTCTCCGCGGCCGTCGCGGCGAGCGCCGTCGCGTCGTAGCCGGCGCTCGCGAGATCGTTCGCGACGTCCTCGGGCAGCGCCGCGACGCACTGCAGCATCACGCTCGCGTCCGACACCACGCTCGCTCCGCTCTCGAGCGCTGTGCCGCGCGCGGCCCGCAGCGCGTCGAGCGCGAGGGGCGAGAACGGCAGGGCCGCTCCGCTGGCGACGACCATCGTTCCCGGTGAGAGCGCGAGCAGCTCGACGTCGAGCGTCTCGGGGTCGGCGAAGGCGTGCACGACGACCTGGTGCGCGGCGCTGTCCTCGTCCTCCATGCACGCTCCGAAGACGTGCTCGACGGTCACCTCGTCGGCGTGCATGCGCAACGCGCGTCGCCCCGCGCGTTCGAGCAGTGCGGCGAGATAGGGGTGGCCACGCTCGAGATGAGGGGCGAGCTCGGGGAGGCTCGGGTCGAGGATCGAATCGGCGGTCATGACGCGGTTTCGGGGTGCGCTTGGACGAGCGCGCGGAACGCCTCGGCGCGCGCACGGAAGTTGGGGAATGCGTCGAAGCTGGCGCACGCGGGGGAGAAGAGCAGGTGCTCGCTGCGTTCAGCGCCGAGCGCGGCGGTGATGGCCGCATCGAGCTCGGGCTCGACGCGCGCGGCGACCCCTTCCGCACCGAACGCGGCGGCGATCGCCCGCGCCGCCGCCCCGAACGTCACGACGCGCGTGCGACGTGCACGCGCGAGCCGCGCGAGTGCCGACCACGAGAGGTCGCGCTTGGCCTGGCCGCCGACGAGCAGCGTGCACCTTCCGTCGAGCGCCGCGAGAGCCGCGAGCGTCGATTCGGGCGTCGTCGACACACCGTTGTCCCAAACGCGCACGCCGTCGACGTGGCCGAGGTCTTCGAGCCGGTGGGGGAGGCCGCTCAGGCCAGGGACCGCTGCGCGCAGCACCCCGGCCGCATGACCGAGCGCGCGCGCGGCACCGAGCGCGACCAGTGCGTTCGCGGCTTGATAGGCCCCGGGCAGAGGGACGTCCGCCGTGGCGCCGAGGTCCTCGTCGCCCAGGCGGAAACGCCCGTCCGCGATGCGTAGCGTCGCATTGGCCCCGTGGGCGACGATCGTCGTCGTGGCTCGCGCGACGAAGAGCGGATCGCGTGCGAGATCGGCGGGGAGCAGGGCCGTGCCGTCGGGCGTGAGCAGCTCGAGGATGCGCGCCTTGGCCCGCGCGTACGCTTCCGCGCTTCCGTGGCGCTCGAGGTGGTCGGCAGTGACGTTCGTCAGCGCGACCACCGGCACGCGCGCGCGGGCTGGCGCCGGAGTCGCGAGCGCCTCGAGCTGGTACGAAGAGACCTCGAGCACCACGAGCTCCTCCGCGCCGATCGAGGCGAGCTCGCCGAGGAGCGAGACGCCGATGTTGCCGCCGAGCCGGACCTCGCCTCCCGCAGCGCGCACGAGCTGCGCCAGCATGCTCGCGGTCGAGCTCTTGCCGTGCGTGCCGCTGATCAGCGCGACCGGCGCCGGGACGTGGTCGAGGAAGAGCTCGACCTCGGAGGTGACCGGGATGCGCGCCGCGCGCGCCCGCGTGAGATACGTGCTGTGCGGCGGGACCGCCGGGTTCGCGACGATGAGATCGGCGCGCTCGAAGTCGGTGGCGCGGTGCTCGCCCAGCACGTACTCGAGCTCGAGGCCCGCGAGCTCGGCGAGTGCCGGGGCCAGCGTGCGCGCGTCGCGCAGATCGGTCACCGTCACCCGCGCGCCCGCGCGCACGAGCCAGCGCGCGACCGCCGCGCCTCCGCCGAAGAGCCCGAGCCCCATCACGGTGACGGCGCGTCCGGCGAGGTCGCCCGTGGTGGCGCCGGCGCCACCTTCGCCCACGGGCCCCGCGCTCACGGGGTCTCCTCGGCGGTGGGCGGAGGCCCGGACTCGGCCCGCTCCGCATCGCGCTCGCGGCGGCGCAGCTCGCGCCTGCGCCGCTCCTGTGCGCGCTGGATGAACGCCTCGAGGTCGGGGTCGCCGCGCACGCCGTCGTCGGGCGAGAGCTCGATGTCGAGCGCCTGCCGGTCGTCGAGTCCGAGGGGCAGGATCACCTGCGTCACGACGTCGAGCGGGAAGCGGGCGTGCCAGGGGGGGGCGAAGTCGATCGACTCCGACCACGTCCGGTAGCCGGGCAGGTAGAGCGTGACGCGCCGCTGGCCGTAGTGTTGGAACGGGTGCTCGAGGGGGGTGCGCCCGATGACCTTCTCGTCGAGGCGCACGATCGCCCCCGGCGGGCTCGACTCGATCGCGAGGACGCGCTTGGTCGTGCAGCCGCTCGGGAGCGCCAGGGAGAGCGCGCCAAGCAGGATCACCCACTCCCGGCGGGCCCATCCGAAGACTGATTCGAGTCGTTTGGGGCGGCCCATCGCGCGCGGCACTGGCGAAGAGGGGGCGGACTGGCGAGGAAGGGGCGGGAGACTGGCGGAGAGGGGGGGATTCGAACCCCCGGTCCCCTTGCGAGGACACCACATTAGCAATGTGGCGCATTCAGCCGCTCTGCCACCTCTCCGCCGAAGGGGCGGAAGATACTTCTCGCAGCGCTCGGCGGCAAGGGATCCGCGCTGCTACATTGGACTCGTCGCAAAGATCCGCTGAGTCCTCCGTAAAGGGATTCTGAGCGTTTTGCGGACCCGCCCCGGGTATCTTGACGTGCGCCGAGACGACCGCCGCCGAGATCCGGCGGAGCCAAGCGCGCAAGCCCCCCTCCCCGCACTCCCGGGGGCTCCTATATGCCTGACGTCGCCAGCCCCCCTTCGACTGCAGCCCGCGGTCACGCCAGCTTCCAGCTCTGGTTGCTGAACGTGCTCGTGGGCACCTTCGTGGGCTCACTCTGGCTCTTCGACAGCCCCGACGACCTGTCGTTCGGGCTGCGCCTGTACGTCTCGCTCGCGCTCGTCTCGAGCGTCGCGATCCTGGCGCTCCTACCCGGCGCGCTCTTCTGGACGATCGCGCGTTTCGTCAAGCCGTGGCGCGTCGTGGGGCTCGCCCACTCGCTGACGGGTTCGCTCTTCCTGGCTCTGCTCTACACCGACACGATCATCTACCGGCTGCTGCGCTACCACTTCAACGGCGCCGTGCTGAACGTGGCGTTTACGAGTGGGTCCGAGGACGCCGTGCACCTCGGCTCCCACGTCTGGATCACAGCGACGGTCGTCGTGACGATCCTGGTCTCCGGTCAGTACGCGTTCTGGCGCTGGCGCGTGCGCTGCATGCAGCGGCGCATCGACCGCGGGCAGCCGGCGGCGCTGATCCTGCAGCCGCGCGTCGTGTGCCTGTTGTTCTTCCTGCCCGTGATCGGGATCGAGAAGAGCGTCTACGCGGCGGCCGATATCAGTGGGGACCGCGAGCTGCTCTACGCATCGCGTGCGTTGCCGCTGTTCCCCAAGCCCAGGCTCGCGCACATCCTCGATCCCGAGAGCCAGCACCAGCTCGAGGTGTTGCCCGAACGCGCCCGGCTCGCCTATCCGCTCGAGCGGCCACGCATCGATCCCGCCGGCCCGCGGCCGAACATCGTCGTGCTCGTCATCGACTCGTGGCGGCGCGACATGTTCACCCCCGAGTTCACGCCGAACCTGCACCGCTTCGCCCACGCGGCGCGCGTTTGGCAGGATCACCTCGCCGGGGGCAACGGCACACGCTACGGGCTGTTCACGATGCTCTACGGGCTGCACGGCTCGTACTGGTTCCCGTTCATCGAGGCGCGGCGCTCGCCGGTGTTGATCGACACGCTGCAGGAGCTCGACTACGACGTGCGCGTCTTCTCGAGCGCGTCGATGAACTTCCCCGAGTTCCTCGACACGGCCTGGGTCGGGCTCGATCGCGAGCAGGTCGTCGACTCGTTCGCCGGGCCGGACGGCGAACCGCTGACGATCTCGTACGAGAAGGACGAGCTCGTCGCCGACGCCTTCGCCGAATGGATCGACGCGCGCGAGCGGAAGGCGGACGAGCGGCCCTTCTTCAGCTTCGTCCTGCTCGACGGTCCGCACCAGCCGTACTACAACCCCGGCGGTCCGTACGAGCCGGTGATCGAGAAGCTCGACTACATCGAGCTGGGCCGGACGACGGAAGGGCCGGAGCTCGCGGCGCTCGTCGAGCGCGTGTTCAACACGTACAAGAACTCGGTCGTCTACACCGACCGCATCGCCGGGCGAATGCTCGACGGGCTCGCGGAGCGCGGGCTGGACGACGAGACGATCGTCGTCGTCACGGGCGACCACGGCGAAGAGTTCCAGGAGTGCGGCTACTGGGGTCACACGAGCAACTTCTCGCCCGAGCAACTCGAGGTCCCGTTCGTGATGCGCGGGCCCGGGATCACGCCTGGCGTCGAGACGCGGCCGACGGCGCACATCGATCTGCCGAGCACGCTGCTGGAGCTGCTCGGCGCCGATCCGGCCGGGCGTGCCGACTACTGTCTCGGCCAGAGCCTCTTCGACCCGCCCGTGGAGCGCGACCGCGTCGTCGCCGGTTGGTCCGAGATCGGACTGTGGACCGATGCGGGCATCTTCCGGATCCCGTTGGAGGTCGACGCGGGGCGCCTGGAGGTCTATGACGACCGTTGGCAGCTGCTCACGGACGTCGACGACCGAATCGACCTCGAGCAGGCCGCCCTGGGTAAGCTGGCGCGGGAGTGCGTGCGCTTCCTGCGACCGACCGAGTGACGGGGCGGACGCTCGCCGCACTGCTGTTCGTCGCGCTTCTTTCCGCCGGCGTGCGCGTCGCGAACGGCCTGCGGATCCCCCTCGTTCCGGCTGCGCCGGGTGAGCGTGTCACCGATTGGTTCAGCACCGATCCCGACAGCCTCTACCACATGCGGCGCTTGCGCCGCGCGCTGGACGACGGGGGAGCGGTCGCCGCGCGCGATCCGCTGCTCGCTCCCGCACAGTACGCCGACGTGGGCGGTGCGCCGATCCCCTGGCCCCCGTACTACACGCGCGTCTTGCACGCCGTCAGCGTGGCATTCGCGCCGGACGGCGAGCCCGGGCGTAGCCGCTTCGTCGAGCGCTTCGTCGCGTCTGCTCCGGCGCTCCTCGGCGTCATGACGACGATCCTGATCGCCCTGGCCGCGGCGCGCTGCGCGCCGCGCGGACACGCGACGCTGGCGGCGCTCGGAGCGGGGACCTACCACGCGCTCTTGTTCGGCTCGTTGCGCTACACCTACCTGGGGATGGGGGATCACCACGCCTGGATCACCCTGCTCTCCGCGGCACTGTTCTGCGTCGTCGGCGGCACGCGGGGAGCAGTGCGCGGCGCACTCGCCGGGGCGCTGTGTGGGCTGATGGTCGGCTCCTGGGTCGCGGCAGTGATGTACGTCGTGATCGTGCAGCTCGTGCTCGGCGTGCGCATTCTGATGTGTGCAGTGGGCGAGCGCGTGGAGCTCGCGCGCTTCGGGGTCGCACTGCACGCGGTGGCGGCCGCGGTGCTCTCGCCCGCCGTGCTCGCCAGTCCTTTCGGTGCCTACGAGGTCGTCAACCTGTCGTGGTTCCACGTCGCCCACCTCGTTCTCGGAGGGCTCGTCTTCGTACCGCTCCTCGTAATGACGGGACCCGTCGAGCGAGCCCGACGCGCCGCATGCGCGCTCGCGCTCGCCGCGGCGGCGCTGCTTCTCGTGCCCGCGTGGGCCGGGATCCGCGAGAGCTTCGCGTGGGCGAGCGCGACG
This sequence comes from bacterium, assembly GCA_024226735.1. Taxonomy (GTDB): domain Bacteria; phylum Planctomycetota; class UBA1135; order UBA1135; genus JAAELL01. The sequence goes on along the minus strand of JAAELL010000097.1, from coordinate 12,152 downwards.
AACGACTTCATGTCGTTCATCAATGAATCGCAGCCCCTCCTCGGCGGAACGACGCAGGGCTGGAGGACGTTCTTCTTGTACCTCGGTCTCGGTGCTCCCTTCGCGCTCGTCGCCTGGGGACCCGCGTTGCTGCACGCGCTGCGGCGCGATCCGCGCGTGCTGGTCTGGGCCGTCTCCTTCCCGCTCTTGTTCGCGCTCGCGATCTCGCAGAAGCGGTTTGCGGATGCAGCGGGGGTGCCGCTCGTGTTCTTGCTCGCGTGGGGGGCGGTGCGCGTGCTCGCGCCGCTCGCTGCCCGCGGCCGCACCTGGGCGGTGGGAGTCGCCGCCGGCGCGTGCGTGCTCGCGGCCGGCGCGAACCCCGACCCGCTGCGCACGAGTCGCGCCCGCGTGGCGCTCGACACGGCGTTCGTCGAGACGAATGTCGGGCGCGGCCAGCGCGTCTTGCGCGCATCGCTCGCGAAGCTGCGCGAGGACCCCGAGGACCGTCGCCGTCCAGATCCGCGACCTCGAGGTCGCGCGGCCGGCGCGGCCGTGCTCGCGCAATGGGATCTCGGGCACGTCATCGAATGGGTGGCCGAGCGTCCGACGGTCGCCAGCAACTTTGGCTCGTACCTGGGGGACGAGAGCTACCGCACACCCTGGCGCTTCTTCCTCGCGGAGACCGAGTCGGGGGCCGAAGAGCTCCTGGTCGAAGCGTCCGCGGGCTGGGTGATCGTGACCGCGGATTTCGCGCGCAACGCGGCGACGATGTCGCACGTGGTCGGGGGCGTGGAGGACGACCTGCGCGGGACGATCGCGACCGAGCTCGTGCCGCTCGGCACCCGGCGCAGGGGGAGCCTCGGCTTCCTGCGGCGCGTCTACGGCGAGCTGATTCCCGGGCGTCCGGCCAGCCGGGGGGCGAGCGCGGTGTACGAGCACGTCGCCGGCGCGCGGCTCGAGTGGAGCGCCGCGCCCGGGGCCGTCGTCCGTGCCGAGCTCGAGCTGCGCGGGCCGGGGCCCCTGATCCAGGTGTGGACCGGCCGCGCGGAGGCCGACGAGGCCGGGCGCGCCCGGTTACGTGTTCCATACGCGACCAATTCCAAGCGCGGGGACGTCGAGACCGTAGGGTCATTGCGCTGGTCGATCGGCCGTGAGCGCGGAACCGCCGAGATCCCCGAGGATGCGGTGAGGCGCGGCGCGACGATCTCCGTCGAATGACCTGGCCCCCTGGTATTTGCTCTGCCCATGCGCACGTTTTCTCTGCTCCGATGTAGTGGCCTCGCCACCCTCCTTCTCCTCGGCACCGCGATCCGTCCGGTCGCGCCGGATCGATCGGCCGACATTCCCTTCGCCGCGATGGCCAAGGAGATGCTGGACGCACAGGGGCTCGGCGACGCCGACCCGTACACCTTCGAGATCGAGGAGTTCTTCCGGCGTGGTTTCCTCATTGCACCGATCGGACTGTTCGACGTGCACATGACGGTGGCCGCGGCGTCGAACAAGGCCGACGCCGCCAGCTATCAGAAGATGATTCTGACGCTGCTCGACGTGCAGTCGACCTGGCTCGAGTGGCTCGCGCCGTCCGGCGTCGACCTGAGCGAGCCGCGCGCGGACCTCGACCGTCTGCGGAAGTGGGCGAAGGGCATCCGCGGCGGCCAGATCGCGAAGGTCGCGGAAGCGGGGGGCAAGGACCTGTTCGAGGGACTCGGCGCGGACGAACAGGACGCCCTCGCGGCGCGACGTTTCGCCGAGTTCATGTCGATGGCGACGGCGCTGGGGCTGGAGCGCGGCGACGTGCGCGAACCGATCGTGCTCGCTCCGACGCGCGAGGACTTCATGCGGCTCGTTTCGTTCGCCGGATGGGCGCGGCCCGAGCTGCAGGGCAAGCTCTGGCAGACCGAGGTGAAGGACTGGACGGTCTTCTACGTCGAGGACTACAAGGTTGTCGCGCTGGAGCTCGCGGCGGCGGGCCGGGCAAAGACCGATTGGAAGAAGGGCGTCAGTCTCAACGCGCGCGTGCCCAACGGCATGGAGCAGCAGGTCGCGCAGCACGCGGCCAACTCCCTCGTCGACAGTTACTTCGGCGCGAGCATCCCGCCTTCGCTGGCGGGTGGGCTCGCGGTCAACCTCGTGATCGACGTCTTCGGGGAGTGCAACACGCGCGTCGACGGCGACCTGCGCGAGCGGCGCACCGAGGCGATCGAGATGTTCGTTCCTGGAGGGATGTCGGAGGGCGGGGTGCTGCCGAAGAACAGCGCCGAGAGCCGCTGGCGCAAGGAGCAGGGTGCGAAGCGTTTCGTCGGCGTCCTCAAGTCGGCCCAGCGCAAGGGGGCGTCGAAGGCGAAGCGCGTGAAGGGCAAGATCCAGCACTTTGAGATCCAGAACGACGACAAGGACGAGCGCATGGTCGTCTCGGGCCCGTACCTCGGAGCGGCCGCCGCCGGCGGGCAGGGACCTCCGGCCGAGTTCCAGGGCGACCACGCGGAGTTCCTGCGCGCGTACCGCACGTGCTTCGTTCACTGGCTGCGCACGTCGACCGACGGAGACGAGGAAGCCGCGCGACAAAAGTTCGCCGCGTTCCTCGGAGCGCTCGCCGCCGCGGAATCGGCGCGGGACCTCGAGGCGGTGTTCGACGCGAGCTTCGCCGGCGCGAAGCTGTCGACGGCGGAGCTGGGGGAGGACGATCTCGAGGGCGCGTTCCTGCGCTGGCTGAAGAAGCAGTAGAGCCGATTCCCATTGATCGGCCCTAACGGCTACTCCACGGAGGCCGGGTCGACGTCGGCCGGAAGAGCGAGCGGATCGCCCCGCGGGTACGGCCTCGCGGCCCAGCCCGCGGCGCGGAGGTCGCACGGGAAGATGCGCACCGTCCCGTCGAGGCAGGCCGTGACGATGTGGCTGCCGTCGGGCGAGAAGCTCCCGTCGATCACGCCGGCGGGGTGATCGAAGGCGGCCCATGGCTCGAAGGGCGCTGTGGTCCAGAGGCGCGCTTGGCCGTCGAGCGACGTGGTCAGGAGCAGGGCATCGTCGGCCGAGAAGGCGACTTCCGTGATCGTGCTGTCGTGGCGGTACAGTTGCTCGCGCAGCCCGCTCGCCGGTTCATGGAGCTCGACCCAGCCCGACCAGCGCCGCCCTACCGCGAGCTTGCGACCCGTCGAATCGAAGGCGAGCTTCCCGACCGTCCCTGACCTCAGGGTCTGTCGTAGCCTGCCTGTGCGAGTGTCAAAAAGGCGGACCGCGTTCTCCTCGCTCGCCAACGCGAGGACCGGCTGCGTCGGGTGGAAGACGACGTCGAAGACGCGCGTCAGCGACTCGGACCGGGCTTCGAAGGGGCCGAACACGAGCTCTTGGGTGCCGTCGGCGGCAGACCAGGTGCGCGCCGTGCGGTCGGCCGCACCCGTGGCGATGGATTCGTCATCGGGCGACCAGGCGATGCAGCCGAGTGCTCCTTCGTGTGCGTCGAACGTTGCGAGCAGTGCGCCGTCGGGTACGGACCAGACGCGCGCTGTCCCATCGGTCGAAGCGGTCGCGACGCGTCCACCCGCGCGATCGAACGCGGCATCGACGACCGGCGCCGTGTGCCCCTTCAGGTCGGCCATCCGCGCTCCATCCGCCACGCGCGTGACGCGGGACGTGCCCTCCTTGGTCGCCATCAGCACGAACTCGCCCGTCGGATCGAAGTCGACCCAGGTCGGGGTCCCGCCGGCGTCGATGCGCTGCACGCGCTGGCCGCGCTCCCACACCGAGCTCGCGCCGTCTTCGGCGGCCGAGACGATGCGCTCTCCATCCGCGCTCCAGCGCGCGCGGACGACGGCGCGCGTCCCGTCTCCGAGCACGGGCAGGATACGGTTCTCGTCCAGGTTCCAGATGTGGCAGGCCCCACTCCAATACCCGGCCAGGACGCGGTCGCCACCGGGCAGCCACGTCAGTCGTAGGGTGATCGAGGGAAGCGGGAAGGTGTGCGTCTCGGCGCCGGTCGCGGCGTCCCAGATTCGCAGCGTGCGGTCGGACGAGAGGCTGGCGATCCGCGTGCCGCTCTCGTCGTACGCGACGTCCCACACGACACGGTGGGCATGACCGACCAGATCGAACACGTGCTCACCGCTAGCGGTCTCGAAGATCCCGAGGCCCGGGTCGTCGAAGTCCGTCGGGCCCCATGCGATCGCGGCGCGTTCTCCATCGGGGGAGAAGACGGCTCGCTTGACCTCTTTCCCGCGCGCGATGCGATGCAGCTCCAGCCCGTCGCTCGTGCGCCAGATGCGAGCGGTGCCATCGAGCGCGGCGGTCAATGCGCGCGAGCCGTCGGCCGAGAGCGCGATCGACGTCAGCGGTTGCGTGTGGCCCGCGAACGTGCAGAGCCAGGTTCCGTCCGTCGCGTCGTACAGGCGGGCGGTGTGATCGGAGCCCAGCCTGCGGTCCGGTTCGGGGCGGAACGGCTCGCCCGAGCCAGTCAGGATTCGCTCGCCCGCCGCGTCGAAGATCGCGTAGCGGACGACGCCCTCATGCCCGCTCAGCTCGAACAGGCGCTCGCCGCTCACTGCATCCCAAACGGCCGCGGTGCCATCCTCGGCGCCCGTCAACACACGGGTGCCGTCCGGGCTGAAGCACACGTCCGCAATCCAGTCGGAGTGGCCGCGCAAGACGAGGGGCTCGCGGCGGTCGTCCAGCGCGTGAATCCGCGCGACATTGTCCTGCCCGGCGCTCACGCAGCGCGCGCTGTCCGGACTGAAGGCGAGGGCCTGGATCCAGGCGTCGTGCGCCTGCCAGTTGCGCTCGAGCACGCCCGTGCACGTGTTCCAGAGGTCGATCTCCCCGTGCTCATTGGCGGCGAGCACGGTCGCACCATCCGGAGAGAGCGCGACGGCCTTGACCATGCCCCGCATCGGCAGGATGTGGTCCACCCGCAGTCGACGCAGCGCCGAGAAGATCGCCTGGTTGCTGCGGTAGCCCGGGTCGAGGTCAGCGGCGCGCAGCGACAGGTCGAGCGACATCGCCGGAGTCGAGGCGGCGTGTTGGGACGCGAGGTCGCGGAAGTACGCGCCGCGGAAGCGCGCGAGCGTCTCCTGTTTCTGGCGCAGAAGGACGAGGGTCGTGACGAGCCCGACCGTCAACACGAACAGTGCGCCCGCGAGCGACAGCGCGACCCGCGGGTGCCGCCGCGACCAGCGGCGTAGGCGCATGACGGGCCCGGCAGGACGGGCCCGAATCGGCTCGTACTCGCGCACACGGCGCAGGTCGTCCGCGAAGGCGCGTGCCGTCTGGTAGCGCCGGCTCGGGTCCTTTTCGAGCGCGGCCCCGAGTACGACCTCCAGGTCTCGTGGCAAGCGTGGGTTGAGCGTGCGCGCCGGCGCTGGCGTCTCGTGCAGGATCTGGTGTCGCAGGGCCTCGTGGGCCTCGGCGTCGAAGGGCTTGCGCAACGTCACGCACTCGAAGAGGACCGTCGCGAGCGCGTGCACGTCCGCGCGCCCGTCGACTTCCTCGTGCCGGCCCGCTAGCTGTTCGGGGGCGACGTAGGCCATCGTTCCGAACAGCTCGCCGGTGCGTGTGATCGACTGCAGGTGACCGCTGATCTCGCGCGCCAGGCCGAAGTCGAGCACGACGGGCGCTCCCTGAGGTGTGACCATCAGGTTGCCGGGTTTCACGTCGCGGTGAACGACGCCGGCCTCGTGCGCGACGTGCAGGGCATGGGCGACGCGCTCGAAGAACCGCAGCACTCCGTGTAGCTCGACGTCGTTCTTCGGCAAGCAGGTCGGAAACGTGCCGGCCTCCGCGTCGGCCTCGTCCGCCTTGCCCTCGCGTGCAAGCGCGATCCAGACGTCGAGGGGCTTCCCTTCGACGTAGCGCATGGCGATGTAGGGCACCTCGGCCTCGAGGTCGGCGTCGAACACGTCGCAGATGTCGGGATGGTCCAGGCGCGCGACGACCTCGGCCTCGCGCCGCAGCCGCATTCGGCGCTTCTGCGGCACTGTGCCGAGAGGCGAAGTCAGGATCTTGAGCGCGACGCGGCGCGAGAGGCGCATGTCCTCGGCGAGGTAGACGGCGCCCTGCCCGCCGCGGCCGAGCTCGCCAACGAGCCGGTACGGCCCGATCGTACGAACGCGTTCCTTGGGACCACGGCGCGCGTGCACCAGCTCTTTGTACTCGGCCGCGATCGACTCATCGTGGCCGGGGTAGCGTTCGAGGTACTCCTCGAGCGGTCGCACGTCTCCCGACTGAATGTCCTGGAACAGCCGGTGAACGAAATCGAAGAGGATCGAGTCGTCGCGCGCGGATTCCATGGGCAACGCGATGGTAACCTCTGTACGTGAGCTCCGACCGCGTGCAAGACGACCAGAAGACGATGGCGCTCGTGCGCGCGGTACAGGCGGGCGAGAACGAGCGGTTCCAAGAGCTCTACGAACGACTCGCGCCCGCGTTGTTCGCCTGGGCGAGCCTGCGGATCATGCCCGTGATGCGCAGCCGGCTCGACCCGCAGGACGCGGTCCAGGAGATCTGGATGCGCGCACTCGCGATCTTCGAGCGCTTCGACCCCGAGCGTTCGAGCTTCCGCGCGTGGCTGTTCCGGGTCGCCAAGAACGTGATGCTGGAGGCCTTTCGGCACTTGCGCGGCGGCGGTGGAGAGAGCGCGATGGGGCCGACGACGAAGATGTTCGCCCTGGAGAGGGCGCCCGAGTCGATCACGAGCTTCACGACGCAGCTCGCCCGCGACGAGTCGATCGCGCGGTTCATGGAGCACGTCGAAGAGCTCGAGCCGACCGACCGCGAGATTCTGATCCACTGCGGCCTCGAGGGCCTCTCCGGGGCGGAGGCGGCCGAGCGTCTCAACCTCACGCGTGAGATGGTGTTCAAGCGCTGGCAGCGACTGCGCGAGCGGCTGCGCGAACGCAGGTTGGGGGAAGAGCTCGTCGCGGTCGACTCGTAGCCGATCGCCGGATCCGCTGCCAACACCCTGGCCGCCGCTCGCTCCTCCCGAGGTCTCGATGGGCCCACGGCGGGCGATCCGCGGGCATGCTGAGCGCTCGCATGTCCGTCCCTCCGCCGCCCCCGCTCTTCGACGCCGACGTCGACACCGCCGCGATCCGACGCGTGCTCGTCGGCGACACGCAGGCGTACGCGCAGATCGTCGCGCGGCACGAGTTCCACCTGCGGCGTTTGCTCGCGGGGATTCTGCACGACGCGCATCTCGCCGAGGACGTGCTGCAGGACGTGTGGCTGCTGGCCTACCGGCGCCTTGCGACGTTCCAGTTCCGCGCGCGCTTTCGTACGTGGCTGTCGACGATCGCCGTTCGGCAGGGGATCAAGGCACGCGGGAAGAGCCGCTTCGACGCCGAGCGACGCGAGCCGATCGGCGTCGGCACCGAGGACGAGCCGCTCGCTCGGGGCGCGTGCCCGTTCGAGAACGCCCGTGACCGTGACGAGGCGCGCACCCTGCTCGCCGGTCTGCCGCCGAAGGAACGCGCGTCGCTCGCGCTCGCTTCCCAGGGCTGGACGTACGAGGAGATCGCCGCGCGACTCGAGAGCCCGATGGGGTCGGTCGCGACGTGGATTCACCGCGGGCGACAGCGCCTCGTCGGGTAAGCCGTCGCGCGACGTTGGTGACGGGTTGGTGACGGGTCCGGGCTATCGCCGCGTCGTCAGCTCCTCGCGTGTAGCGACGAGAGGGTCGGGCAAGAGGCGCAGCCCGCGGATCGGCTCCTCGCCTCCGATCTCGAGAGTGACCGAGTAGTCGCCGACATCCACGCTCGCCCCGCCAAAGCCGCCGCGTCCGCGCTGGCGCGCACCGCCGCGCGCCTGTCGGTTCTGCCCTCGCAGGTTCCAGCGTGCAACGTGCAGGCCCGCCGCGGTCGCGCCCTCGAGACGACGCAGCTCGCGTCCGAGCGCATCCTTGACGGTGAGGGTCACCGGTTCGTCTCGATCCTCGTCGAGGTAGTAGTAGATCGCGGCCCCGGCGGGCGGGTTCGTGCCGACGAAGCGCCGCGAGCCGCTCGTCTCGCGCGTCGGCGGGCTGTTCCAGCGCCGGACGGGCGCGATCGGGAACAAGAACGGGCCGCTCGCCAGAACATTCGCGTCGAGCGACTGCAGCGGTAGGATGTCTGCGATCCAGACGCCGCGACCGTGCGTTGCGGCGATCAGGTCCGCGGCGCGCGGATGGATGACCAGGTCGTGAACCGGAACGGTCGGCAGGCCGCTAACGAACGGGGTCCAGTGCTCGCCGCCGTCGATCGTCACGAAGACGCCGGTTTCCGTGCCGACGAACAAGAGCCCTTCGTGGCTCGCATCGACCGCGATCGTGCGCACCGGGACCGCGGGCAGGTCGGAGGTGATCGAGCGCCAAGAGTCGCCGCCGTCGGTGCTCTCGAAGACGTGGGCGGCGAAGTCGTCCGAGCGGTGTCCGTCGAGCGTGGCGTAGACCGTTCGTGCGCGGTGCGGACTCGGCTCGATGTCGCTCACGTAGCGCGGGCCGGGGACCTCGGGCAGCTTGTCGGATAGATCGATCCAATCGGTGCCGCCGTTGCGGGTTGCCCAGAGCGCTCCGTCGTCACTGCCGACCCAGAGCAGGTCCTCGTCCAGCGCCGACTGTGCGAGCGCTGTTGCGCTGCCGCGGTCGGTACGCGTGATCCCGGGGCTGATCTCGTGCGACGTGGTGCCGCGGTCGATCGAGCGGAAGACGACGTTGCCCGCATAGAACAGGATGCTCGAGTTGTGGGGCGAGAGTAGGAACGGCGTGTTCCAGTTGAAGCGCAGCCCGCGGTTGCCGGCGCGCGTCACCCGCTGGCGTTCGCCCGTGAGCAGGTTGAGGCGCAGGATCGCGCCGTTCTGGCTCTCGGAGTACACGACGTTCGGATCGTTCGGGTCGACTGCGCAGCGAAACCCGTCGCCGCCGTTGATCTTGATCCAGTCGTCGGTCGCGATCCCGCCCGAACGCGTGGCGCTCGGCGCACCCCAGCTCCCGTTGTCCTGGAGCCCGCCGTAGACCCAGTACGGCATACGGTCGTCGACCGCCACGTTGTAGAACTGCGAGATCGACAGAACGTCGTGGTGGGCCCAGGTCGCGCTGTCGTCCCACGTTTCGTACACGCCGCCGTCGTTGCCCAGGATGACGTGCTCGGGGTCGTCGGGATCGATCCACATCGCGTGGTGGTCCGCGTGGGTCGTGCGGCCCGTGACGTCGAAGCGCTCACCACCGTCGGTGGAGCGGTGCAGCGCGATGCCGAGCACGTACAGACGCCTTTCGTCGGTCGGGTCGACGCGAATCTGGCTGTAGTAGAACGGGCGTGGGTTCAAGCTGTTGACGCGCGTCCACGTGGTGCCCCGGTCGTCCGAGCGAAAGACACCTCCGCTCTCGAAACCCTCCGGGCCCTGCTCGCCCTGGGCGTTGCCGATCTGGCCCCCCTGGGAGCCGGCGAAGCTGCGCGCGCGTCCCCGCTGCAGGCGCCCGAGGAGCCCGAGCGTCGCCGTCTGCTCGTCGCCGCCGCGCAGGAACACGAGCTCCGCGCTCGCGCCGGGAGCGTAGTCCGCGAGCGCCGCGATCAGGGCGCCGCGGCCGTCGATCTCGCGGTCGTCGACGCGCGTGATCACGTCCCCGGACTCGAGGCCGGCCTGCGCGGCCGACTCGCCCGGTGTCACGCGTTCCACAAGGAATCCACCCGCCTCCGCGTCGCGGCCGCGAATGCCGAGCGAGACCTTGTCCTCCGAACGCGGGGGGGCGCCGCGTTCCCCGCTGCGCTCGGTCTCGATGATCGCGAACAGGACGCGCGGATCCTTGGCCCACACATCGATCCCGATGCGTCCCATCGGGACCGTCGGCAGCCCGCCGCCGAGCCGCGTCCAGGAATCGCCGCCGTCGAGCGAGCGCCAGAGACCCGATCCCGGCCCGGTGCGGACCGCGGGGTCGTTCGAGTCGAACTCGTCGCGCTGGCGCTCGTAGGTCGCGGCGAAGACGATCTCGGGCCGCGTTGGGTCGATGCGCACGTCGATGCACCCCGTGCGCTCGTCGACGAAGAGCACGCGCTCCCAGCTCGCGCCGCCATCGCGCGTGCGGAACAGGCCGCGGCTCGCGCTCTCGCCCCAGGTGCTGCCCATCGCCGCGACGAAGGCGACGTCCGCGTGTGCCGGGTGAACCGCGATCGCACCGATGTGGCGCGTGTCCTCGAGGCCACGGTGGGTCCACGTCGCTCCACCGTCGTTCGAACGATAGACGCCGTTGCCCCAGGAGACAGAGTTGCGCGGGTTGGCCTCGCCTGTCCCGACCCAGACCGTGTCCGGAGCGGACGGAGCCAGGGCGACGGCGCCCACCGAGGAAGAGCCCTCGTTCTCGAACACGGCCTCGAACGTCGTCGCGTTGTTCGTCGTCTTGAACAGGCCTCCGGTCGCGGAGGCGGCGTAGAAGATCCTCGGGCGCTCGGGATGAACGGCCAGGTCGATGATGCGGCCGCCCATGTTCGCGGGGCCGATGTTGCGCCACTCGAGCGCCTCGACGTGCTCGGCGGTGAGCCGCGCAGGCTCCTGGGCCAGCGGGATGCTCGCCAGGAGCAGACCAAACGGGAGCGTCGCGGTCATGGTGTTGCCTCGGTTGGAAAGGACAGCGGGCGATGAAGCGGTCCTCGCCCCACCGCCCGCGTCGTGCGTCGCAATGTCCGCGTTCGGGTTCGTTCAGATCTCGAACTGGGCGAGGGCGGCTTCGGGGACCTCGATCTTCGCCTTGCCGACCTCGCTGAACGTGAACGTGCGCACGGTCGTACGCTCGAACTCACGGTCGCGGAACGTGCCGGAACGGGTGATGCTGAACTTGGCCGAGTGGATCTGGCCGGCCTTGACCTCGATCGTGAAGGTCCCGGCGGTCTCGAACTGGGGCCCTTCGCCACCGCCGCCGCCGCCACCGAAACCACCACGACCGCGACGACCCATCGGGTTGCCGCCGCCCAGGGACTTGGTCCCTTCTTCCGTCAGCTTGCCCTGGAAGGTGACGACGTCGCTCGCGGTCTCGCCTTCGGTGGCCTTGGCCGCGACTCTCTCGACGCCCTCCACCTTTCCGGCGAAGTTGGCGAACATCTGGTGGGGAGCTTCCAAGTTGCGCACCGACATCAGCGGGCGCATCGCGCCGAAGCGCCCGCGACCACCGCGGCCGCGCTCGCCTTCAGGGCGCTCGGGACGCTCGCCGCCCCGTTCACCACCTTCACCGCCGCCCTCACCTTCGCCCTCACCTCCGCCGCGCCGGCGCCGGCGTTCACCTTCTCCGCCGCGGTCACCGCCGCGGCCGAACTCTCCCCGCTGGGGCATCTCGAAGGCGACCCATTCGCCTTCGTCGTTCTTGTAGACGAGCTGGTCACCGTCCTTGTACGCGACGATGTCGCCGAGGGTGAGCTCCATCGGCAGGCCCTTTTGCCAGGCACCCTGCGTGGGGCGCGGTGCGGGCCGTTCGCCGCCGCGATCGCCACCCTGTCCGCCACCGCGATCGCCACCCTGTTCGCCACCGCGACCACCACCCTGTTCGCCACCGCGACCACCGCCGCCGCCCCGACCGCCGCCCTCGGTCTCGCTCATGGAGGTGAAGCGGTAGCTCTCAACCGCCACGATCTTGGCGCTGAGCTCGGTGAGCTCCTTCGCCGCGTCGTTCTTGGCCTGATCGTCGTCGGCGAGTCCGAATGCGAGCGTTGCGCTCACGACCCAAGTCAACATTCCTAGTCTCCTGCCCGACCCGGTCGGGCTCGCTGGTCTTTCGTGGTCGCTCACCTTGAGCGCGCTGTGAGCTTAGAGCCACGTTGTTGCCCTCGACTTTCGGACGGCGGCGAATCGATTCGCCAGGCGAGAGCAGTGGGCTTCCAAGTGCCTGTGGAGCAGGACCTTGGGAACCCGAGAGAGATTCGAGCGAAGTCGATGTCCCGAACCGGGTCCCGCTGTCACTTGGTGGTAGCCCGGTGACCGCCGCTCACCGGGAACCGCTCACCCGGGGGTGCGAATCGTCCCCGGACCGGCGCCGCGAGGCACGCGACGCCGAAACCGACTGGCCGCGCAGGGTGTGCGGCTGGACAAGGCGAGCCGTGCGGGCCGGGCCTTTCCCTTGTTGGGGCAGTCCCGGTCCGACTTGCCTTTTCCTGGCGGGCGGAGCCCGCCAGGAAAAGGCAAGGAAGCCTTCGGCTTCCGTCTTACTCCATGGCGCAACGCCTGACGGCGTT